>JASGMC010000084.1 GCA_030156625.1 Methanoculleus sp.
CAAGAACATGATCACGGGCGCATCCCAGGCCGACGCCGCACTGCTGGTCGTCGCCGCACCCGACGGCGTGATGGAGCAGACCAAGGAGCACGTCTTCCTGTCCCGTACGCTCGGCATCAACCAGCTGATCATCGGCATCAACAAGATGGATGCCGCCAAGTACGACGAGAAGCGCTACAACGAGGTCAAGGAACAGCTCTCCCAGCTGCTCAAGATGGTCGGCTACAAGCCCGACGACATCAGTTTCATCCCGATGAGCGCGTTCGTTGGGGACAACGTCACCAAACTCAGCGAGAACACCCCCTGGTACAAGGGACCGACGGTACTCGCCGCACTCAACGCGCTCAGCGAACCCGAGAAGCCCACGAACCTGCCCATGCGTCTCCCCATCCAGGATGTCTACTCCATCTCCGGTATCGGAACCGTGCCCGTCGGGCGTGTCGAGACCGGCATCATGAAGAAGGGAATGAAGGTCAGCTTCATGCCCGCGAACAAAGAGGGTGAGGTCAAGTCCATCGAGATGCACCACGAGGAGATCCCGCAGGCGGCTCCGGGCGACAACGTCGGATTCAACGTCCGTGGTATCGGCAAGGGCGACATCCGCCGCGGTGACGTCTGCGGTCCCGCCGACGTGCCCCCGACCGTTGCAGAGGAGTTCATCGCGCAGGTCGTCGTGCTCCACCACCCCAGCGCCCTGACCGTCGGCTACACCCCGGTCTTCCACTGCCACACCGCCCAGATCGCATGCTCCTTCGTCGAGCTCCAGAAGAAGCTCGACCCCCGTACCGGCCAGGTCAAGGAAGAGAACCCCACGTTCCTCAAGACCGGCGACGCCGCTATCGTCAAGATCAGGCCCACCCAGCCCATGGTCATCGAGAAGGTCAAAGAGATCCCGCAGCTCGGCCGGTTCGCTGTCCGTGATATGGGATCCACCATTGCGGCAGGCGTGTGCATGGACATCACGCCCAAGCAGATGAGATAAGAAGGTACCTATAATTTTTTGGTGGTTAAACATGCAGAAGGCCAGAATACGTCTTTCCGGAACTGACTTCGAAAAAATCGAGATGGTCTGCGACCGGATCAAAGAGATAGCAGAGCGTACCGGCGTCAATCTGGCAGGTCCGATCCCGCTGCCCACGAAGAAACTCGTGGTCCCCACCAGGAAGAGCCCTGACGGCGAAGGTACCGCAACCTGGGATCGCTGGCAGATGCGGGTGCACAAGAGGCTCATCGACATCGATGCCGACGAGCGTGCGCTGCGCCAGCTGATGCGCATTCAGGTTCCGAAAGACATCGGCATTGAGATTGTGCTGGAGAGTTGAGGTGGGTGCGGCGTGAAGGCCGCCGTGTTCGCGGCAGGAGTCCGTGAACGACTGCTCTCATTCGAGGGGCTTTTTCTCCTCATACTTCTGGTCACAATTGCTCTCCGTTTTTACTCGCTCGACTTAAAGTTATTTCACCACGACGAGGCTATTCACGCGTGGTTCTCCTATCGGCTCCTGACCGAGGGGGTCTATACCTACGACCCTATGTACCACGGGCCGTTTCTCTATTACGTAACGGCCGGAATCTTCTCGTTTCTCGGAGACTCCGATTTCGTGGGCCGGCTTCTCCCGGCACTGCTCGGCACCCTGCTCGTCCCGCTGGTCTACCCGATCTACCGGCTCGGCTATCTCGATAAGAAGCAGGCCCTTGTAGCGGCGCTCTTCCTCGCCGTGTCGCCGAACATGGTCTACTTCTCACGGTTTCTCAGGAACGACATCTTCATCGCCTTCTTTACGATGGTGCTCCTTGTCGCCCTCCTCTACTACTTCGAGCGGCAGAAGGTGCAGTACGCACTCATCGCCGGGGCGGCGATCGGGTTCGGGATGACCGCAAAGGAGAACATGCCGATCGTCGTCCTGATCTTCGGGGCGTACCTCCTCTACCTGGTCTGGACGGGGAAGGTCCGGCTCCCGGCCCGGTGGATCCGGGATCTCGCGCTCGGCGCCCTCGTCGCGGTCGGGATCATGGCGATCCTTTACTCGTCGTTCGGCGCGCACCCCGGCGTGCTCATGGACGGGTGGCTCCGGGCTATCGAGCACTGGACGTCGATGCACCAGGCCCAGCGCCTCGGGGGGCCGCCGTACTTCTATATCCTGCTCTTCCTCCTCTACGAGGTGCCGATCCTGATCCTCGCCGTGGTCGGGGTCCTCCAGTTCGTCGACGTCCCCGGCATCGTCTCACGGTGGAGGGAGCGAAAGGCGGGGCAAACAGGGAGCCCCGGCGAAGGAGAAGAGGCAGAGGCAACCCAAGAGGTCGAAGCCCCACCCGTCGAGCGGACATTGGGCTTCAAAGACCGGCTCCGCGAGATCCTTTCGGGCGGCGGGGAACTCCGGCCGATCGACCGGCAGAAGGAGTTTGCACGGTTCGCCATCTTCTGGATGCTTCTCTCCCTTGTGGCCTACGCCTACATCGGCGAGAAGGTGCCGTGGCTGATCCTCCACCAGCTCCTGCCCATGATCTTCGTCGCGGTCTATATGATGACCACGAGGAAAGCGGTCATTGCCGTCGTGGCAAGCATCTTTTTAATCGCCATGACATTCCACGTGGCGTTCACCCCGGCGGATATCAACGAGCCCATCGTGCAGGTGCAGAACTCCGAAGACCTGCGGGAGGTCTTCGCAAAGATCGATGCCGCGGATAAGGTAGCGGTCGCGACCGACTCCTACTGGCCGCTGCCCTGGTACTACCGGGGCGACCGCGCCTCAAAACTCGCCTACTACAGCCAGAAAGTGAGTGAACCGACGATATACGGGGGAGATTTCGACGTCGTGATCACTCACGACGGCGACACCTACCCGACCCTGGACGGCTACGTGAAGGAGACCTACCGGCTGAACTACTGGTTCTCCTACGAGGAGAACAAAGAGAGGCTGCTCGAGTACTACTTCCTGCGGGACGGGAAGATGGGGAGCAGAAACCTCGAGGTCTTCTCGAGGGTTCCGGCCGGGACAACTGCCTGACAGTCGGGGGAAACCGCCGGGAGTCCGGGGGATTCACGGGTCAATGACCCGTGAGTCACATACATCGTCAGTGCTGATGGCGTAACATGTCCTAATCGTTAAGAGCGCGAATTTCAGGTGTGCCCCAACACGCTCCTCTCCACCTCTCTTCGCGGTTTCGCGTCCTTTGGTTCTCTCAACCTCCGGAGTTCAAGCACCGAAGGTTCGAGGCGCGAACGCAGTGAGCGTGAGCACCGTTAGGTGCGAGGTGCGACTGTCGGAACGTGCGACGGTCTGTTAGAACCGGAGCTTGAGCAACTCAAAGGGTTTCGAGACAGAAGTTCGAGAAGGCCGAAAGCCTTCGTTGTGTTGCAAACAGAGTTATCAAAACGGGAAAATACCTCTGCCGGGGGCAACCATCGAAGACCTTCGGTCTTCTCAAGCACTGTCTCTTCAGGACATCGTTCTTCTAAACTGGGGCATTGTTGAAAACCTCATGGGAGAGTCATCAATTGCGCCCCAGACACGGATTTCGAGGGAATATCGCGTCTGGGGGGTGGGGACAGGGGAGGGGGGGAGCAACCCCCCACCCCGTCAGCCCCTCCCCATGTGGCGATAGGGCCACGGTCCACTGCACCGGGGCATTTTGAGACGATCTCCCCAGCAACAATCGAACGCGCGTCAGAGGTCAACCAGAATACGCAGGCATCGTCCAGTGGAATCTGGTCAAAATTGGAAATCAGAGGGATGTGAAAAAAGAGGGGTTTTCGCCGGGCAGTTATCCCAGTTCGTCCCAGCCAGTCCGCTTCCGATAGATCACGACACCCGCGACAACGAGGACGATGACGATCCCGATGCCGATGTAGAGGAGAAGGTCCCCGCCGAGGCCGAACCCTTCGCCTATCCTCTCCCTGAGCGCGTTCGCATCGGCCAGGGCCTCGTTCGCCTTACTCAGGCCGTCGGCCGCCTTCGAGCGCGCCAGCGGGTAGTTCTCGGCATTCAGGTTGTCCTGTGCCTGGGAGTAGAACTGGACGGCGCTCTCGCGCTTGGTCATGATGGCGACCACCTGCGGGTCGCTGCTCATGGAGCGGTTCTCGACGAAGTAGGTGATCATCCCGTCGAGAGACTCGATTGCCGCCCCGGTGTCGGCGACCGCTTTCTGGGTCCATGCCTTCTCGAGGAGCGCAGTTGCCTCGTCTATGTCGGTCTTGGCGCTGGCGATGTAGCTCGCCGCCTGCGCCGGGCCTGCCGACGCGGCGCTGGTGAGGGCCTGGCTCGCGGCGTTGTACTCGGCCTGGACGGCGGCGATATCCACGCCTTCTGCAGCCTTCTCGTCCATGTCGGCCTTCAGGTCCTTGAGGCGCTGCTGCTGGGCGGAGAGAGAGCCCTCGACCTGGGCCGCGTTCACGACATCGCGGGTCACGGAGTAAGTGTCCTTCACATCCTCATCCCGCAGGTGGTCGATCTTGGTCACCAGAACCGTCGAGCTCGCGCTCGAGGGGACAATGCCGCGCACCTGCGCATCCAGTTCGATATCGCCGTCACCATAGGCGATCTCGAACTCCGTCAGAACCGGGTAGTATCCGGTCTTTTTGGTGGTGTAAATGGCGACCCCGTCACGGTAAATCTTGAAATCCCAGACGGCGTTCTGCAGTCCGGTGCTGAACTCAAACGACTCATCGTTCCCGGTGCTGGTGATCATGTCGTAGGTGAGCACGTAGCGCGCGTTCACCTGCTGGCCGGGTTCGAGAGCGCCGCTTGCGGGGTTGACGGTCTCGGTCTTGATGTCGAATGCCGATGCCACCTGCACGACACAGACCAGTGCCAGCAGGAGAACGATCCATCTGCTGATGTTTGCCTTCATAACGCCCCTCACTCGAACAGCGGCTCTATGCCGTCATCAAACATGGTCGAACGCTTTTCTTTCGATTTAAGGACATCTTCCTTTGTGGACTTTGCAATCTCGAGAAGATCCGTGATCCGGGGGGCGTTCCCGACCGTCGCAAGAACCACCACTGCAGCGATATAATCGCTCTGCACCGGGTAATCCCCGCCACGGACCTCGACGCCGGCGATGTTCTCCTCCACCCAGCTCTTCGACTTCTCAACGCCCTTCCTGTCCATCTCTCCAGGCGGACCTGCAAGAAGAACGAGACCCCGTTCTGCCGTCGAGTAGTCGCACGGCAGGGTGAGGCGCCCGAGCATGGCACGCCTGACGAGAGCGATGATCTTCGCCGACTTGTCCTCCCCGGTCAGCACCTCCTCGGTCTTCTCTTTCTTGCGCACCAGGCCGGAGAAGAGCCCCTGATTCTGCTTCACGCGCGGGCCGACCTTCTCGCTGATGGCATAGCCGACAGTGCTGATGCCGCCGCCGCGCAGGGTGTTGATAACCTCGCTCGAGTCCACGACCATCTCGCCGACGCCGGCCTTCCCGACCTCGCCTGCACGGAAGAGCACGCCGAACCGGCGGACGATCTCGTCGTTCAGCCGGCTATAGGCATCCTTGACGCTCTCTCCTTCATTCTTCCAGGCACTGTTATCAAAAATGAAGGTGTTGTCCGCCTCGTTCACCAGGGTGCTCAGGGAACGGGCTGCGTTATACGAATAGAGCCGGCCCTCCTCAGGGGCAGGCAGGATGCCGATCGCGTAGACCGGTTCCCGGTAGATGCGCTTTAAGTGCCGGGCCAGAACCGGCGAACCGCCGGAACCCGTTCCGCCGCCGAGACCGGCAACGATGACGAAGGCATCGACATCGTGCGTGCCGCGCGAATCGATGGCATTGATAATGCTGTCGATCTCATCGGCAGTCACTCGCGCCCCGGTTACGTTATCGGTCCCGACACCGTGGCCTTTGACCACCGTCTGGCCGATAAGAAGCCGGTCTTTGAGCTCGATGTTCTTAAGCCCCATCAGGTCGGTACGCGCCGTGTTTACTGCGATTCCCCTGAAACTCTGGGTCTGCATCCGTTTGTCCTGTTCGACGAACATGTCGACAATTTTGCCCCCAGCCTGACCGAATCCTATGAAGAAGACCCTCATTCAGCTTCACACCCTCATATTGACTAATTAATTATATCGACGCTTATGTATAAAGACGTTGTATACATTATAACTCAAAAGTGTTCTTATAATTTTCAGACGTTGTGGTGAACGATGAAGATCTGCATTGTGGGGGGAGGTCTATCCGGTCTGGTCTCGGCGCTCGAACTTGCCGGAACACACCAGGTAGATCTCTTTGAGCGAAAGCCTGTTCCGGGCGGCTGCCTCGGTTCGTACCGGATCGGCGATTACTGGATCGAGGAGTACTACCACCATTGCTTTGCCGGCGATACCGCCCTGCTCGACCTCTTTGACACGCTGCAGGTGGCCGACCGGCTTGTATGGCTCAAGGGGTCCACCGGCTACTACATCGACGGAACCATCCACCCGCTTACCACCCCGACCGAGATCCTGCGCTACCCCCACCTCTCGCTCTTCGAGAAGGCCCGTCTCGGCCTGCTGACCCTGCGCTCCCGGCGGCTCGACGCGGCAGCGCTCGACGGGATCACCGCGAAGGACTTCATCCTCGATAACCTCGGCCCCGGCATCTATGCCTCGTTCTTCGAACCGCTCTTGAAAAGCAAGTTCGGAGACCGCGCAGGCGAGGTCTCCGCAGCCTGGCTGATATCCCGTATCGCCATCCGGTCTGACCGGGGCGCCGGGGGCGAGCGCCTGGGCTACCTGAAAGGGGGATTCCGGCAGTTCATCGCGCGGCTCGAGGAAGAGGCGGCGCGACGGGGGGCCTCGATCATGCCGGACTCTCCCGTCCAGGAGATCCGGCGGGAGGGCAACGGCTGGCTCGTCGACGGCGAGACCTACGACTGTGTCGTATCGACGCTCCCCCCGCAGGTGACCGCAGACCTTGCCGGTCTCGATATCGGCGGGGTGCCCTACCAGGGCGCCGCCTGCATGACCCTCGCGCTCGACCGGGACGTGACCGACGGCATATACTGGCTGAATATGAAGGATGCTGCCCCTTACGGTGCGGTGGTCTCGCACACCAACTTTGCCCCGCTCGAGTGGTACGGCGAGCATATCGTCTACCTCGCGTCCTACTTCACCGGCAGGCTCCCGGAGGGCTTCGAGCAGTCGATGCTCAGGGACTTCTGCAGGCGGTTTTGCGTCGGCAAAGACGAGGTGCACTGGCATCGGCTCGCCGTCGACCCGTATGCGGGCCCGGTCTACACGACAGGGCTCCGGAACCGCCTGCCCGCCTACGAAGAGCAGGGGCTCTTCCTCGCCGGGATGTTCAGCCCGCCAAACTACCCCGAGCGGAGCATGAACGGTTCGGTCGTCGCCGGGCAGGAAGTGGCAAAAAGGGTTCTCGCGAGGTTTTTAGATGCCTGAGATCGAGGTGAGCGCCATCCTTCCGGTCTATAACGACCTTGCTGCGCTTAAGACCGCCATACCGCGGTCGATTGAGACACTCGGGGAGATCGCGCCCGGAAGGTTCGAGTTGATCGTCGCCGAGGACGGGAGCACCGACGGGAGCACCGAGTTCGTCAGGGACTGCGAGGCTAACGATCCCCGGGTGCGCCTGCTCCATTCCGACGAGCGGCTCGGCCGTGGGCGGGCGCTCAACCGCGCGTTTGCCGGGGCGTCGGGATCGATCGTCTGCTATTACGACGTGGATCTCGCGACCGACATGCAATATCTCCCCGAACTGATCGACGCCATCCGCGGCGGCGACGACATTGCAACGGGCTCCCGCCTCCTCCCCGAAAGCGTTATCGTCCGGAGTGGCGGCCGGGAGATCGCGAGCCGCGGCTACAACACGCTTGTGCGGACGATCCTCGGGAGCTCGCTCCACGATCACCAGTGCGGGTTCAAGGCGTTCCGTCGTGACCGCCTTCTTTCCCTGCTCCCGTCGGTGACCGCAGATCACTGGTTCTGGGATACCGAGGTGCTGGTGCGGGCCCAGAAGAACGGCTACCGGATACGGGAGTTCCCCGTGCGATGGCGGCAGGGCGAGGGGACGACGGTTCGGAGAAAAGACGTGATTGAAATGGGATCGGCGATTTTTCGCCTCTGGTGGCGGCTCCATGTGGAAAAAGGTTAGCGCCGTCGTCATCCCCACCCTGATCGCGGTCGGGATCGTCGCCTACATGCTCTACCGCGTATGGGACGACCTCCTCCTGACGCTCGAGCACGCCGTGATACCCTTCCTCTTTGCCGCCATCGGGATCTGTGTTGCCGCCTGGATCCTCCGGGGGTACCGGTACCAGTTCATCCTGCAGGGGCTTGACGTCAAAAAGAGCCTCTGGTTCTCGACCGCCTGCATCTTCATCTCGCAGACGGCGAACCTCATCGTTCCCGCACGCCTCGGCGACTTTGTGCGGATGCTCATCCTGAAGCACGAGGACGACGCCACCTACTCGCAGGGATTCTCGTCTCTGGTCATCGAGCGTGTCTTCGATATCCTGATGATCGCGATGCTCGGCGCCTTCGCGCTCCCGTTCGTCCTCGCCGTCCTGGATGTTCCCGACTGGTTCATCACGGTCATCCTCGTTCCCCTCGCCGCCGGCGGCATCTTCTTTGCCGTACTCCTCTGGTCGGGCAGGATGAAGTCCGAGAACCGGATCGTCGTTGCCGTCCAGAGGATGCTCGATGAGGTGAAGCGGGCCTCCATCAACCCCCGGGCCCTCGCCGTGCTCAGCGGGTCATCGCTCCTCATATGGCTCGTCGACGTGCTGGTCTGCTACGCGGTCGTCCTGATGTTCCAGGAGTCGGTCCCGTTCGGTATCGTCGTCCTCGCGATCGTCATCGGCAACCTCGTCAAGGCGGTTCCGATCACCCCGGGCGGAGTGGGGACCTACGAAATCGCGCTCGCTTTGACCTTCGGGCTCGCGGGAACGCCGGCCGTCACGGCAACGCTGATAGCGGTCATCGACCACCTGATCAAGAACCTTGTCACGCTCATCGGGGGCGTCGGGTCGATCTATTACTTCGGCGACTGGTCGATGGACCTTTTAAAGAAGGCTTTTTCCAGGGAGATCGAGAAGGAGGAGACGTTTGGCGGGTGAATTTATCCTACCCGTGCTGCTCTGGCTTGCGGCCGTCAAGGTGCTCCAGCTCGCCGTCTGGCCTGCGCTCGACCGCACCCTCGGCAGCCTCTCGGCCGCCGCCGCATACCCGGCAGCGGTCCTCCTCTTCACGCTCGGGTCCTGGTACTGCGGTCTTTTTAGCCTTCCCATCTGGCTCGCCCTCCTGCCGTTTCTCGCCGCAGTCGCCTACGCAGGGTCGCGGCGGTTCTACACGAAGGAGCGCCTGCAGTCCGCACTCTCCTGGGATCTCGCCTTCCTGATCCCCTTCCTCTTCATGCTCGAGGTGCGCTGGATCAACCCGACTATCTCCTACGCCGAGAAGTTCATGGACCACGCAATCCTCGCGTCGATCATGCGGCAACCAATCATCCCGCCGCTCGATCCCTGGTACGCAGGGGGGACGCTGGACGTTTACTACTACCTCGGCTACTGGACGGGCGGGGCGCTCGGGCTTGTATCCGGCGTGCCTTCGACGGTCGCGTTCAATCTCGCACTCCCGACCGTATTCGGGCTTGCCGTCGTCGCGCTCTATGCCCTCGGGCACCTCCTCCTCGATCGCTACCGGTGGCTCCCGGTGCTTGCGCTCTTCATCCCGAACCCCTCCGCGATCTACCATATCCTGATCGGGGATGCCTGGTTCGACGTCCTCTGGGGGAGCACCCGGACGATTGAGAACACCATCAACGAGTATCCGATCTTCTCGATGCTCTGGGGCGACGTGCACCCGCACGTCATGAGCTTCTTCAACCAGGGGTTCCTGCTCTTCCTCCTGGTCTTTGCCTACATGCGGTGGGGAACCCTCTCCATGCGGGGGCGGGCGCTCCTCTGCGGGCTTGCCGCCCTCTCCCTCGGGTCCATGCCGGGGTTCAACTCCTGGGACGTGCTGGTCTATGCTCCGGTCACGCTGGTCTTCGGCCTCCTGATCTGGCTGCGCTACGGTAACCTGGCATGGGACAAACAGAAGTCCTGGATGGTGCTTGCAGCGGTGCCGCCGCTTGCGATCGCAACCTACCTCCCGTTCTACCTGCAGCTCAACAGCCCCGGAGTCGAGGGGATCGGGATCGTCCCCATACCCTCCGAACCGGTGGAGTTCCTGCTGGTCCACGGGTTCTTCCTTGCGGTGCTGGTCGCCTACTGCGCCCCGGATATCAGGAAGCGGCCCTATCTCCTGCTCGCCGCGGTGCCGTTCGTGCTCGCAGGCTACCCGGCCGCGGCGATAGCCGCCGTCCCGCTGATCTACCTTCTCGCCCGCCGCAGGTTCTCGGCCACCGACACGCTCGCCATCCTCGGGCTCGTGATTGTCCTCGCTACCGAACTCGTCTATCTCGTGGACAACATGGGGGAGACCTACTTCCGGATGAACACGGTCTTCAAGTTCTACCTTCCGGCGTGGTTCCTGATGGGGACGGCAAGCCTCGCCGTCGTCGGGGAGTGGCTCGGGAGCGCCGGAATCGGCCGGCATGTCCCCGCCCGGATGGAGAAGGCGTTGCCGGCCCTGGCCGCCGTAATTCTCCTCGTTGCACCCTTCGCGATCAACGTCGACTTCGGCTACGGGAGCCATACCCTCGACGGGGCGGCATATCTCGAAGGCTCGCACCCCGGGGATGCGGCGGCGATCGCGTTCCTCCGGACCCTCCCCGGCGATCACGTCATCGTCGAGGCGGAGGGCGGAGACTACACCTACTACTCACGGGTATCGTCGTTCACCGGGATCCCGGCCGTCATCGGGATGCCGTTCCACGAGTACATGTGGCGGGGCGATGAAGGGCGTATAAGCGAGCGGAGCGCCAATGTGCGGGCGATCTACGAGCAGCCGGCGCGGACCGTCGACCTTGCGCGGGCCTACAACGCCACCCTGCTGTACGTGGGTGCGGCAGAGCGCGAACGCTATGCCGTCTCCATCCCGACAGATACGCTCGAACTCATCTATGATGCGCAGGGAGTCCGGATCTACCGGATCCCCGCATAGACCGCCAGCGACCACGTTCATGCGGGCGGGCGGGAAAACAGCGGAACCGCACCCCGCAATTTGGGACAGAATGACAAACCTTTATCACTCCTCTTATTGACATAATACAGCGCATTCGATCAGCTACGCTACTGATGAATGATGACGGAGCAGCAGAGGGCTGCCCCCGA
>JASGMC010000085.1 GCA_030156625.1 Methanoculleus sp.
CGGAGTCGGAGGAGGCCCGCGACTCTGTCGCGGCCGAAGCGGACGCGGCACGGGGCCTCGGCCTTCCGGCGGCGTTCACGGAGGATGTCCCGCTGCCGGCCCGGAACTACGGCGCGGTGCGGTTTGCCGACCAGGCGCAGTTCCACCCGTTGAACTATCTCCTGCACCTGGCGTCGCTGATCCCCGGCGACGGAAGCCAGATCTACGAAAAGACCCGGGCGCTCGAGGTGCAGGACGATGGAGGACGCTGCACCGTCCGGACGGCGCGGGGGACCGTCACGTCCCGTGCCGTGGTCCTCGCGACCCACTACCCCTTCTATGATGCGCCCGGGTTCTACTTCGCAAGGATGGAGCCGTCGCGGTCCTATGCGCTCGGCGTCCGGATCGAAGAGCCGTTCCCGGACGGGATGTTCATCAACGCCGAAGGGCCCGCCCACTCATGGCGGTCGCAGCCCTCCGGTGCCGGGGAGCTGATCATCGTCGGCGGCATGGAACACCGGACCGGCGAGGACGTGGATACACGGAGGCACTACCGCGACCTCGAAGCCTACGCCCGGTCGGTCTACCCGCTTCGGTCCGTCGACTACCGCTGGTCGGCGCAGGACTACGTCACCATCGACGGCGTCCCCTACATCGGGCCGCTCGCCTCCGGCCACGAGAACGTCTACATCGCGACGGGCTTTCGGAAGTGGGGGATGACCACCGGCACCGCGGCCGCAACGATCATCACAGATATGATCCGGGGCCGTGCGAGCCCCTGGGCGGAGGTCTACGCCCCCGACCGGTTCAAGCCGGCGGCGGCGGCCCGGCGGTTCCTCGTGCACAACATCGACGTGGCCGAGAAGTACATCGGCGGAGCGATATCCCACCCTGCCGGGGACCTCGCGGACGTTGCACCCGGGGAGGGGAGGATCCTGATGCTCGAGGGCAAGAAGGCCGGCGTCTTCCGCGACCGGGAAGGAAGGGTCCACGCGGTCAACCCCACCTGCACCCATCTCGGGTGCGTCGCCGCATGGAACAGCGCCGAAGAGACCTGGGACTGCCCCTGCCACGGTTCGCGCTACGATGCCGACGGCAGGGTGATCCACGGGCCGGCGGTGAAGGATCTTAAGCCGAGAGGGGGGTGAGTATCTGTCTCGGGGTCGGTCAGCATTCGTGCATCAGGTGCTCAAACTCCACTCAGTTGCAGCACCACTGACGCGGATTTCGAGGGGATATCGCGTCTGGGGGAGTGCGACTGGCCGAAGGGCCGGAGCATGAGCACCGTTAGGTGCGAGGGGCTGACGGGGAGGGGGGAGCATCCCCCCTCCCCTGTCTCTATCCTATGATAGGGCACTTGTAACCCCACCCCGCCCGGCCTCCGGCCTCCTCCCCCGCACCTTCGGTGCTCAAACTCCTGCCGTTCCGGCAGTCGTTCCCCGCCCCAAGGGGCGGGGGCAGTGCGTGGCGATAGCCACCACGGTCCACTGCATCGGGATCTTTCCTCGCCTAAGTTGTTCTGTCTGCCGCCCGAGGATCAGCTGCCCCACCAGAGCACCCCCAGAAAAGTCACGATGGATAATTATTTATCCGCCCGCCCGCACACTCCCATTAACCATGTACCTCGTCATCCGCTGTCCGGGCTGCAAAACCTTCAACTACGTGGACCGTTACCAGCGCTGGAGGCTCTGTCCTATGTGCGGGGAGGCGATCAACGTCGGACGTGCGCCGGTCTACCTGGATGTCGACGACTTTCTGGATGCAGAACGGGTGGTGGAGCAGCTGGAATCGTACCTGCACCAGACCGGTAAAAAAGACCTGACAGAACAGGATATCCGGCAGTTAAGGGCCCAGTATGCAAGGTGGGTGAAAAACCGGGTCTGATCACCAGAGACGCCCGCAGCCCGGGCAGAGCATGCTCACTCTTCTTCCGCAGTGCGGGCAGTAAAGGCCCGTGCGTTCGTTGCTGTCTAGCGGCCTCCCGCACCGCTTACAATGAATCGGGGCCTCGAACCCACACTCGTGCCTGACCATCAGTCCAGATATTCGTAGGCCTTCACAAAAAGATTTCCTTTCCCGCGGTTCGCGATATCCCCGGCGAACCGGATAAGCGTGTGCCCCTCGTGCTGAACCGTCCCGATCTTTCTGAACGTGGGGAGCATCCCCTGCGCAGTCCCGTAGACGTAGCAGGAGCCCCCCTTCATGTTCGCACCCGGGCGGCGGCAGTCCCCGTGGACGACGAGCGTGCCCCCGCGCATCTCCGCCCCGGGCATATCCCCGGCATCACCGTGCACGATCACGGTGCCGCCGGCGATGTTCTCTGCGAGGAAGTCCCCGGCGCGGCCGAAGACCTCCACGGTGCCGCCGGTCATCCCCTTCCGGCCGCCGCGGTACCCCGCCGCACAGTAGTCGGCGGCGTCGCCCCGGCAGACGATGGTCCCGCCCGCCATCTCCCGCCCGAGCCAGCCGTCGGCGTTGCCGCGGACCTCGATGGTCCCGCCGCTCATGAAGTTGCCGCAGTGCATCCCGATATCCCCGAGGATGGTGACCCTGCCGCCGTCCATGTACTCGCCGACCCTCTTCAACCGGAACGTCTCCCCCGAAAGGACGACCTCGACGTCCTCCGTCCGATCGGCATCGCCCTCCACCGAGACCGAGAAGACCTCGTCGAGCCGGAGCTCGCGGTTCCCCCGCCATACCGGGAGATCGGTGCCGTCGAGGAAGTTCTTCGGGACGATCGACTCCGCCTCGATGGGGATGAACGATCTCGCGGCGGGTTTCAGGGCGAGGGTGACCTTCATATCCTCGCCTCCGTCTCGATGCACCGGTTCCGGTTCAGGTACTCCTCCTGCACCGGGTAGTTCCTCATCCGGACGGTGTAGTAGCGGTCGAACTTCTCGATGAAGTCAGGATCTTTCCCCATATCATAAGCCTCCGAAACCTTCGGGCTGACCCAGAACGTGGCGTTGCTCCCGTCGACCAGGCACTCGCCCCTCCGGGCGACGACCCTGCCGCGCTTGATCGTGTACTCGGTCCGGCTGAACGCGTCGATCACTTTCTGGTATTCGGCCGACGGGTCGACCTCATCCATCCGGATGGGATAGATGGCGACGTCCGCATCGGCGCCCGGCCCGAGATGCCCTTTCCCGAGATCCTGGATCCCGAGCGCCTTCGCCTGGCCGGCCCGGGTCATCACCGCGATCTCGTACCAGTCCAGCTCCCGCTCGATCGCCGGGAGGGGCACCCTTGCCTCGGTATCGGGGTGGATTGTGGCGAACTCGGCGTCGCGGTACTTCTTGCTCATCAGGAGGCCGATGATCTCCGGGTATTTGACGAACGGCGCACCGTTCGGGTTATCCGTCGTCAGCAGGCACTGCCAGGGGCTTTTGGTGAGGAGCGCGAGCTCGAGCCCGATCGCCCACATGATCGAGTTGACCAGGTTCTTACGCCGGTAGATGACCGGGATGATCCCGGAACCGGTCTCGAGCTCCACGTCGTGGTTGCTCCACTTCTCGTGGTGGAGGCGGTAGAGGTTGAACTCCATCGGCCCGTCGGCGGTCATCGTCGTCGTCCGGCCGAACATCACCTGCCCCATGTCCATGACGATCTGCGGGCGCATATCGACGAACCGCGCAATCGGCTCGCTCTTCGAGCAGAAATCCTTCCAATCCGACCCACCGTAGGCGTGGAACTGGACGTGGGTGGCATACAGTGTCTGCCGCTTTTCGTTCAGGTCCGGGATGAGGCCGAGCGACCCGAGCGTGCAGGAGTAGTTCCCCGGGGTACCCAGGTTGTTGCAGTGGAGGTGGACGGAGTGCGGGAGGCCGAGGAGTTCGTTCGCCTCGACGATCGACCGGATGATCTCCGCGGGCGTCACCTCGAAGTAGGGCACCGGGTCCCTGATGCAGGAGACGTTCTTGCCCCACTGCCAGGCCTCGGTGCCGCCGGGGTTCGTGAGCTTGACGCCGAACCCCTTCACCGCCCGGAGCGTCCAGGCAATGATGGCCGCGACCCTTTTCGTGTCGCCGTCGCGGATCGCCTCCATGATCCCCCAGTTCCCGTCGAAGAGGGTGTTCGCCATCGTGTCCTGGAGGGGGGTGTAGACGAACTCCTCATGGGTATGGCGGGCCTCGAGCGGCGCCATCGCGCCCTCGAGCAGGGTGGTGTAGCCCATCACGCTGTAGCGGTAGCTGTTGCCGTAGGTGGTCGGGACGCTGTAGCCGGACGTGGCGTGCAGCGGCCCCTGGCGGGGCGTTCTTCCGGCCCGCATATCCTCGGGGCTCATGTACCGCCCGAAGTTCACCTTCGTCCCGCAGATATGGGTGTGGGAATCGACCCCGCCCGGCAAGGTGAGCATGCCGCGGGCGTCGATCACCTCCGCCGCATCGCTCACCTCCTCGACGATCTTCCCATCAAGGATGGCGATATCCATCGTCTCGGCGTTGATCCCCCGGAGAGGGTCGATCACGCAGGCGTTCTTCACCAGGAGTTCGGTCATCGTTCCAGCGCCTCCCGCATCAGGGCGTACATCCGGGAGAGGACCTCTCTGTCGGATGGATAATCGGTGGAGAGGACCTTCCTTGTCCGGATGGGCACCCCGTCCATCCGGTAGGCCGTCCCCTCCGCATCGATCCCGGTCACCGCCACCGGGATCTGGACGTTGCAGAACGCGGTGGTGGCGTTCGGGTAGGGGTCGAGCTGGACCACCGGTATGTCGGCGAGGTGTTCGAGGCATTTCCGCGGGAAGTGGGCGGCCGGGTCGCTCCCGACGATCAGCGCCGCATCGCACTCCTTCCTGGCCAGGATATCCACCGCCGTTGTCTCCCCGGGGTTGTAGAAGGCGATCCCCCGGGAGTAGTCAATCCCGAAGGGGTAGCCGGTCATCCAGGTGTTCACTTCGTTGGACCCGTAGACGTTGTAGTGGCCCCGCATCGCCGAAATGGTAAACTTCGTGTGCCGGCTCAGCTCCGAGACGAGTTCAATGGCGTTTCTGATGTTCTTGTACTTCCCCCGGGTCATCGTGAGCCCGAGCCCGAAGTAGACCGCCCCGAACTTCGCACTCTTGCAGAGGTTTGCCACCCTGATAAGCTGCTCCCGGGCGACGCCCGCGACCGTCCGCGGGATAGTATCCGTCTTACCCTGGACGATCGCCCGGAGCGCCGAGAGGACCGCGTAGTCCCCGCCGGGCTTGATCCGCACGAACTCATCGGCGATGCTCGCGGTCTCGGTTTTGCGGACATCGACGACGATCACCTTCCGGTCGCGGAAGGCATTCTCGAGGAAGAATCCTTCCGCATACCGCGTGTAGCGGGAGAGGTGGCGGGGATGGGCGTCGATCGGGTTCGACCCCCAGTAGATCACGAGGTCCGCCCGGTTCTTCACCACCCCGAGCGTGCATCCCGGGTGCCCGACCTCCTGGATGGCGAGGATGGACGGCCCGTGGCAGACCGAGGAGGTGTTGTCGATGACGCCCCGCACGAGTTCGGCCATGTGCACCCCCACGCACTGGGCTTCGCCGTGGGTGCCGCTCCACCCGTAGAGGAGCGGGCGCTCGGCGGAAAGAAGCATATCGGCGGCGTACTGAACCGCCTCATCATAGGTGATATCCTTCCACCGGTCCCCGTCGCGCAGGATCGGGCTCTTCATCCTCTTCTCGCCCATGAACTTCGTCGTCCCGAGCTCGCAGGCGTTCGTCACGGCGACCACCCTATCGTCCTCCACTTCCACCTCGATGTCGTCGCAGAGGCATCCGCAGAAGGGGCAGACCGCGTCCTTAACGATCATAAGCAAGGCCTCCCAGGTCTTCCATCAGCTCGTAAACCGTCTTCGGCTCTTCATCCGTCGGTTCGATCTCCACATCGTGCGACTTGAAGTCCGGCATCCCGGTGGAGCGGGTGCCGGCAGCGACGATGTGGTTTGCGTAGGGCCCGTAAGGCACAAAGACGGTGCCCGTCTCCACTTCGACCGATGCGGACGCCCGCATGACGACCTCCCCGCAGGGTCCGGTCACCCGGATGGTATCGCCGTCATCAAGCCCGAGTTCCAGCATATCGAACTCGTGCATGAAGCAGGTCGAGGTCTCGGCCGCGTATTCGGCGGAGGTCTTGTTCTCGACGGTCACGCCCTGGTTCACCGTCCGCCCGGTGATCATGAGAAACGTCACGCTTCCGCCTCCTCCTCGCCCTGGATCCCCTCCACCATCCGGGCGACCCGGATCGCGCGGTTCGGGCAGTTGTTCTCGCAGGTCTTGCATCCCGTGCACTTCTCCTCGTGGAGTATCGTCACCCGGCCGCCCTCGATCCGCATGATCACCTCGTCGCTCGCGGACGTCCCGGTCCCCGCGAGCTGGGGGTCCACCTCCCGGTTGACCGGACAGGAGACGCAACAGTTCCCGCACCGCATGCAGAGGGTGTCGTCGACCTGGAGCCGGTACCACGAGGAGAACGCCGTCCTGTCGCGACTGGTGACGTCGAGGATTCGCCCGCTCGATAGAACACCCTCGGGGCACGCCTCGACGCAGAGGCCGCACCGGATGCAGTGGCCCGGGTAGATCTCCGGCTCCCACCCGCCCTTTTTGTGGAGGACAGCGATGGCGCCGGGCGCCGGGCAGATCATCATGCAGGTGAGGCACTGCGTGCACTCCTTGCCGGTCAGGGACGGGTAGTCCTTGAAGTAGGAGGGGGCGACCAGCGGCGCGGTCTTTGCGAAGAAGAACTTCCTCACCCATTCCGGCCGGAAGAACTCACGCAGGTAGTAGACGATCGATCGCATATCCTCACCTCTCGTTGCACGCGATGCAGGGGTCGCTGCTGATGAACGTCGACGTCACGTCGGCGATCGACGTGACGTCCCGGATCATCGAATGGGCGCAGGCCTCGATGTTCATGATCGACGGCGTCCGGATCGCGATATCGACCACCCTGCCGTATTCGTCGGTCTTGATGGAGTAGGTCAGCTCGCCCCGGGGCGCCTCCCCGGCATACGAGGTTTCTCCCGCCCTGCAGAGGCCGCCGCCCCGGATCGGGCCGTCGGGAAGGGTTTCTATGCACTTGCGGATCAGGTCGATGCTCTGGAAGACCTCCTGGAACCTGACCATGATCCGGGCGAAGTTGTCGCCCTCGGTCCGGGTTACCTGTGTAAAGCCGAGCTCCCGGTAGGTCGGGTGGCGGAGGCGCAGGTCGCAGACAACACCGCTCGCCCGGGCCGTGGGGCCGACGGTGTGGGCGCGGATCGCCTCCTCGCGATCCATGACCCCGATCCCCTTGCTCCTGAGCGCAATCAGCGGCCCGGTCTCGAACATCCCGGTATACCGCCGCATCTCGTCCTCCACCTTCGAGAGATCGGCGAGCATCGCCGCGGCGTCCTCCGGCAGGAGGTCGAACCGGACCCCGCCCGGGATCATGTAGGCGGTGTTGATCCTCGAGCCCGTGAGCCGCTCCAGGTTGTCGAGCACCGTCTCCCGTGTGTTTAAGAGGTACATCGCGAGCGTCTCGTGCTCGATCGTGTAGCAGTAGGAGAAGTTCGCGAGGATGTGGCTTGCCATCCGGTCGAGTTCGTTCACGATGACCCGGAGGTAGGCCGCCCGCGGCGGGACCGCGATCTCGCTGATCTCCTCCATCGCCTCGATGAAGACCATGTTGTGGATGACCGAGCAGATGCCGCAGACGCGTTCGGCAAGGAACATCACCTCCTGCCAGGGCCGGCCCCGCATGATCCGCTCGATCCCTTTCTTCATGTACCCGAGCTCGACCTCGGTCCTGAGCACCCGCTCGCCCGCCGTCTCGCACTTGATGCGGACGGGCTCTTTCCAGCAGGGATGCACCGGGCCGAGCGGGATGGATACGTCGACGGTCTTCTTCATCGGTGCTTCTCCTCGTAGTCCTTGTAGATCAGCGGCGCGACCGAGAGTATGGCGGAGAGGATCTCCGTTGGTCGGGGCGGGCAGCCCGGCACCTGCGCGGCGATTGGTATATAATTCTCGACGGGCGGGGTCGTCAAGGTACCCCTCCGGGCATAGACGCACCCCGATATCGGGCAGTTCCCGATGGCGACGGCCGCCTTCGGCTCCGGAATCTTCTCCCAGATGTCGCGGAGTTTGTCCACCCACTGGGGTGTTACGGAGCCGATGACCAGGAGGACGTCGGCCTCCCGGGGGTTGTTGTGGACGTAGATGCCGTACTGCTCGATGTCGTAGCGCGGCGCGAGGCAGGCGAGGACCTCGATGTCGCAGCCGTTGCACGACCCGACGTCGACGTAAGCGACGTGGATCGACCTCGAGCGGACGGCGTTCTTGATCTCCTGGAGGATGCTCATGAGAGGATCGCCTCCCGGATACGTGCTTTTCCTCGCGCGATCGCTTCGTCTCTCGACGATTCGTTGCCTGTCATTGCTCTTGTCTCATTGCATATCGTCTGCATGACCCGGGGGTCCACGAGCGGCACGAACCGGGTGAAGAGTTCGCACCCGAGATCTTTTGCCACCGGGTCGCTGTCGTCATCCGCGTGCTGCTGCCCCATCTGCCACCGGGATTCGAGGTTCTCAAGCAGGGACATGTCGAACCGCCGGATCATCACCATCCGGAGTTTCGCGTTGCTCATCCCGAGGCGCCGGGCGATCGCCCGGACGGCCTCGTCGTGCTTCGTGCTCGTCAGGATGTTGTACTTCATCTGCCGGAGGTCTTTCTCGTAGAGGTACCCGGTCATGCGAATCCTCCTGCCTTCAGAAGAGCGTAGCCGACGAAGAGGGCGACCGCCAGCCAGAGCCCTGCCGTCTCGAGCCTCTTGAGCCGCTCCTCGTTCGAGGCGAGGTGGACGAGGGAGAGGGCCACGAGGGCAGCGGCGAGAACCACCGCCTCGCCCCGGACCGTCTGGTTCTGCAGCCACTGCACCAGGGCTATGACGAGGTACGTCGCCCCTCCGAAGAACACCAGCTCGCGGATCATGGCATCACCCACCACAGGTACCCGGCGTAGGCGAGCATCACCCCGGTGATGAGCCCCTGGATGGTGACGCTGTCAAACGGCGAGAGCATGGGGGATACCGCGCAGACGAACGAGAGCGATACGAGAACGATCGTCATGAGGACGAGCGCCGCCCAGAACGGCACGGCTCCGATGAAGAGAGCGACGAACGCGAAGAGGAGCACGAACGTCTTGAGCCCGTCGATGACGGAGATCCCCGCCCGCCAGACCCCGAAATGCTCGGTCTTGTAGCCGCTCACGAGTTCTTTAGACTCGACGATCGAGAAGGGGCCGTAGGGCAACTTCGAGAGGATCACGAGATACATGGCTATCGCGACAGGCGGTGCTATGAGGAGGAACGGCCCGTGGACTGCCTGATAGGCGGTGATATCCGAAAGAAGGAGCGACTCCGTGAAGAGGTAGATCGCGGCGATCGTGACGAAGAGCGGGATCTCGGAGGCCGCGGATATGACCGACCGGACGCCGCCGAACTTCCCGTAGGGCGAGCCCGACGAGAGCCCGAACCCGTGCTCGACGACCTTATGGAGCATGTAGATCGCAAAGAGAATCAGGATGCTCTCGCCGGCGAGGACGACGAAGAGCGCCGCGCTCCAGATGCCGATGCCGACGAGCACGACCCCTACGTAGAGCGTAGCGCTTGCTGTCTTCGGCACCCAGGTGCTCTTGAACGAGAACTTCAGGGCATGGAGGATCTCCTGCCAGACGGGAGGGCCCGGCCTCATCTGTACCCGTGCGATGACTTTCCGGTGGAGCCCCAGCAGGAGGAGTCCGAACACTGCTGCAAATACCAGGTACTCGATCATGTCAGTATCCTATGAACGGGATATCCTCTTCTCCGCCCGGAGCCCGCCACCAGAGCCCCAGGAAGATGACCAGTGCCGGGAAGGCGATCACGATGGCCGTCTCCGCCGCCCAGAGCGGTATGAGGGCTGCTGCGAGCAGCCCCGATGCGGCGGCGATGACGATGGCCGATGCCGCGAGTCCGTAGGTAATCGTCGTTCGTTTCATGTCAATCAGATGGTTATGGCAATCTCCACGACGCGCAGGAAGATCAACAGCGATGAGAGGGAGCACATGATGACGTAGGGGGCGCCCGGCGCCCGGAACATCTCGGCCTTTGCCGCGTAGAACGGCGCCATCCCCTCTCCGATGACGCCGAGGGTGAGGAAGGCTTTGGCCACCAGCGGGACAGCAAAGCCGCCGGCCGCAAGAGCCGGTATCGAGAGCGTGCCGGTGGTCGCGAGGATCAGCGCGGCGCCCCCAAAGAGCGGCAGGGTGGCGACCATGGCGACGATGCCGTACTCGTACGCGGCGTTGAGGACGTGATGGCTCTTGACCGCCGCGACGATGCCGACGTTCGTGATCCCGACGAGGGAGGCAAAGAGCGTGAAGTTGAAGAGGTCCCCGCTCCCCATCGCCCCCATCGTCGCGAGACCGCAGGCGATCGCCATGAACCGCCTGAAGCGCATCTCGGAGACCGTCGTCTCCTTTGCGTAGTAGGCGTCCCCCCCAAACGCTATATCGATCTGCCCCTCGGGCCTGCTCAGGATAGCAAGGGCCGTGAAGATCAGGGCGAACAGGAAGAGCGTCGTGGTGTAGGGGGTGTAGTAGTGGAGGATATCCCCGAACTCCAGCACGAAAAGGTCGCTTCCGCCGATATCAGGCATTCGGACCACCCCGCATGGTGCCGATCAGCGACATCTTGGCCATGACCTTGACCAGGATCGCCGATCCCGCGAGCATGACCGCGAAGAACCAGTACTGCGGGAGGAGCATGAAGACGAAGAACGCGACGATCCAGAGCACCCACGAGTAGCCGCTCGCCGTCTCGATCAGCTCGAACCGCTCGCGGTGGTTGCGGCAGAGGAAGTAGAAGATCACGCCGAGGCCGGCGACGGCCCCGCCGGTGAACCCGGAGAGGACGATGCCGTAGACGACGAGGATCGCGGCGAGTATGCCGGGAGCGCTCTCCATCACCTCGATCTGCAGGCCGGCCGCCGGCGGCCGGACATAGCCTTCCTTTACCCGGTAGATCTCGGAGAGCGCGATCAACTCCGAGACCCCCACCACGAGGCCCGGCAGGATGAGGGCCTCCGCGAGGTCGGTGCCGACGAGCGCGATGAACGCGA
>JASGMC010000086.1 GCA_030156625.1 Methanoculleus sp.
GATCCGGAGCAACCGGATCTTCATCGTCGGGACGCTCACGGAGAAGCAGCGGCAGGGCGACCAGAACATCTTCTACCGCGGAAGGGTGGTCGACCCGACAGGGACCTTCTTCATCATGGCGGGCTCCTACCAGCCCGAGGCGATGCAGCAACTTGCCCGGATTGAGCCGCCGGCGTTCGTCGCCGTCGTCGGAAAACCGAACCTCTACACGACCCCGGACGGGAACTGCCTGGTCTCGGTCCGCGTGGAGTCGATCGCGGTCGTGGACCGCGAGACCCGCGACCTCTGGGTGCTGGATACCGCCCGCGAGACCCTCGATCGGCTGGATGCATTCGGCACCACCGACGACTCCCGGAAGGCCCAGGAGGAGTACGGGACGCAGCCCGACGTTTACCGGAAGATCGTCTACGACGCCCTCACCCAGGTGCAGCTGTAAGGCCGCGGTCTATCTCCGAACACTTTTTTTGGCGGAAACGTCGATTTGCTCCCGGGACAGATGACTTCCACGACGTGATATCAATTTAATATCCACCGTCTCCCCTGTTGTATTAACGCGAGGCCCTGCCCTGACTTAAGGGAAAATGCCTGACGAGGAACAGGAGAGTCCTGACATACAAAAATGGCGGGTATAGTCTCTCTACAGCCTGAAGACGAAGAGGTTCCAGAAGTTCACCCACCATGCCAGCATGAAAAGTCCGATAACGACGAGGGTGTAGTGCACCCGGTGCCACACAGACCAGGAGCGTCGCCTCCAGACCGGAATAACAAAGGCGGCGGCCACAGCCGATAAGAGCACGGCAATGACCGGGACGGTCATGACTGCGCTCAAGGTGAGAGGAGCCGTCGGGTCCCACATGTACGACTGGATGAGCGCCGCATCGCCCGTCACCGCCGGGAGGAGAAAGAGCACGAAGACGACAAAGAGTAGGGAGGCCGTTCCGGCCACCAGACGGGCATAGACGGGCAACGTCGCATCGCGTTCACCCTCAACACCGTAGACCCGCCGGGACACGGCCACGATCGGCCATACGAGAACGGTCAGGAGAATCGCAATGCCTGCATTCTTCACGGCACTGGTGAACGGATCGGTAGCATACCAGGGCACCCGTTCGAACGCGAAGACAGGCACGTTTTCGAGACAGAGGAAATCTACAGTGCCCCGTTCATCCTCATGAAAGACCAGATTCCCGGCAAACGTCGGCTGATCGTTCGATTGTCCGAAAACTCCGGGAGCGACCTCGCCGTATTCGGAAGGAGGCCTTCCGCTCCTTATAAGCAACAGCGTCCCCTCTTCCCCCTGTTCGACATTCACCTGATCGGGCCGGGAGAGATAGAATTCGAATGTCCTGTAATTGTGGCGTGTCGACTGGTACGTCCCGGTGTATTTTTCGGCGGCTGTTCCGGAATCTCCGGCGGGTGCGGCGGATGCGGAAACGGGATAGAAATGATCGACAAACTCCATCAGGAGATCGTTCCTCGCTTCATTCCCTCCGGGACTGTTGTAGGAGATAAAAAATCCCGTCATCCTCTCCGGAATAATTGCAAGCAGGGAATGGAAGGTATCCGTGTCACCGCCATGCGTAATTATTCTCTCGTTGTTCAGGCGTGTCTCGTAAAACCCGAGGCACATGCCGCTTACACGTGGATCGTTGGAGAATGCCGGTGCGTGCATGAGGGCGGCGGTTTCTTCCGAGAGGATCTCCGCACCATGCCAGGAACCGTTCTCCATATGGACGGAGAGGAATGCTGCCATGTCGTTTGCGGTGGAGCTGATGGTTCCGGCAGGGCCGATGATAAAGACCGTATCCGGTACGGCCTCGTTCGCCATTCCCGTATAATGGTAGCCGGAGGAGAGGTTCCGGACCGTTTCCGGAGGAAGCGTGTACGAAATGCTTGTTCCCGTCATGGAGAGCGGAGAGAGTATATGCTCTTTGAGGTACTGCTCGTAAGGCATGCCGGTAACGTCCTCGACGATGACCGCAGCGAGTGTTGTGCCGTAATTCGAATATGAGGTGACGGTCCCGGGGGGGTACACCCTGGCGGGAATGTTCTCCTTGCAGTATGTCCTGAATGAGTAGAGATCCTCTGCATCTGCAACGGCCATATGGACCTCCTGCTCTTCGAAACCCGCCGAGTGGGTCATCAGGTGCCGCATTGTCACCGGATGCCCGGGATATGTGTCCGGGATTGAGAAATCAATCAGATAGGCATTGATATCCGCGTCCAAGTCGATCTTCCCGTCCTCGACGAGCTGCATGATACATGTCCAGGTGAAGAGTTTGGTGATCGACCCGATGTGAAAAAGCGTCGTTTCGGGATCGACGGGCGTTTTGCTTGCAATATCAGAGTACCCGTACCCCTTGGAAAAAATTAGTTCCCCGTCCTGAACGACGGAGACCGTGGCACCAGGAATATTGTACTGTGCCAGTCCTGCCGGCACGGCTCCATCAAAAAATGCTTCCACTTCCGTGCGATTGGCGATCGCACTCTCGGAGGCAGGTCCGGCATCGCCGGCAAGTACCGGTGAGCATGCGACCAGGATTACTGCAAGAATTACGATCACATATCTATAGAAGATCCATAATTTCCCGGATCTATGAAAATATCGGCTCGCAGAATACATTTCACTTGAAAATCGCTCTTTTTCTTATTTAAATTGGTTGAAACGGTCTGAATGTAAAACACCGCATTCCTTGCTTTCTTCTGGATAAAAACCACCGTAATCGTTCAAAAACGTCCTATTCGCAAACGATTCCCTCAACCCTGCATGTGTTTCGGAACGGTTTTTGGGTTGGGGTCCTGCCATCACCCTTCAGAACACACTGGACAGGGTTAGTGCGATTCGCTTCGGCGTATAGAGGGGAGGGCTTTTGATTCGGCAACCGCAGGCCTCCAGATCCGCCGCTGCAGCAGCCGGACGCTAACCCCGAGCAGTTGAACTCACCAACGACCCGGCAGCCTCGCCAATCGGGAAAATCAGAAAACGCGGTAGAGATACGGCTGCAGGCACGAAAAAACGTTCAGAAGAGCGGATGAGACCGGGACGGCTACTCCATCTGCTCCCCCGGCATCTTCCCGGCAGGCTCCTGCCGGGCGCCCTTCCACTCACCCTTCAGCTCGGGGTAGTCCGCGAGGATCTTGCTGACCGTGCTCCTGCTGACATCGAACATCCTGCAGATCTGGCTGATGCTCGTCCCGGCCTGCCGTATCGTGAGGAGGGCCTCGACCTGGCCCTCGTTGAGTGCTTTCGGCCTCCCGATGGGGCGCCCGTCCTCTTTCTTCGTCTTCTTCGAGACAGGGGGTGCGGTCTTCCGGGCACTCTCCCGGTACTGCTCCATATACGCGACGAAGTTGGCGGTCGCCTCTCTTCTCTGTTCCGGGTCGTCCCGGAACCCGAAGAAGTCGTTATTCACGCAGTAAACCGTGTATTTATCGTTCAGAATTTTGAGGGTTGCAAGCCCGGCATCCATGTCCCTGGCAAGACCGGCGAGATCGTAGATGACGATGTCGGGGCAGTTGTTGGCGGCACAGTAATCCAGCATCTCCATAAAGCCCTTCCGCTTCTCCGGAGACGTTGCGTTCGCCCGGTGATCATGGAAGATTTCAACAATCTGAAACCGATATTTACAATAGTCCTCCACTTCACTCTTCTGTGCTGCGAAATCCCCCTTCTTTCTCGTATTCAAGTATGCCACGGCATCTTTTTTCATCCGTCTATGGTGCCGTACAATCGTATATATTGTTTTTGAAAACTCATGAGCAACGCCATTTCGCGGCATGCCGGGGAGTCCCGTGCATATTCCTGCTCTCCACCGGAGATGTGTAAAAAGACCTTCCCGACCGATTTCAGGAGGCGATCCTGCGGACCTGCGGGACTAAAAAGGGATACGTGTTATTTTTCCGGTCTTCGGGACTCCCACCGGTCCAGAACGTCTTTTCCCTCGACAAAGACGAGCCCGTGCTTTTTCGCATACGCCATCGCACCTTCTTTCGAGAGGGCAAGCCCCGTCTCGTCGTCCAGCATCTCGCAGATCGTGACCGCCGGGGTGACCCCGGCCATGGCGGCAAGCGCGATCGAGAGTTCGGTCTGCCCCCGCCGGTCGTCGAGCAGCCGGTCGGCGGCCCTGAGGAGCGCCATATGGCCTGGCGTCCGGAAGTGTGCGGCAAAGTCGTGCCCGCCGCCGTTGAGCGACCGTTGCACCTCCTGTGCGACGGCCGTGACCGTCAGGGCGCGATCCCTGTCCGTGACCCCGGTGTAGGTCTCCCGGTGGTTCACCCAGAGGGAGAACGACGAATGGTTCTTTGGGTCGTAGGGAACTTCGCCGTCCTTCTCGACGAGGCTGCAGGCACGCAGGACGTCGTGCGCAAACGGCAGACCGAGCCTCTTTGCAGCCTCGGGGTGCACCGCCGTGCAGATCAATCCGCCGCCGTCTTTACGCATCTGCCGGATGTGGGCAGGGGTGACGGCGTCCGAGCGGATCGCGAAATCCGTCTCGCGCTCCCGGTTGTCAAAGTCGTACAACAGAACAAATTCGCCCCTCGCGAGGGCCCGTATGGCTGCATCAATCATGGGTAATCTCCACCTCGATCGTATCGTTATCGTTCAGATTCAGGGCTTTGCGGAGTTCGCATCCGGCGATGACCTCGACGATATCCTCCGGGTAGTGGGTGCGGGAGGGCTCGACTATCGCGCATTTGTGACCCCCGATTCTGCAGGGGAGCACCCGGGCGCCGCCGAACGTACGTTCATCCGCGGTAAACCCGGGAACATCAATCCACCCGGCATGGTCGAGCTGCTTGCGGACCTGGACGCTCGCCGCATCGAGTCTGATGTTCAGGGTCCCGGGGAAGGGTTCGAACCCGAGGCACGCGCCGAACTGCTCCTTGTAGTGGGGGATGCTCATGTAGTAGCGCCCTTCCCCGAGCCCGCTGATCACGGTCCCGGTCAGGGCATACTGCCTGCGTTCCGGGTTGAATATCCGGACGTAATCCGCATACTCTCGCTTCAGCGCCTGCTCGCCCTCCCGGGTGACGGCGACGTACTGGCCTTCGGGCTTCATCGACCGTACGATGAACTGCTGCCGCTCAAGCGCGATCAGCCGCCGCGAGGCTGTCTGCGGGCTGATGCCCAGAACATTTCCGAGCGACTGCGACGAGAGCCCGATGGGGGCCCGGCAACCGCCGAGCAGGGCGATCGTCTTCAAGGACTGCAGGTCTTCCGCTTCAACCATCATACCATAATTGAGATGCATACTATATACGAGTTGTGCAACGATCCCGAACAGAGGGGCTTCGTGAAATGTCGAAGTGGCATACGCTAATTTTTTAAGTCGAGGTGTTGACAGTACCTGCATGAAATCCGGAGTGCGGCATCAGCTTGCCGAGAAAATGGCAGGAGAAATCACACTCTCGGACTCACCGGGACAGGCTCTCAAGAAGTGGCGGCAGAGTTTCAACATCCCCCAGGGACTGCTTGCCGAGCGTCTCGAGGTCTCTCCCTCAGTTATCAGCGATTACGAAAGCGGACGACGAAAAAGTCCAGGCACCGCCATCGTCGGCAAGATCGTTGATACGATCCTCTCGATCGACGAGGACAACGGCGGTCAGTTCATCAACAAATTTGCAAAAATTCTGTACAGTGAGTTCGACGAAGACGTCATCTACGACATCCACGAGTATGCGTCTCCCGTGAGCCTGTCGGATTTCGCAGCGGCCATCGACGCCGTCACGCTCTGCGGTCCGACGGACCAGGCCATCTACGGGTATACGGTGATCAACAGCCTCAATGCGATCCTCCAGCTCTCTTCGAGCGAGTTCAACCGCATTTACGGCTGGAGCACGGAGCGTGCCCTCATCTTCACCGAAGTCTCGACCGGGAAATCCCCCATGGTGGCGATCCGGGTCACGCCGTTCAAGCCCCGCTGCGTGGTTCTGCAGGGCATCAGCCCGGAGCAGGTGCACCCGCTGATCCCGGGCCTTGCGGAGCGTGACCGGATCAGCGTACTCTGCACTGAGATGGATGTCGAGACGATCATCAGTTCACTACGAGGAAAGTCATGGTAGGCATTTATTCGTACGGCGTCTACATCCCGCGATACCGGATAAAAGTCCCGGAGATCGCCCGGGTATGGGGCGCCAACGCAGACGACATCACCCGGGGACTCGGTGTTTTTGAGAAGTCCGTCCCCGATCTCGATGAGGATACCGCAACGATCGCCGTCGAGGCGGCCCGTGCCGCCCTCCGGCGAAGGACCGTCGACACCGAAGCAATCGGGGCCATCTACGTTGGAAGCGAGTCGCACCCCTACGCGGTCAAGCCCACGGCCTGCACGGTCGGCGAGGCGATCGGGGCGACCCCCAACATGACCGCCGCAGACTACGAGTTCGCCTGCAAAGCGGGGACGGCGGGCATCCAGACCTGCATGGGCATGGTCAAGAGCGGGATGATCCCGTTCGGGATCGCCATCGGTGCGGACGTGGCGCAGGGCGCTCCCGGCGACGCCCTCGAGTACACGGCGGCGGCCGGCGGGGCGGCGTTCGTCATCGGTGACGGGGACACCATCGCCGATATCAGCCGGACCTGCTCCTACACCACCGACACGCCCGATTTCTGGCGGCGTGAAGGACAGAACTACCCCCGCCACGGCGGACGGTTCACCGGTGACCCGGGCTACTTCAGACACGTCCAGGGCGCCGCCCGGCTGATGTTTGAGCAGGCCGGGACGAACCCGAAAGACTACGACTACGCCGTCTTCCACCAGCCCAACGCGAAGTTCCCGCAGCGGGTGGCAAAGATGCTCGGGTTTACCGACGAGCAGATCCGGCCCGGCCTCGTCGTCCCGAGGCTCGGCAACACCTACTCGGGAGCATCGATGATCGGGCTTGCTGCTACGCTCGACGTGGCGAAACCCGGTGAGAGGATCTTCGTCACCTCGTTCGGGTCAGGGGCGGGGAGCGACGCCTTCGACATCACGGTCACCGACGCCATCGAATCAGAGGATTTCAACCGGGCGGCGGCGCCGACCGTTGAGAAGCTGCTCGCAAACCCGACCTACCTCGACTATGCACTGTATGCCAAACATAAGGGAAAGATCGTGATGCAGAAATGAGAGACGTAGCAGTAATCGGAGTCGGGTGCACGGAGTTCGGAGAGCACTGGGGAATCTCGTTCCGCGACCTCTTCGTCAAGGCGGGGGCGCTGGCGCTCGAGGATGCCGGGGTCTCCGGGGAGAGACTCGACGCCCTCTACGTGGGGAACATGAGCGCCGGGCGGTTCGTCGAGCAGGAGCACATCGGCGCCCTGATTGCGGACTACGCCGGACTGGCGACCAACCACGTCCCCTCGACCCGGGTGGAGGCGGCCTGCGCCTCCGGCGGGCTTGCCTTCCGGCAGGCGGTTATCGCGGTCGCAAGCGGCATGGAGGATATCGTCGTCGCCGCGGGCGTCGAGAAGATGACCGATGTCGGAACCGGGGCGAGCGTGGACATGCTCGCGAGCGCCGCGGACCGTGAGTGGGAAGGGTTCGCCGGGGCGACCTTCCCCGGCCTCTACGCCATGATCGCGACCGACTACATGCACCGCTACCCCCTCACCCGGGAGCAGCTTGCAGAGGTCGCGGTGAAGAACCACGAGAACGGCGCAAAGAACCCGATCGCCCAGTTCAGGAACCGAATCACGGTCGACACCGTCTTGAACTCCTCGCTGGTCGCCGACCCCCTGCGGCTCTTCGACTGCTCGCCGATCACCGACGGTGCGGCGGCGGTCGTGGTGGTCCCGCTCGAACGCGCCCGCGAGTTCACCGATTCGCCGGCAAAGGTGCTTGCAAGCGCCCAGGCGAGCGACACCATCGCGCTCCACGACCGGCGGGACATCTCCACCCTGGACGCCTCGGTCGCCGCAGGCAAACGGGCGTTTTCCCAGGCAGGCCTCGCCCACAGGGATATCGATATGCTGGAGGTCCACGACTGCTTCACGATCGCCGAGATATGTGCGATCGAGGACCTCGGGTTCTGCAAGAAGGGCGAGGCGGGGAGACTCACCGCGGAAGGGGCGACCGCCCTCGGCGGGGAGATCCCGGTGAACACGAGCGGCGGCCTGAAGGCCTGCGGCCACCCGGTCGGTGCGACGGGGATCAAGCAGATCTACGAGATCGTCAGCCAGCTCCGCGGCGAGGCCGGGGGCCGGCAGGTGGACGCGGAGATCGGTATGGCCCACAACGTGGGCGGCACCGGCGCGACGGTCGTCGTGCACATCCTGGGGGCATAAAAATGTCGGTTTCACGATTCTGGAGAAAGATTCCGCAGCGCTACAACCTCATCGGGACGCAGTGCACGACCTGCGGGCGGCACTTCTTCCCGCCCCGGTCGCTCTGCCCCGACTGTCGGCGGAGCGGCAAGATCGTCGACCATAAGTTCAACGGCGAGGGAACGGTCGTCACCTACACGGTCGTCCGGTCGGCAAGCGACCAGTTCGAGAACACCACCCCCTACGTCCTTGCGGTCGTCGAGCTCGACGAGGGGCCGAGGCTCACCACCCAGGTCGCATGTCCCATCGAGGATATTGAGATCGGGATGCGGGTGCACAGCGTCTTCCGCAGGGTGGCGGCGGACGGCGAGAGCGGCACCATCCACTACGGCACGAAGTTCGTGCCGACGGAGTAATCCTTCACTCTTTTGGGGGTCCCACGCGAAAGGGATCCCAAACTATCCTCCATTGGCGATTCACGCGAAGATCGGCAGAGGGTTGTTGCCGGTTGCGATGGAGGTCGGTGATTTGACCTCCGGTGTGTGACCTCCCCTCAAAAACTTTGGCGAAGTGCCAGACGTGAAGGGCAGTGGCATTGCAGACACAATAGATAGCCTTCTGGGATATAACAAACAGGAACAACGAAACTATGGGAGAACCCGGTACGCTGGACCGTGGGGGAATCGCGTCTGGGGGTGGGGCTGACGGGGAGGGGGGAGCATCCCCCCTCACGGCGATATCCCCACGGAAGCCGTGCCAAATGTAGCCACAAGGAATTAATAAGTTCAGAGGCAGGTGCACGAGGACCGGAGGTGCGAAGTGCGGACGGAGAAGAAAAACGGATGTTTTTGAAGGTAAAACTCCTTAGCAGCCCCCTTTCTCCACAACAACATCATACACCGCGTGCCACTTCCCCGGCGAGTAGGTCCTGACCTGCCGCTCGGCGACCTCTCCCCGGGTAACCTCACGAATCAGGGGGAGATACTCCCCCTCCCGCTCCTCGAGCGCGTAGAGGTGGATCGTCCCGCCGTCCCGGCAGAGCGCGGCGGCCGCCGGGAGGAACTGCGGCGCGGCGAGGGGGAGGTTCATGACGACCCGGTCGAAGGGAGCAAACCCGAGCCGGGGGAGGTGGGCGGCGTCGGCGAGCATGGGGATGACGTTCGTCACCCGGTTGAGCGCGATGTTGTGGACCAGAAGGTGGACCGCGGCGGGGTTGAGGTCCGCGGCGACGACGATGTCCGCCCTGCGGGCGAGGGTGATCGCGAACGGCCCGACGCCGGCGAACATGTCGAGCACCCGCTCCCCCTCCTCCATCGCCTCGAGAACCCGCTGCCGCTCGGTCGAGAGCCGGGCGGAGAAGTAGGCGAGAGATAGGTCGACGTCGAAAGAAAGGCCGTACTCCGTCACCCGGGTGCGGGTGGAGGGGACCCCGGCGAGGACGGCGAACCGGCGGGTGCGGTACTCCCCCTCGACCGCGGTCTGGGGGAACAGCACCGTCTCGAGGGACGGCCGGGAGGCGAGCAGCCGCTCTGCACCCTCCGGGTCGTCCTCCTGCATGATGGCGATCCCGCCCACGAGTTCGTGGCGGGGGAGGTCGAGGCGTTCCGGCACCGCTTCGAACTCGCGCCGGACGGCGCCCGGAACCTCTTCCGTCACCGGGAAGAGGACGGCGTCACCCTCCGGGCGCGGGCGGAACCGCCGGTCGAGGAGACCCTCTTCAAGCAGCCGGCGCCGTGTCTGCTCGGCCTCTCGCTTCGGCACCGCAAGGCACCACTGTTCTTCTCCCATATCGACCACCAGCCATCTTTAGGTATGAGATCTCATACTTATTCATGGATGAGTATATCGGGAGGCTCAAGGAGGGGTCTCTCAAACTCTACGCCCTCGAGAAGGAGCTCCCCCCCGAGGAGGCCGTCCGGGTGCGCCGGGCGTTCGTCGAGGGTGAGACCGGCGCCGCCCTCCCGAAGGTCGGGTCGTTTTCCATCGGGCTTGACCGGGTCGTGAAGCGCAACATCGAGAACATGATCGGCACGGTGCAGGTGCCGCTCGGTGTCGCGGGACCGCTCCGGGTGAAGGGCGAGTACGCCTCCGGGTCCTACTACCTGCCCCTGGCGACGACCGAAGGGGCGCTCGTGGCCTCGGTGAACCGCGGCTGCTCGCTGATCACCCGGGCGGGAGGCGCGGACGTGCGGATTACGCGGGACGGGATGACCCGGGCGCCGGTCTTCGCCGCCCGCGACGTTGTTCATGCCCGCGAGGTGATCGCGTGGGTCGAGGGGCACGCCGCCGAGATACGCGAGACCGCGGAGAGCACCACGAAGCACGGGAAGTTCCTTGAAGCCGTCACCTACGTGGCGGGGACGAGCGTCTTCGTCCGGCTGGAGTTCGACACCAAGGACGCCATGGGGATGAACATGGTGACGATCGCAAGCCAGAAGGTGGGCGAACTCATCGAGCGGGAGACCGGAGCCCGCCTCGTCGCCAACTCCGGGAACATGTGCACCGACAAGAAGCCGGCGGCGATCAACCTGGTCCGGGGGCGGGGGAAGACCGTGGTCGCGGGCGTGCGGCTGTCCGATGAGAGGGTCGCCGACCTCTTGAAGACCGACGCTGAGACGCTCTTCGAGGTCAACTACAGGAAGAACCTGGTGGGCTCGGCACGGGCGGCCTCGTTCGGGTTCAACGCCCACGCGGCAAACGTCGTCGCCGCAATGTTCATCGCCTGCGGGCAGGATCCCGCCCACGTCGTCGAGGGGAGCACCGCGATCACCACCGT
>JASGMC010000007.1 GCA_030156625.1 Methanoculleus sp.
CCCGGACCCCGGCGCATACTGGCGGCTGGTCCAGGACCTCGGGGTGACGATCTTCTACACCGCGCCGACCGCCATCCGGATGTTCATGCGCTACGGCGACGAGTGGCCGGCGAAGTACGACCTCTCGACGCTCCGGGTGCTCGGCTCGGTCGGCGAGCCGCTCAACCCCGAGGCGTTCGAGTGGTACTACCACACCATCGGCGGCGCGCGATGCCCGATCGTGGACACCTGGTGGCAGACCGAGACCGGAATGCACATGGTGACCACGATGATCGGGGAGGCGATGAAACCGGGGTTTGCCGGAAAGCCCGTCCCTGGCGCCGTCGTGGACGTGGTCGACAGGACCGGCAACCCGGTCCCGCCCGGCACCGGCGGGTTCCTGGTCATCAGGGAACCCTGGCCCGCGATGCTCCGGACGGTCCACGGCAACGACGAACGCTACCGCGCCTACTGGAACACCATCCCGGGATGCTATAAGGCAGGGGATCTCGCGGTGAAGGACGAGGACGGCTACATCATGGTCATCGGGCGGGCCGACGACCTGATCGTCGTCTCCGGGCACAACATCGGGACCGCGGAGGTCGAGAGCGCGCTCGTCTCCCACGACGCGGTGGCTGAGGCGGCCGTCATCGGGAAGCCCGACCTCCTGAAGGGCAACGTCATCAAGGCCTTCGTCACCCTCCGCATGGGTGCGGACTCGGGTGACGGCCTCTCCGACGAACTTGCCCGCCACGTCAGGAAAAGCCTCGGCCCCGTCGCGGTGCCGGCCGAGATCGAGTTCATGGACAGGCTCCCAAAGACCCGGAGCGGCAAGATCATGCGCAGGGTCCTGAAGGCCCGGGAGCTCGGCATGGACCCGGGGGACATCTCCACCCTGGAGGAGTAACCCCCATGCCCGACGCACCGGCGATCTTCGGTCTGCCCGCGGAGAAGGGGCGGTGGGGGCTTGTCGCCCTCGGCCTCGTCATCAACCTCTGCCTCGGGAGCATCTACTCCTGGAGCGTCTTCGTCGCGCCGCTTGCGGCGCACTTCACCGCGGCGCTCGGCCGGGAGGTGACGGCAGGAGAGGTGCTCCTCCCGTTCTCGGTATTCCTCGCATTCTTCGCGATAGCGATGCCGCTCGCCGGGAAGTACATCGAGCGCTACGGCCCCCGGAAGGTGACGATCGTCGGCGGATTCCTCACCGGCCTCGGGTGGCTCCTCGCCTCGACGGCGACGTCGGTCGAAGCCCTTTACGTCGTCTACGGGGTGATCGGGGGGCTCGGGGTCGGGATCGCCTACGGGGCGCCGGTCGCCGTGGCCGCCCGGTGGTTCCCGGACCGGCGGGGACTCGCGGTGGGGCTCACCCTGCTCGGGTTCGGGTTCTCGGCGTTCATCACGGCAAACGCAGCCGGGGCGCTGATCGCCGCGTACGGGGTGATGGCGACGTTCCGCATCTTCGGGACCGCGCTCATCGCCGTGCTGGTCCTCTCGGCCCTGCCGCTCCGGTTCCCGCCGGCCGGATGGCAGCCCAAGGGCTGGTCGGCGCCCGCACCCGGGGTCGGAACGGCGCCGGTCTGCGAGTGCGACCGCAGCGCAATGCTCAGGACGGGAACCTTCTACGGGCTCTTCGCCTGCTACTTCGTCGGCTGCCTCGCGGGGCTTATGGCGATCTCGATCGCAAAACCGGTCGGGACCGAGGTAGCGGGTATCGATGCGGGGCTCGCGACGGTCCTCGTCGGGTTCTTCGCCGTCTTCAACGGCGCGGGAAGGCCGGCGTTCGGCGGTCTCGCCGACCGGATATCCCCGCAAAAGACGGCGATGCTGACGTTTGCCCTGATCGCGGCGGCATCGGTCCTGATGTGGTTCGCGCCGGGGGCGCCCGCCTACATCGTCTCGTTTGCCGTCCTCTGGGGCTGCCTCGGGGGCTGGCTCGCCATCGCGCCGACGGCGACGGCGTCCTACTTCGGGACGTGCGACTACCCGCGGTGCTACGGGGTCGTCTTCCTCGCTTACGGCGCCGGCGCCATCGCCGGGCCGCAACTCGCGGGGTCCATCCGGACGGCGACCGGGACCTACCTCGGGGTCTTCCCGTGGGTCGCGGCCCTCGCGGCGGCGGGGTTCGTCGTCGCCTGGCTCCTGATGCGGCCGCCGGCGGGGGTTCCGGCGACGGGGGAGGAGAGAGAAGAAGAAGGGGTTACGCCCTCTCCGTGAGCCCGAGCCGCCGGAGCACGCCCGCGGCCGCGTCCATCCCGCCGTCCAGGTAGACAGCGCCGACGAGCGCTTCCAGGCACTCGGCGAGGACCCGGCCGGAGGTCCAGACCGCCTGGGCGGCCTCGCCCTTTCCCCAGCGGACGTAGTCGGCGAGATCGAGGCCTTCCGCGAGGCCGCGGAGCCGGGTCATGTTCACCAGGTTCATCTTCCGGTTGGTGATCGCGCCCTTGTCGTGCGCCCCGCCCGCGACCACCGCCTCCACGACGACCACGTTGATGACCGCGTCGCCGAGGGTGGCGAGGGCGTCCATGTGGGCGCCGGGAGGAAGGCCCGCCTCCAGGGCGTAGGCGAGACGGGTGAGCGCCCGCGTAAGAAGTGCTCGGTCCCTGAAGGTGTAGCCGATCCGCTCCTCGAGCCGGCGTACTCCGCCGGTGTCACCGCTGTTCATGAAAAAGGGGTTACTCCAGAACTTCGGCCTTCTCGATCCGGACGGGGACCGCCGGTTTATCGGCGGAGTTCGTCTTCACCTTCCCGATCTTATCGACGACGTCCATCCCTTCCACCACTTCACCAAAGACCGGGTGGGCGCTCGGTGTCCGGGGGTTGTCCCAGTCGAGATAGGTGTTGTCCACCAGGTTGATGAAGAACTGGCTGCCGCCGGTGTTCGGGCGGCCGGTGTTCGCCATGGCGATCGTCCCCCGGACGTTCGAGTGGCCCTTCACGAACTCGTCGGTGATCTTGTAGCCCGGTCCGCCCGTCCCGGTGCCGGTGGGATCACCGCCCTGGATCATGAAGTTCGCGATGACCCTATGAAAGATCGTGCCGTCGTAGAACCCGGATTTTGCGAGTTTCTCAAAGTTCCCCGCGGTAACCGGCATGTCGTCGTAGAGGCGGATCGTGATGTCTCCCATGGTCGTGTGGAGCACGACGTTCTTCTCTGCCATAACCATTAACTCCGTAATGGTATTGTCCGTCGTTGCTACTTATACTGATGGAGGGCGGAATGCACGCAGGCCCGGCAGCCATGGCCCCGGCTTATCGAGTCAATGATATATCTTAAACAACAGCAACAAGTAAAAATGATTTATATTATCAGCCCGGAAGTATATGCATGTACTCCGGAATGAACCGCCGTGCGCCGGTCTTCATCATCACCGGCGGGCAGGGCCAGTGCAAGACGACGTTCCTGCACCTGGTTCTCGGGCTCATCGTCGGGCTGAACGTGCGGGTCCGGGGGGTGCTCGCTCCCGGCCATACACGGGACGGACGGAGGTCGGGGTTCACCCTGGTCGACCTCGCCACCGGCGGGCACGAGGAACTCGCTTCGATCGACCCCGACCCGCGGTGCGAAGCCCACGGCCGATTCTACTTCCAGCCCGTTGGGCTCGCGTTCGGCCGCAGGGCGCTCGCGCCGCCGGACCCCCGGGAGACCGATCTGCTGGTCATCGACGAAGTTGGGAGGTTCGAGCTCCAGGGCGCGGTCTGGGCGGAGCAGCTCGACCGATTGACCGCACACCCGCACCCCCCGATGGTCTGGACGGTCCGGCGCCGGCTCCTCGATACAGTCGTCGAGCGGTGGGATATCACGAACCCGGTCGTGGTGGACGTCGGGACCGCGAGCGTCATGGCGACGGCGGACGCCGTGATGGAAGCCGTCTGGGAGTGGCGCGAGGCGCAGACGGCCTCCGGGGCTCCGGCTTTCCCGCTCCCCCGGGGCTGTACCGCCGGCGATCCCCCGCTGCTTGCGGATGCAGCCGCCGGGGCGCCACGGAGCACCCCGGTGATCCTCCGGCGGTGCTACGGCCCGGAGGAGTGAGGGGGGCCGCCCCGGATCGCCCCGATCACCGCCCCGCTGAGCCGCTCGATCTCGTCGAACCGCGGCTCCGCCATGCCGTTCTTTGCGATCCCGCACCCGGTCGCGACGACGTGCAGGTCCGGCTCGACCCCGATCTCCCGGAGGTTTTTGAGCGCACAGGTGTCCTCGCAGCCGTCCAGCGCGAGAACCCGGCCGGAAAGCGAGGGTGGGAGGCGGCGTGCCGGGATGCAGTCCTCAACGGAGCCCGGATACCGCTGCTGGACCACTATCCCCACCCGACCGGTCAGCTTCCCGGTGTTCGAGAGGCCGGAGCAGGTGACGATGGTGACGGGCTCGGACACGGCCTCACTCCAGCTCGAGCGCTTTTGCAGCCGCCCGCCCGATCAGCTCCGGCGGGATCGCCTCGTACTCCTCGCCGTTGTAGCGGAGCGTCCGGCACACCGCGTCTCCCCCGCAGGAGTCGCAGGATGCGCAGGAGCAGGATGTGGCAGTCACCTCGACCCCCTCGAGGAGTTCCTCGATCGGCACCCCGTTGAAGAGCAGGCTGCTCGATTCCGCAGCCGCGTCGTCTTCGAGGATCGTCTCGACCAGCCGGACGTCGATCCCCTCCATCTCGAGGAGCATGCTGATCTCCGCGAGAACGGCCGCAAGCGTCATTCCGGTCTCCTCACACAGTTCGCAGGCACTCTCGCCGTCCCTTCCGGTATGTTTCCATTCGATGACGAGTTCGGTCTTCATGGTGTACCTCCTCCATTGGCATCGACGGGACATCTTCCTGTCGCATGTAGTTCGTCTCACGGCAAGACCGGTCGGGTGGTGGAGGCCAGACAGATGACGACAGCAGCCACTGTTGTTCACTCTTCCGAACGCCCCGTCGAATTCACCGCGATCCCCGGGGCGATGGCTGGAGATGTCGATCCCGATCTCCGCCACTGCACGGGCGGTACAGGGGTACAGGGGTACAGGGGTTCAGGACCCCCGAGCCGGTGCCGGGGGGTTAATCGTCGTCGCCACCGTCGTCGCCACCGTCGTCGCCCTGATCAGGTTCCTCCTCAAAACCTCTCTGATTTACCTCGTCCTGCCCGACTATCTTCGGCTTAACCTCCTCCTCTTCAAAAAACCTATCATAATCATCCGCCCTTCCCCTCGAAGAAAAGAGACCCTTAAGCCTTGAAACAATTCCGGTAGTATTCTTGCCTGCCATGGTCACCACACCCGCTCCGGCCGCTGTGCCGGAGTTTTTCGACCGAGTCTGAAATACTTTTCGCGAAGCATGGATATGAAGGTTTCTATTTTCAATTAAAGCCGAAACCTGTCATTACTGCGAAAAGGACGGGCATTGAGGGGTTACATCCTCCGCGGCATGCTCCGCCTGTGCAGGTGCATCGCGGCGGCGGTGAAGGCCAGGGCAAATCCGGCGAGCGCCCCGATATCGATGGGGACCGGGAAGTAGTGTGCGCCGGTGAACGAGTAGCGGACAATGTCCGTGAAGTAGGTGAGCGGCGAGCAGGCCGCAAGAATAAGCCCCCACGCCAGCATCTGCTCCAGGGGGACAAAGATGCCGGATATGAAGACGAGCGGGAACTTCAGGAGGGGGGAGAGCATCATGATGTTCGAGGGCACGTTCGTCGGGGGACGGCAAGGAGTACGCCGATTGCCGAGAAGCAGCATGCAGCGATGGGGATTGCCAAACCGCTGCTTCGCCTGAACCGGTTTCTTCATGATATCGTGCCCGAAGATCCTCGCACTCCCGCCGTCCATCGGGATGACGCCGGTGAGCATCCGGGTGGTGGTGGTCTTTCCCGCCCCGTTCGGCCCGAGGAAGCCAAAGATCTCTCCTTCGCGGACCTCGAACGAGACGCGGTCCACGGCGGTGATGGCGCCGAAGACCCTGGTCAGGTCTATGGCCTCGATCACTCCCGGCATGCCGCTCTCCCTCCTCCTATCCGGCGTATCCCGAGGACGAACAGCCGCGCGCGACTCCTGCTGCTCCGCACCCCATCCACAACGCCCATCCTTTCCTGCATATCAACGTCGTCCTCGTGCAAGCTCCGTACTTGCACTGTTACAAGCAACACTTCTGCAAGCGGAGTATTGAGGTGCAACAGATGACGACGGTGAAGGCTATACTTGCCCCTCTCCGAACGTCGCCTCGATCCAGGCAGTGATCCCGTCCCGGATCTGCCGAACGCCGGCCACGATCTCCTCGTCGGTGCCGATGAGTTTCGACGGGGCCGGGATCCGCAAATTCAAACTTTTTTGAAGTGATGTGTACGGTGCCGGGTGCGGCAGGACAACCCTGCTGGAGCCCTCTGCTCGGCCCGTAGGGAGTGATTTATGGCCGGTACTGCTCCCGATTCCCGCGCGAGAGGGTATGTGTCCGGGGCGAAATGCGCGGGTGATAGGGCACACGACAGTCTTGAAAAGGTATATGCCGCCTCGTTTCATACCAGTGTGGAAAGGAAGAGAGCATTGTGGAGGAGAAGAGAGGGCGCCGGGAAGAGACGCTGCCTCTCCCGCCGGAGGTCGAGGAGGCGCTCTGCCGGTGCGGGGGCATCGCAGGGCTGACGGGGAGGCTGCCGGAGGACGAACTCCTCAACAGGGAGAGCGCTCTTTACCGCGCACTCGCCGACCCCCTCCGGTTGAAAATCCTCGCAATGCTTGCCGTGCAGCCGCTCTGCGTCTGCGTCATAAGGGAGGTGCTCGGGATAGCGGACTCGAAGCTCTCCTACCACCTCGGGGTTTTGAAGAAGGCCGGGCTGATCGCCGGCGAGGCGCAGGGGAACTGGATCATCTACCGGCTGACCGCCGGGGGCGTTGTGTGGGCGCGGCAGGTGGCGGGCGACGCCAGAGACTGAATGTTTGCTTCGCGCGATCCCGGATATCTGGGAGGGTGACTCTCGGGGCCAGAGAATCCAAAAAAGATGATATCCCGGGCCCTATAGCCCGAGTCCCTCAAGAAACATCCGGTGCAGGCGCAGATCCCCTCCAAGCTCCGGGTGGAAGGCGAACGCCATGTGCCGGCCGCTTTTGACCGCCACGATTCCTTCCGGGATGCGGGCAAGCACCTCAACGCCGGGGCCGACCTCCGATGCCACCGGGGCCCGGATGAAGAACGCCCGGAAGGGGTCCGCGAGGCCCGCTATGTCTAAAAAAGCCTCCCGGGAGTCGACCTGCCGCCCGAAGGCGTTTCGCGCCACGTGCATCGGGATGAGGTTCAATGTCCGCACCCGTGGATCGTCCAGGTGGTCCGCAACGAGGACCATCCCCGCACAGGTGGCGAATACTCCGCCCGCAAACTCCGCGAGCGGCTCGTACATTCCGTTCTTCCCGATCAGCCGGGAGATGGTGGTGGACTCCCCGCCCGGTATCGCGAGCGCGTCGAGGTCCGCGAGGTCCCGCGCCTGCCGCACCGGGACGACCAGAGAGCCCGGCCGGTCCGCGAGAGCCTCGCGGAACGCCGCGATATGCTCGGCGACGTCGCCCTGGAGCGCGAGAACGCCGACCTTAACGCCCACGGGTCTGCAACACCTCTTCTTCGCGGAGAAGATGGACGTCGAGGCCCTTCATCGCCTCGCCGAGACCCTTGCTCACCTCGGCGATGACCTTTGCATCTTCGTAGTGGTTCACCGCCTCCACGATCGCCCTGGCGGTCGTCTCGGGGTCTGCGGACTTGAAGATGCCCGACCCGACGAAGACCCCGTCGGCCCCGAGCTGCATCATCAGCGCCGCGTCGGCAGGCGTCGCGATGCCGCCGGCGGAGAAGTTCACGACGGGAAGGCGGCCGAGGTTTGCGCACTCGATGACGAGTTCCACCGGCGCCTCGATCTCGCGGGCCCGGTCGGCGAGCTCCTGGCCGTCCATCCCTTTCAGCGCCCGGATACCGCCCATGATCGCCCGCATGTGGCGGACCGCTTCAACGACGTTGCCGGTGCCGGCCTCGCCCTTCGTCCGGATCATCGCCGCACCCTCGTTGATGCGGCGCAGCGCCTCCCCGAGGTTCCGGGCGCCGCAGACGAACGGGACTGAAAAATGGGCCTTATCGATATGGAACTGCTCGTCCGCCGGGGTCAGCACCTCGCTCTCGTCGACCATGTCCACACCGAGCGCCTCCAGGATCTGGGCCTCGACGAAGTGGCCGATCCGGGCCTTCCCCATCACCGGGATGGAGACCGCATCGATGATCTCGACGACCTTCTGCGGGTCGGCCATGCGGGCCACGCCCCCGGCCGCTCTGATATCGGCAGGGACTCTCTCAAGCGCCATGACGGCGACGGCACCGGCCTCTTCGGCGAGCTGCGCCTGCTCTGCGTTGACGACGTCCATGATGACGCCGCCTTTCTGCATCGACGCAAAGCCGCGCTTGATCAGCTCGGTGCCAAATCTCAGTTCCTCGAGTTTCATTACTTCTATGTATAGCTCATGAACCCCAATAAAAATAGTGCGGCGATCTCGGCGAGGGCGAAGATGATCGTCGCCGCCCGGACCGCGCGGACGATCTCGGCGCCCGCCTCCGCGAGCGTCCGCTCCGCATCGCCGATCGTGTAGAAACCGGGCTTCTCGAGCCGGACGCCGACGCCGCCGGCGATGACGGCCATCGGGATCCCGCCGTTGAACCCCGGGCGCTTCTTTCTATCCCGGCACAGCGCAGCCCAGGCCGGGGCGAACCGGCCCTTCACCGCGAAATAGGCGAGGAGGATAACCCCGGTCAGCCGGGCCGGGATGAAGTTCGCGATATCGTCGGCGCGGGCCGGGAACCACCCGAGCCGGAGCCGCTCGTCCCGGTAACCGAGCATCGCGTCCAGGGTGTTGACCGCCCGATAGATCGCGGCACCGGCGAGGCCGAAGAGCCCGAAGTAGAAGAGCGGGGAGACGATGCTGTCCACCAGGTTCTCCGTCATCGATTCGTACGCGGCCGAGAGGACGTGCTCGGGATCGAGGCGCGCCGTATCCCGGCTCACCATCATCCCGGCCCGCGAGCGGGCGGCGCCGATGCCGCCGTCCTCGAGTGCCCGGACCACGGCGGCGGTATGCTCCTCGAGCGCCCGCCAGGCCAGGCAGGCCTTGAGGAGGAAGGGCGCGAGGAGGAGGTAGAGATACCAGGGAGCCGCGAACTGGACGAGGATGAAGGGGACGGCAAAGAGCGATGCGGTCAGAACGGTCCCCGCGACCCCGGCAGCCCGCTGGATGCCGGCCGGGTAGCGGGCCGGAACCCCCCACCACCCGATGAACCGGCCGAGGATCGCCACCGGGTGATGCCGTGAGTGCGGGTCGCCGATCAGCCGGTCCACCAGCAGCGACGCGGCGACTACGACCGCTGCCGCAGCCATGTAAGGATGAACCCGAGTAAAAGCGCCGCGAACGCAGCGGCGTTCAAGAGATCAACCCCTAGTGCGAACCACAGCCCGTAGAGCACCAGGGCAGCGGCAACGAGGGCGAGGATCGGGACGGAGGAGCCCCACCGGAACGGGACCGCCGGGGCGGCCGGGGCCGCCGGGATCTCGACCGGCCCGGGCTCCGGTGCCGCCCGCTCCCTGACGACGACCCGGAACTCCGCTCTTCTGGCGCCGTACCCGGCGATCACCTCGACGTTGAAGACCCCGGGATAGGCGTCCTCCCGGATGGGGATGCGGAACTCCTCGTCCCCGTTCACGTAGAGGTTCTCGTGGAAAAAACCGGTGAAGATCGAGGAGTTCGTTGAGGCGAGGGTGATGTGAAGCGGTGACCCGTGGTTGACGATATGGAGGACAAGGTCGCTCCCCGGCATCGCCTCGACCTCGTCCGGAACCTCGATGAAGTTAATCCCCCGGCGGTTGAGATGAATCTCCGTCATCGGTCAGCTCAGTCCTCACAGGCGGTCTGCGGGAGGAGGTTCGGGATGCCCTCGTTGATGGGGTAGTCGACGCTGCACGCCGCGCACCGGAGGGTGCCTTCCAGCACCTCCTCACCGCTCTCTTCGGTCACGGTCAGCGAAAGTTCGCCCTTGCAGACCGGGCAGCAGAGTATCTCCAGCAGGCTTTTTCTCATCGTTCGCCCCTCAGATCGATGATCTGGGACATCTCGGGACCCGTCGATATCAGGGTAACGGGTTTGCCGATGTCCTTTTCGGCCTGCGCGATGAAGTCCTGTGCCGCTTTGGTCAGCTGATCGTACTCCGTCGCGCCGAAACAGGCCGGGTCGATCCGGTCGATGCCGGTGATCGCCGCCTGGGTGCACCCGTTGATCATCGCCGAGTAACGGGCCATCTTCCCGTCCCAGGTGCCGATGCGGCGCTGGCGATGGGTGACGGTGCCGAACTCCTCGATGCCGAGCTCGTGCGACCGCTCCGTCGTCATCTCCGTGGAGAAGGGACCCTCGCCGACCCGGGTCGGGTAGGCCTTGAAGACGACAATGACGTCGTCGATCCGGGTCGGGCCGACGCCGTTGTCGGCGGCGATCTGCGAGGCGGAGGTGTCTTTGCTTGTCACGAACGGGTAGGTCCCGAAGTAGAGCGAGATCCCGAAGCCCTGGGTCCCCTCGAGGAGGACCACCTCGTCCCGGTCCAGGGCGCTGTTGACGTCTTGGGCCACGTCGGTTATGTAATCCGCGAGCTCCGGGACGTCTTTCGCCTGCCGGGACGTCCGGAGGACGCGGTCGGCGTTCGCCGGACCGCACCCGGTGCCGGTGCTCCCGATCTTATCCCTGAGATGCCCGCTCGCTCTGTCCCGGGCGATGTGCTCCTCTTCGATGACGCCGCACCGCCCGTCGACAAAGATCCTGCCCCGGACGCCGAGCAGATCGACTTCCCGCAGGAACACCCGGGGATCGACGAGCACGCCGCTTCCGACCATGAGGGCCGCTTCCTGGTAGACGAATCCCGAAGGGACCATCCTGACACCGTACTCCTTCTCTCCGACACAGACGGTATGCCCTGCGTTAGGGCCGACACCGCCCCGGGAGATGATGGATGGTCTGTCCTGATGAGCGATGTGGGCTACGATCTTTCCCTTTCCCTCGTCACCAAAGAACCCGCCGACGATAATAGTACAACTCATTGTTCTATCAAGTAGGATGGAGCGATACTGGGTGATAAACGTTACAATGTGACACCGGGAGAGCTGCCACCCCGCTTGAACATAACCGGGTTCCGACAACCGGTACACTGCCCGCTTCACACCGTTTCGCGCCCCGGGAGGGAGGGGCGGACCGGAGATGATCGGCAGGCGCGGGGTTCCGGGCATGCACTTCCGGCATTGCGCCGTGATATTCGCGCATGTCCCGCATTTCCGGCGGCAGCGGCCATCGCATATCAACCCCGGCATCCGCCGATCATCTCCGGCACGGTTGCCGCCGGGATCTGGACCCCTTCATTTCCAGTGGAAATTTAATTTCTTGGATATTCCAGACCGTCACGTCGAGTTTTTCCCCCGGAGCGGCATGGTGATCTGTAATCAGATCGGTCACCGGGGCGCGGATGCGAACCCGAAGATCTGCCCGGGGTTTGAGGGACCGGATGCATATTCCCGATACGGGTACGACGGGATCCCGACCGGCCAGAATCCCTGAATAAATCCACATCTCCAGTGGAAATAAAGGGGTTGTCCGCCCGTCGTTTTTCTGTCGGACACCAAACTATCAGTTGCCCGGGCAGAGATTATCCATAAAAGAATTTCGATTTTCGTTTGAATATTTATGGGGATATTTTTATTTTATCGATTCAAGAAAGGTCCCCATACGGGAGAGCGCCTCTTTGAGATCGTCGCGCGAGACCGCGTAGGCGCACCGCAGGTGCCCGACACCCGAGGGCCCGAGGACGCTTCCCGGGACGACCGCCACGTGCTGCTCGCGGAGAAGCGCCTCCGCAAATTCGGTATCGGTCATGCCGGTGCTCTCCACAGAGGGGAAAGCGTAGAACGCACCCTTCGGGACGTGGCAGGAAAGACCGAGCTTGTTCAACCCGTCGACGAAGAGGTTCCGCCGGAGGCGGTACTCCCGGACCATGGCGTCCTTCTCGGCTTCCCCGATCCGGAGCGCCTCGTAGGCCGCGATCTGCCCCATGACGGGGGCGCAGAGCGCGACGTACTGGTGGATCTTTAAAGCCGCCGCGGCGATCTCGGCCGGAGCGCAGAGGTAGCCGATCCGCCACCCGGTCATGGCGAAGGCCTTCGAGAACCCGTTCAAGGTGATCGTCCGCTCGAAGAGTTCGGGGATCGTCGCTGGCGAGAAGTGGCCGCCGTCGTAGGTGAGCTCGGCGTAGACCTCGTCGCTGATGAGGAGAAGGTCGTGGTCGACCAGGAGATCGGCAATGGCGCGCCAGTCCGCCTCCTGCATCACCCCGCCGGTTGGGTTGTTCGGGAAGTTTGCGACGAGCACCTTCGTCCTCGGCGTGATCCGTTCCGCGAGCGCGTCGGCCGTCAGCCGGAACTCGTCCTCCGCCCGGCAGGGGACGGAGACCGGGATCCCGCCGGCGAGGGAGACGCAGGGGATGTAGGAGACGTAGCAGGGCTCGGCGACGAGCACCTCGTCGCCCGGGTCCACGACGGCCCGGATGGCGATGTCGGCCGCTTCCGAGACGCCGCAGGTCACGATGATCTCTTTGTCGGCATCGTAGCGGGTGTTAAACCGGGTATCGAGGTAGCGGCTGATGGCGCCCCGGAGCTGGGGCGTCCCCTTGTTCGAGGTATAGGCGGTCGACCCCTGCTCGATGGAGTAGATGGACGCCTCGCAGACGCACCAGGGGGTCACGAAGTCCGGTTCGCCGACACCCAGGGATATGACGTCCTCCATCGTCTGGGCGATATCGAAGAACCGCCTGATGCCCGACGGGGGTATGGCACGGGCCCGTTCCGAGACGAAGTCCCTCAACGCACCTCACCTCAGAACGAGTAGGGGAGATGCTCAACCTCTTCGCGCTCGGCGAAGGTGGTGCCGTTCTCCTTGTAGGTCTTCATGATGATGTGCGTCGCCGTCTCCCGGATCCGGTTCATCGGAGCGATCTGCTCGGATACGAACCGCGCAATCTCGTGCATGCTCGGCCCGGCGACCAGGAGCTGGAGGTCGTAGATCCCGGTCATGAGCCGGAGCGACCGGACCTGCGGGAACCGGGTCAGCCGTTCTGCGATCCGGTCGTAGCCGAAGTCCCGCTCAGGCGAGACCTTCAACTCGATCACCGCGGTGACCTTGCCGTCGCCGGCCCGCTCCCAGTCGACGACCGCGCTGTAGCGGCGGATGGCGCCGGCCGCTTCCAGCCGGCTTATCCGGTCCTTTACATCCTCTTCACTCACCTCGGCCAGCACCGCAAGTTCGCTTACCGGGGTGCGGCAGTTCTCCTCCAGGAGATGGAGGAGGATACGGTCCTTCTCGTCCATAACTTCACCTGAACATTGCTCTCAATCGGTTGATGTCGAGCTCCTTAAGCCTCTGGTCGTCGAGCCTCGGGTCGCGCATGACGACCTCTTCGATCTTGCTCGTCGTTGCGTCGAACCACATCTCCTTCGTCCGGCCGTAGCGGCCCCGCGAGACGACCCGGGTGTTGATGACGCCGAGCATGTTGAGCTCGGAGATGAGGTCCGTGATCCGGCGGTGCGTCAGTACGTCGAGATCGATGATCCGGGCGATCTCGCGGTAGACCACGGTGACCTCGCCGCTCGTGAAGATCCTCTTACCCATCTGCTCGAGGATCAGCATCGCGTAGAGGACCGCCTTGCTCTGGGTCGGGAGGGTGGAGATGCACTCCACCATGCTGTCGGTCTCGATCTTCTCCTGCGCCATCCGGACATGCCTCTCATCCACATTCGCGGCGTTCTCACGATCCGCGAGTTCGCCAGAGACCCGGAGAAGATCGAGCGCCCGCCGGGCGTCGCCGTGCTCCTGCGCCGCGAGCGCCGCACAGAGCGGGATGACCGTCTCGCCGAGCGCTCCCTCCACGAATGCCAGATCGGCCCTCTGCTGGAGGATGTCGCAGAGCTGCGGGGCGTTGTAGGGGGGGAAGACGATCTCCTCCTCAGAGAGCGAGGAGAGGACACGGGGGTCCAGGAAGTCGGTGAACCGGAGGTCGTTTGAGATCCCGATGATGCTGACTTTGGCAGACTTCAGATCGGAGTTGATCCGGGTGAGGTTGTAGAGGGTATCGTCGCCGCTCTTCTTGACGAGTTTGTCGATCTCGTCGAGGATGATGACCATGACCCCACCGCTGCTCTCGAGCTGGTTCTTCAGTTCCGCGTAGACCTGGTCGGTCGGCCACCCGGTCATGGGGATGTGGTTCCTCGTGCTGTCGCTCGGGTGCTCGTCGGCGTCGTCGAGGCCGTTCGCTATCTGGGCGAGGACCCGGTACTGGGTATCGATCACTTCACAGTTGAGGTGTACGATCCTGCACTTCGTCCCGGCGAGTGCGCTGGCGTTCTCGAGCTCCGTTCCCACGTACCGGGCCGACGCCGTCTTCCCGGTCCCGGTCTTGCCGTAGATGAGGATGTTTGACGGAGTCTCGTTCGTGAGGGCGGGCGCAAGAATGGAGGCGAGTTCGTCAATCTGCGGTTTCCGGTGAGGAAGGATCTGGGGACGATAGCTGTGTCGGAGCACTTCCCTGTTCTTGAATATACGCCTGTTGGTCAGGTATTTTTTGAATAATCCCATTGGGTTTGTCTTATCGTCCGACATGATGTCACCGGAGGGGGTTGCCAGGACAGGAAATTTTCGTGTCGAGGACTCTTAAGATGATCGTTTTCAGGACAGATAACCCCTTCGTTTCCAGTGGAACAAAAGACCGTTGAATACCGGTGGGATGCCGATGAACCGTTCAGGATGGCGACGATATCAGAGGGCATGCCGGGAGAAAAACCGGGATCGCCCCCACCCCTTTGTTTCGTGTGGAGAGTGATGATGATACGACCCGTATCATTCAATCAAAAAGTGATGACGATAGCCATGTGTACCTCTTCAACTCAAGCTATATAATTTTATGGAAAACGTACAGGACAGGAAGAAACGACTGCAGAGCAGGTAAACAGAAGCATAGAACGAGGAAAGAAGAGGATCGGGTGGAAAAAGAGGAGGGGCAGGTGAAAAAAGAAGAGTCCAGAGTGGAGGGATAGGTGTACGGAACCGGAAGAAAAAGTTCGGAGTGAGAAGAGAATGGCACAGTACCCACCCCCGATCATCCTGTCGCCGGACCGATCAACCGTCGGTCAGGACCCCGGTTACTCTCCCGGACGGACCGGATCGGCACTCCTCCGGGACCAGATTCCCATCAAGGTGAATCGAGTTGTTGCTCCGGACAGGTTGCATCTCCTCCCTAGAACGGGTCCGGTGGATCGGATCGAGGATCGGATCGAAAAACTCTCCTGCCAGCCTGGATCCTGTTAACTATCTCGGATAAACCGGATTCGGCCATCGGGGATCCACGGAACCCATCCTCCCTTCCTGCATCGCCCCTCCCCCCGGGCCGGGGCGAACCGTCATGGTTCCAGTCGAAACAAAGGGGTCGGGGATTGCATCCCGCTTCGCGGGGAGATACAAAGAAGTAAAATACGCGGTACAGAGGTACTGGAAGATTCCATATGGAAAGTAGCCACCTAAAACCCCTCACCGTGAACGGAGCTGTCATCACCGTCTCTTCGACCCGGAAACCCGAGACCGACACCAGCGGAAAGGCGCTCGTGGATCTCCTCACCGCTGCCGGCATCGAGGTGACCCACTACGCCGTCATCCCCGACGACCAGGAGCGGATCCGCTCCGAGGTCCGGGCGGCGCTTTCGCGCGCCAACTGCGTCATCGTCACCGGGGGCACCGGGCTCACCCCGGACGACGTGACCATCGAGGCGGTCGCGCCGCTGCTCTCAAAGACCATCGACGGGTTCGGGGAACTCTTCCGCCTGAAGAGTTACGAGGAGATCGGGACCTCCGCAATCCTCTCGCGGGCGATCGCGGGCGTCGTCGACGGCCGGGCGATCTTCTGCATCCCGGGCTCGACGAAGGCGGTTACGCTCGCCGCCCGGGAGATCATCATCCCCGAGATCCGGCACATCCTGACCCACGCCTCGGCGGGTCAGCGGTAGACGTCGAGGAGCGCCACCCGCTCGAGGACCAGTTCGCGGAACCGGTCCTCCCCGACCACTGCAATCTCTTCGGGGGTGATCCCGAAGAGGTCCGCGAGGCGCGCCCGTTTCTCGGGATCGATCTCCTCCTCCGGGTCGTCATCGGCGAACCGCACGAGACCGGCAAGGCGGTCCCGGACGCCGGGCGCCGGGGGGCAGACGGCGACGTAAGAACGGTTTTCCCCCGGGTGAATCCCGAAGGACGAGGCCGTCTGACACTGCCGGGTTCCCGCAGCGTAGAGGAGCGCTTCCATCTCGATTGAGTTTGCGATCGCTTCACCGCTTTCCCACGACCGCCAGGCGTGCCGGAGCGCCGCCTCCACGTGGCCGCGCCCGGCGAGGCGGTCGGCGTCGAAGAGGATGATGTGGGTCCCGAACTCGTCGGCCGCCGCGCGGACCTTTCGGAGAAAGACGACGTTCTCATCGACCGTAAAGACCGCCCGGTAGATATCGCATGCTATCTCTGTCATTTCGTTCACCCGAACCGGGAAAGGGTCGACTGCTCCTCGCCGGCATTCCCGATCTCGTCCCGGGCACCATCGAGCTGCTCGAAGACCTGTGCGGCGATCCCCTGCCCGAGAACCTTCCCGACCTTCTCCGGCCCCGCTTCCCGGAGCGCCTCGATCGAGTCGATACCGTTGTTGAAGAGCCGGCGGGCCCGGACCCGGCCGATCCCCCGGATCCTGATGAGCGGCAGGAGCTCCTTCCTGATGCCGTGTTTGGTCCGGAGTTCCATCTCCTCGATGGGGGCCTTGAGGTGCGGGGCAAAGAGTCCGGCGAGTTGCCGGCTCGCGTGGACCAGCCAGGCCACGCTCTCCACCATCCCGTAGACGTCGCCCGGGCCGACGCTGTAGCGCTCGCAGATCACGTCTTCGCCCACCTCATCGGCCCAGTCGGCGAGGAGGAGCGCGGTCTTGAGGCTCCGGTCGAACCCCTCGCCCGCGTCCCAGGGGATCTCCGTCCAGAGTTCGTCCCGGTGGTCGGCCAGGAACCGGTCGAGGGCGTACATGTCGTTTCTCCTGACATAGAGCGTCGGCATATCCGGTGTCGAGCAGAGGAGATGCAGAAGGCCGATATCGGTGTATTCTCTCCGGCCCGTCATCGCCGTCACGATCACCTCGGCGCTTCTCGGGTCGATGTAGAGCCGGGAGACGAGCGACCCGTACTCGGTGGCCTCGAGCCACTCCCCCACCTCGGTGATCATCTCGCTCTCGCGCAGGAACTCAAGCACCCGGTCGACCGCCCGCGAGAGCGCACGCGGGCTCTCGCCCTGGTGGGCGTAGAACGTCCCGTCCATGAACCCCAGGACCTCGCCGCGTTCGCGGGCGAAGTTGGTGGCGATGAGCGAGAGGATATGGGTGCAGAGGACCGCCTCGTCCGCGCACCGGCTCCGGACGTCTTCCGCCGGCGCCTCGATGTAGCAGTCGAAGAGCTCGTCGACCATCTCCTCTGACTTCGCGATCAGGACGGCCTCGCCGTAGGGGTCGAGACGCGGCCGTCCGGCCCGCCCGGCCATCTGCCGGTACTCCCGGACCGGGATCGGAACCATCCCCTCGCCGGCGTTGAACCGGAGGTAGTCGCGGACGATCACCCGCCGGGCGGGGAGGTTTAAGCCCGCCGCGAGCGTCGGGGTCGAGGCGATCGCCTTGATATGCCCCTCGCGGAACCCCGCTTCAACGATCCCTCGCTCCTCCCGCGCGAGCCCGGCGTGGTGGAACGCCGCTCCCTGCGCGACGCATGCGGCGAGGGTCTTTCCCATATCGGTCGCGGCGTTCGACCGGAGCTTATCGGCGTATCCGGCGAGGACCGGGTTTGCGAGTTTCAGCCCCGATGCGGCCCGTTTCGCAAACGCTTCGGCGTTCTTCCTCGAGCTGACGAAGACCAGGCACTGCCCCCCCTCCGCGACCGTGTCGAGGACGAGGTCCAGGTCCTCGTACTTGCTCCGGCGATCGACCTCCCGGGTGCCGTCGGCAAACTTGATGCACTCCTCGAAAAAGACCCCTTCCCGGAGGTCGACCGGCCGCCACTCGCTCTCGACGAGTTCGGCGTCCAGCCACCCGGCGAGATCGGCAGGGTTCCCGATGGTCGCCGAGAGGGCGATGATCTGCATATCCGGGTTCTTGTGCCGGAGTTTTGCGATCACCATCTCGAGCGTCGCTCCCCTTGAGGGGTCGTCGATCAGGTGCGCCTCATCGACGACGAGCAGGGTGATCTCCGAGAGCCACGGTGTCCGGTTCCGCAGGAGCGAGTCCACCTTCTCGCTTGTCGCGACGATGATGTCGTTCCTTCCCAGGTAGTCGTCCCGCCGGTCGAAGTCGCCGGTTGCGATCCCGACCCGGAGGCCTTTCCCCGAGAACTCCTCGAACTTCTCGCTCGCGAGCGCCCGCAGAGGAACGATGTAGAGGCACTTGCCGCCCCTCCCCACCTGGTGGTGCATCGCCATCTCGGCGACCAGGGTCTTGCCGCTCGCGGTCGGGATGGCGATCAGAAGGTTTTTCCCCAAAAAAAGGCCTGCTTCAACGCAGGCGGCCTGCGGCGGGTAGAGTTCCGTGATCCCGCGGCCGATGTAGCCGGCCGCGAGTTCCGGCGGGACGGGGAGGTCGGCTATCTCCATGTACACCCCTTCGTTTCCACTGCAAGCCGTATATGCGGCGTATTGCCGTGGCCACGGGCAGGGTCGGTCCGTCCTCTCCCCATCACGAGTAGTACTCCAGCATCGCCTGTTTGGCTTCCTTCTTCTTCCGATCGAGGAACCCGTAGACGTGCTCGTGGGGCACGCCCTGGATCAGCATCTCCACCGCTTTTCTCGCGGTCTCGGCCTGGTCCGGGAGGCCGATGATCGCGACGGTCTTGCCCTGGACCGAGATCTCCGTGCTGGTCATATCCTCGATCTGGGCGCGGGACGTCCCCGCCTTGCCGATGATCCGGCCCCGGAGCCGCTCGAGCTGCCGTGTCGACCCCGAGAGGTCGGCGAGGTCGAGGATATCGAGCATCATGTCCTCGTCCTCGATGAGCCGGAACGCACGCTCCGGCGAGAATCCGCGGTTGATTGCGGAGACGACGTTCGTCGCCGTCATGACGCCGACGGGGTCCTCCCCCTCGATCGTCACTATGCCCTCCTCGCTGTCGATCCGGAGGGTTATCCCGGTCTTTTCCTCGATCTCACGTTTCGTGGACCCGCTTTTGCCGATGATTACACCGATTCTCGCCGTTGAAACTTTTATCTCCTGTGTGGTCATGGTTGCATCTCTCCTCCCGGTGTTCAGGGCTCCCGGCGTCCGGTGCCGACGAGCGTCTTGATGATCTCCTGCTCGTCCTGCACGTCGCAGTAGCGGGAGAAATATCGATTAAGGTTCTTTATATCCCGGATCAGAAACGCGGGCGCCCGCGGGTGATCCAGGGTGACCGCCTGCCCCATATCGATCAGGTATGGTTTCTCGTGGTAGAGGATATTGTATTCGGAGAGGTCGGCGTGAACCAGGCGAGCCTCCCGGTAGAGCCGCTCCACGTAGCCGAGGATCTCGCGGTATACCGCCCCGTAATCCTCGACCTCGGCGTTCCGGAGCTGGGGATACGGCACCTCGTCTTCGCCGAGGAACGTCATCAGGAGGATGTTTCGGTCGAACGCGAGAGGTTCGGGGGCCGGAATCGCCGCTTCGTGCGCCCGGGCCAGGTTGCTGAACTCCTTTTTGGTCCAGGCGAAGATAAGGCCCTTGCGCGTCCCCCGGACGCTCGAGAACCGGCGGTCCCCTGCGAGGTACTCGGTCATCGCCTTGAAGTTCGCGGTCTGGATGCGGTAGATCTTGATGGCGAGCCCCTGCCCGTCGCGCTCGCCGTAGAAGACGTTCGCCTCTTTCCCGGTGCTGATCGGCCCGCCGATGACCGTGATCAGTTTTTTCTGGACGAGCTTGTAGAGGGCGAGGAGGGTGACCTCGTCAAAGACGTCGTCCCGTACCTTCACCGTATCGGCGTCTTTTATCCTGACGCCCATCGCCTCGATCTTGCGGTCGAACCGCTCGTGCTCGTCTCTCTGACCCACGGCCGGATCACCTGCTGCAGACGTAATCGTGTACGGGGGCGAGGATATCGATGAGGTGGGCTGCGGCGGCGTTCTTGAGGTCCAGCGGGTGAATCTCGCCCGCCGCGTAGGCGCGCTCGAGGTCTTCGTAGGCGGCGAACTCCCGGTCCCCGCCGAACTTCTCGGGCCGGCGGATGGCGACCGCACCCGCCCGGGGGAAGACGTGGTAACGCAGGATCTCGAGCACCGGGTTGTTCTCGACCTCGGGCGGACAGAACGCCTTCTTCATCTTCTTTTTGATATCCTCTTCGGAATCGGCGACCGATATGACGTTTCCGGCCGACGACGACATCTTCTTCCCGTCGAGGCCGTTGATGATCGGCGTATGGATGCAGACCGGCGCCGGATACCCGATCGAGGGGAGGTGTTCCCGTGCGAGCATGTGAATCTTTCGCTGGTCGATCCCGCCGACGGCGGCGTCCACCTCGAGGGTCGCGATATCGACCATCTGCATGATCGGGTAGATCATCTGGGAGACCGTCGGGTTCTCCATCTGCCGCCCGACCTCGTCCATGCTCCTCTTCGCCCGGTTGAGGGTGATCGCCTGGGAGAGTTCGAGAACGGCAAGCTCGTACTCCGGCGTGAGCTGCACTTCCGAGCCGAGGACGTAGTTTGCGCCACGGAGGCCGAGCCCCTCGAAACAGCGGCGGTTATACTCGGCCGTCTCCCGGATCTCCTCCATGGTCCCCTTGCGGTTCAGGAACGCGTGGAGGTCGGCGATGAGCACCGTCACCTCGAACCCCGCCTCTTGCAGATCCATCAGCTTGTTCACCGTCACCATGTGGCCGAGGTGGATCTCCCCGCTCGGTTCGTAGCCGGTGTAGACCCGCCTGACCGGACGGTCGATGAGCGCACGCAGTTCCTCGTCGGTGACGACCTCTACGGTATTTCGCGTCACCAGTTCGTACGGATCCATTGAAAAGAATGGGTTTGCCGGGGAGTTAATCCTTCTTCCTCCTCCGGCTCCCCTGCCCGGCCGTTCACCCTATGGCGACGAGACCGAGCGCTTCGTTGGTCATCCGGATGGACTCTTCCGGATCTTTCACGGTCCCCATCAGGGCGCGGATGCAATCGATGTTCTCGGGGATGACGTCGGCCTCCTGGTGGATCGCCTGGAAGCAGTAGAACTCCTTGCCGTTCAGGATCGAGACCGACTCCTCGAAGACCCCGTTCTCCCAGAGGTCCGTCCTCGGCCGGCCGAGGTCCTGGGTGTACTCACGGAGCTGGGCGTTGCTCTTGATCCCGGTGGCCTTGCGGACGAGGCCGATCCGGCTGTGGTCCTCAAAGATCTTCAGCACCTCCTCCCGGGTGGTCTCCTTCTTCAAGTCCATCTGGATCGTGTGCATGTGCATAAACGTCGTCGGGACGATCATCGCGAGGGTGACGATGTCGATCTGCGGGAGGACGGTCCTGACGTCGGGGCCGTGGTGGCTCGGGATCGTGGCCGGGTTGAGGACGATGGCGTCGATCGGTCCCCTTTTCACGTCGTCGGGATCCGCTCCGCGCCGGACCATCACCGCCCGGACCCGCGCGACGCCGAAGGCCTGGTCCAGGGCGTGGATGACCCGGACGAGCCCGGTGGAGTTGCACGAGACGACCCGGGCGAACTGCTTTCCTGCGGCCTCGTTGTAGTTCGCGTGGGCGTTGAAGGAGAACCCGGCGACCTCGTGATCCTCGCCGCCCTGGAAGATCGCCTTTTTGCCGAGTTTCTCGTAGATCGGCCGGTTCTTCTCCCCGACGCCGCCGGGGGTGGCGTCCACGATGATGTCGGCAGCCTTCAGCATAGCGTCGACGTCGCCGGCGACCTCGATGCCGGCCTTCTCGAACGCCGGCTTTTTACTGAGATCTGCAATGTAAAGGGGATACCCGCGCTCTTTTGCGATGTACGCCTCGGCGGAGACGCTGGTCTTTGAGACCCCTATCACTTCCATGTCGGGCTGTGCGGCGACCGCATCGGCGACTCGCTTACCGATGGTGCCGTACCCGTTGATCGCGACTTTGATCATGCATGTTGGAATACAGAACAAAAATTAATAAAGGTTGCTGGTTTGGAAATAGCGGAGATATCAGGCGCTCTTATCGCCAAAAGGGATTCCGGAGTGCTCTTTATCCCCATCAGGCCGATTAAGTCGCGAAAGAGAGACCTCAAGGTATTAATGGGTTCCTTCACGCAGGCAGCAAGCAGGGGAGAGGGGCTCCTGCCGGAGATCTTCTGGCCGCCTCCTCCTGCAGGACCGGAGAGTGCGGCAGGATTTATAACCGGCCGGTGCCATGAGCATATATCCATGGAGAACCAGCCCATCCTCGCAACCGGCCGCCTGCTCCTGCGGCCGTATACCCTTGCGGACGCCCGTGCGGTTCAGCGGCTCTGCGGAGACTACGCCGTTGCCGCGACGACTCTCCTCCCCCATCCGTACCCGGACGGCCTCGCCGAGGCATGGATCGCCTCCCTCCGCGAGGGCATCGAGCGCGGCGACGCCGCAGCCTTCGCCGTCACGCTCGCCGGAGAGGGGACCCTCATCGGCGGTGTCCGCCTGCGGATCGACCCGGCTCACGCCCGCGGGGAACTCGGGTTCTGGGTCGCGAAGCACTGCTGGGGCCGGGGGTATGCTACCGAGGCGGTCCGGGCGGTGATCGAGTACGGGTTCTCCGTGCTCGGGCTGCACCGGGTCCATGCCATGCATTTCTCCCGCAACCCTGCATCCGGCCGGGTGATGGAAAAGTGCGGGATGATCCGCGAAGGCCGCTTCAGGGAACATGTCCGGAAGTGGGGCATCTATGAGGATGTCGATCTCTGGGGGGTCCTCCGGGACCCGTCCGTCCGCCCCGGGGTAGAGATCCCCTCTCCGCCGGTAAAGGCACCCCTATGACCGGACAGCCCGCCCTCGTAACCGACCGCCTGCTCCTGCGGCCGTTCACCCTCGCAGATGCCCCGGAGGTGCAGCGGCTTGCCGGCGACTACGAGGTCGCGTCACATGCTCTCGGTATACCCTACCCCTACCCCGACGGAGCGGCTGAGAACTGGATTGCCACCCACCGCTCGGGGTTTGAGAAGGGGATGCACGTCGTCTACGCCGTCACCTGCCCGGAGGAGCAGGGTCCTGTCGGCGCAGTCGGGCTCGTGGAGGTGAATCGCCGTCACGGGCGGGCGGAGCTCGGCTACTGGGTCGCGAGGCACTGCTGGGGCCGGGGGTATGCCACCGAGGCTGCCCGGGCGACGATCGAGTACGGGTTCTCCGTGCTCGGGCTGCACCGGATTTATGCCATGCATTTTTCCAGGAATCCGGCGTCGGGCCGGGTGATGGAGAAGTGCGGGATGGTGCACGAGGCGCATCTCCGGGAGCATGACCGGAAATGGGGCGTCTTTGAGGATGTCGACGTCTGGGGAGTTCTCCATGACGAGTGGCTGGAGCGGTGCACGGTCCCGGCGATCCGGGAGTGCCGGGTACACTGAACCGGCCGGTTCAACCCTCCCACTCCTGCCGTACGGGAAATTTATTAAACCCCGGCGCGACGGTGTAATGGGGAATGTGGACGGGGTTCGCCCCACCACTCTGTTACTGCCCCGCCAAAGGCATCCGCCCGTACTGAATCAGACCTCCGCCGGACAGAGAGTCGGGCAGTTGCCTCTGCGGCGTCGGGAACCTTACCTCCCGGCAAAGACGGCGTAACCCCGGTGCCCGTCCCCACATCGGCCGCAAAACATATATCATCACGAAGCCCTTTCCGGTGCCGGTACCTATGACCAGCAGAATCAATCCTCCTGTTACCACCGAATCAAAGAACCCGGGATTTTCCGCCCTCCTCTCGTCCGTCTTCTTCGGGCTCGGCCAGGCATACAACGGGCAGTTCCTGCGGGGCGTGCTGATCCTCGTCGGGACGCTGATCGGAGGCCTCTCCTTCGCTCCCGCCGGGGCGGCCATCTGGCTCTTCGGGATCTGCGACGCCTACGCCACCGCACGGAGGATGAACGGGGGCACGGTGCCGTACCGCGACAGCAGCATTGCGGCCGTCATTCTCTTCTTCGCGGTCTGGCTGGCCGGTCTTCTCCTCCTGCCGGTCACCCCTGCGGCGCTCTCGGCCGCCACGGCAGGGCTGTCGTCATGGTGACCGGCTCAGCCCTGAGCCTTTCGCTCCGCCCAGTATGCCTCCGCCTCTTCCTCCATCTTCTCGAGCCGGTCGTAGTAATCCGGGAACTCGTTTAAGTGCGCAAGCGCTATCTTTGCCGTCAGGAAGAGGTCGTCGTCGGTGACGTTCGTCGCCGGGTCGTGGAGGCCGTGCTCGAGCTCCACGATCATGCCGCGCCGGAACTGTTCGACGTCGAACTTCTTCCAGGTGATGCCGAGCTGCTCGCCCATCGCCTCTGCTTCTTCGGGGGTTACGTCTCTTCGTGCCATGCAGGTTCCTCGGCGAGGGATAGCTCCCCGGGGTTATGAGCCTGTCGGCATTGCGATGATAAGCCGGAACCTCTTTCCTCCCCCAAAGAGCAGTACACGTACGAACAACCATGGCGGAACCGGTTGACCTCCACAAAACGGGCATCCCCGGTGCGGGAGGAGATGCTCCCGTGGGGGAGAAGAAGAACCCGGTCTTTGCGGCGGGCCTTTCCCTCCTCTTCCCGGGGCTCGGGCAGGTCTGCAACGGAGAGACGGGGAAGGGTCTCCTGGTGCTCTTCGGGGTGCTCGCAGGGCTTCTCGTGATGCTCATCCCCGGGGTGGCCGTCTGGCTCTTCGGGGTTTACGACGCCTGGGCGATCGCACGGCGGATGAACGCGGGAACCGTCCCGTTCCGGGAGGTGCGCCTGTCGACGATCGTCATCTTCATGGTCGTCTGGACGGTCGGGGTGCTTGCGCTTCTCACGCTCGCAGCGCTCGCGGCTTTTGCGGCCTTCACCGTGGGGATGTAGGGCGGGACACGATATCCGGAGATGGCTGGAGAACGGGAAGAGAAGTCCCCTGAAAGCGCAAATCGAGGTTTCCGTCACCCGTCCGTCTCCATAAGGCCTATCGGGGAGAACCGGCTGATAGTCTCCGGGCAGGCACCTTTATCTCTCCCCGGTCCCTGCACACCGGGGGACAATGGCGCAGGCGAACCGAAGGTGGAGGTACGTGCTGTTCATACTTCCCGTACTGCTGCTCGTGCATGCCACGGCCTTTACCTCCGCCGCCAGCGTGGCCGATCCGGCGGGAGACTTCCCGGACGCCGACATAACCGATCTCTCCTGCGACGCCGGTGAGGGCGTCCTGTATGTCCGGATCGATCTTGCCCGGGACCCCGCGGGGAGTTACGGCGGGACGGTCTTCGTCGATGCCGACCGGAACCCTTCGACGGGCTACCGGGAAGGGACCGGCGCGGACTACGTCTACGACTTCTCCGTCATGCCCATCGTCTATGCCGAGCCGCTCGTCTCCGCAACCCTGAACGACGACCCGGTGAGCGAGGATACCCTCTCCTGCAGCGGGAGCCGGGTCGAGATCGCGATCCCCCTCGATGCCTCCGGGGGCGGTGGTGCGGACCCGGACCTCTTCGCCGCCACCTACGCCGGAACCGCGGGGGGCCTCGCCTTCGACCGCGTCCCGGACTATGGGGTCGTGAACGCCGGGAACGGTGAGGTGCGGGTTCCGGGCGGGAACGCACGGATGAGCGCCGGGTTTCAGGACCGGGCAGGCGACGCGCCGTCCGGGGACGTCACGGGCCTTGATATGGACGTCCACGATGGCGTGCTCGACCTCCTGGTGACCTACGCAACCCCCGTCGAGGACGGGGGGAGTTATCCGGGAGGCGACCTGAAAGGCTGGATCCTTATCGACGCGGACCAGAACCTGGCTACCGGGTTCATGAACGCCGAAGAGGCGCCGCCGTCGTTCGGGATCGACTACCGCCTGGACTACACGATCGGATCCCTGCTCGGGACCGGCGCGAGCCTGGAGAAGGCCGGCCCCGGGCTCGCGGAAGAAGGCTACGCGGAGACTGCGGGCGTCCCTCTCGGGGCTCCGTACAACGACGCCGTGTTTCTGGTTGCCGGCAACCAGGCCTTCTTCCGGATCCCGCTCACGCTGCTCGGGTCCGACGACGGGAGGGCAAGCATCGTCCTCGACTCCTTCCCGCTCGATGAGTTGTCCTCCGCCGGAGAACTGGATCAGGTCCCGGATACGGGGGCCGGGGCGATCGATTCCGCGACCGGCAGGATTCTGCCTCCCCTGGCATACACCGGCCAGCCGGTCCTCTCCTCCGACCGGGTGGGTGATTCGGCCGGGTTCGGTTACGACGGGGACGACATTGTCTCGGTCGAGACCGGGTATGCGGGGAGTATCCTCCTCGTGAACGTCACCTATGCCAGCCTGGAGCCGGACGACGGGGCCATAACCACGGTTTTCTTTGATACCGATCAGGCAGGAGACGGCCTTTTCGAGTCGGCCTTTGTCTACTCCCTCTACAACGGGAAGCTCGATGCCCTGCTGGTGGGGGATACCGGCGGCGTCTTCGGGGCGAGCGGTGTCCGGCACCTCGTCACCATGCGGGGGAACAGCATCCATGCAAGCGTCCCCCTGGAACTCCTCAACGACGATGGGAAACTGGACCTCTACGTCGAGACCGCCCTCGTCCCGAGCCGTGCCAGTATCCCGCTTACCGAACTGCGCGGCAGGGTGTGGGAGGCCGAGGAGCGAACCGGAAGGGGCGAGGTTCACATCAATCCGGACAAGTTCAACAGGACGGTCTACGACCGGGCCCCGGATACCGGGTTCATCCCCGTCGCGCCGTAGTCCCGGTCGACTGCCTCCCTTCCCACAACCCTTATCCCCACAACCCCTCTACTTGCGCCCATGCAGCGCCAGACCGTCGAATCCACCAACATCAAATCGGTCGGTTACGACCCGGAAGACGAGATCCTGGAGGTCGAGTTCCACAGCGGCGGGGTCTACCACTACGTCGGCGTGCCGCCCGAGGTCTATGAGGGAATGCTCGCGGCCCGGTCGAAAGGCCGCTACTTCGGGGAGTTCATCCGGCTGCGCTACCCCTACGAGAAGGTCCGGTGAGGGGACCTCCGGCGGTGCCCGCCGCAACCGCTATCATCACCGCCGATCACAACCCACCCGTATGTCTCAACAATCAGCCGGACGCGCCGGCGTCAGCTCCGTCGGCTACGATCCCACAACGAAGGCGCTTCTCGTCGTCTGCTCGACCGGAGACGCCTACCGCTACGCCGGCGTTCCGAGAGAAGTCTACAACGGTCTCCTCGCAGCCGCATCAAGGGAGCAGTTCGTCCGCGAGTCCATAGAGGGCAGGTACCCGCGGGAGAAGTACCCCTGCATGGCAGTGGGGGAGGACATCTGACCCCGAACCCCCTCACTGCCGCTGCTTGCGGAACTCTCCGAACGCTTCGAGGCACCGCCGGCCGTCCGGGCTCTCGCTCAGGAACTCCAGGAAGAGCCTGAGGCGCTCCAGCGTCTCCGGGCTCACGTGGTGCTCGAACTGGCAGGCGTCCGTCTCCGCGATCTCTCCCTCGACCCCCAGGAGTTCCAGCAGGTCCGCAAACGTCCTGTGCCTTCTCTGGAGATCGCGGGCCATCTCCTCCCCTGCCGGGGTCAGCGTCGCGCCCGCGTAGGACTCGTAGACGATAAGGCCTTCCTGCTCCAGTTTCCGGAGCATCTCCGTGACCGACGGCGGTTTCACGTCGATCGCTTCCGCGATCCTGCCGGTCTGCGCCCGCCCTTCCTGTTTCTCGAGCAGGCAGATGATCTCGATGTACTCCTCCGTTGTCTTCTTGCGCACCGTTCTTTCCTCCTAAAACCCGATCAGGATCATCCGTAGCGCGCCCCCGACGAGGAGCGCCGCCGTCACCATCACGCCTGCGGCGGCGAGCATCCCCCGCGCCCCGAGCTCCCGGAGGAGCACCACGAACGTCGCCACGCACGGGAAGTAGATCGTGAGCATCGTCACCGCGATCACGAGCTGCTCCGGGCTCATCCCGAGCGGCACCAGCATCCCCACCGCGAGATCCTTTCGGAGGAACCCTACGAGGAGCGCGACGGCCGCTCCGGCGGGAAGCCCGAGCCAGGCCTCCATCACCGGGGCGAAGACGGCCGCGAGCAGGTCAAGGAACCCGACCGAGTAGAGCAGGTTGACGAGCAGGATACCGAGGAAGAGGTAAGGGATCGCCTCCCCGATGAAGCCCCGAACCCGCATCCAGGTCTTCGTGGCGGTGGCCCGGAGATCCGGCGCCCGGTAGGGGGGGATCTCCAGGAAGATCTCCGGGCACTCGCCCGGCACCACCCGGTTCAGGATCAGGCCCGCGGCGACGTAGACGACGGCGAGGGTCGCAAAGACCATCACCACGTACCGGAGGCCGAACGGCCCGAGAACCCCGAAGACCATCGCGATCTGCGCCATGCACGGGATCGCAAGCGACATGAGGGTGGCGGCGATGAACCGCTGCTTCTTCGTCTCCAGAACCCGGGTGGCGAGCGCCCCCGGCACGTTGCACCCGAACCCGAGGAAGACCGGGATGATGCCGTAGCCGTGCATCCCGAGCCGGTGGAAGAAGGTATCGGCCAGCGTCGCAAGCCGGGGGAGGTAGCCGGTGTCTTCGAGGATTGAGAGAACGAGGTAGAACGCCACGATGTAGGGGAGGATCATGGCGAACGGGACGAAAAGCCCCGTGGTGAGGAGACCCATCGACTGGACGTAATCGATCTCGCCCTCAAAGAGTCGCCCGATCAGGATCTCGTGCAGGATCCCGGGGCCGAGGAGGTCGCTCGCCCTCATGACGATCGGGGTGTAGAGGTCGAAGAGCGGCTCGAAGACGTATGCTATGAGCCCTTCGCCGATCCACCTGACCGCCAGGAACGCGGCGGCGATGACCGCGAGGGCTATGAAGAGGCCGCTGATCGGCCGGATGCTCGCCTCCGCGAGTCGATCGGCGAGGGTGTGGTGCCGGTGGGCGATCGTCTGCACCTCCCCGGTGATCCGGCCGACCGTCGCCCACCGCTCCTCCTCGCTCATGGGCCGGATCGTCGCCGAGGGGCGTGCCTCGCCGAGCCGTCCCACGAGTTCCCGGATCCCCTCCCCGGAAAGGCCCACGGTCGGGACGACCGGCACCCCGAGGAGCGCTTCAAGCCCGGCGACGTCGATCGCGATCCCCTGGTGTCCGGCCTCGTCCCAGAGGTTGAGCGCGACGACCGCCGGGACCCCGCGCTCCAGGGTCTCGAGGGTCAGGTAGAGGTTCCTCTCCAGGTTGGTCGCATCGACGACGTTGACGACGATATCGGCCTCTCCGAGGATCCTCGCGGCGACCTCTTCGGCGGGGTTCGTGGGGGTGAGGGAGTAGGTGCCGGGCGCGTCGATCACCCCGGCAGGGCCGTCCGGAAGATGCATCTTCCCGCGGGAGACGTCGACGGTGGTCCCGGCGTAGTTCGAGGTGATGACCCGGGTGCCGGTCAGCCGCGAGAAGATCCCGCTCTTCCCGACGTTCGGGTTGCCCATCAGGACGACGGTCTTCATTCGGCCACGTCCACGACGACCCTTCCGGCCATCCCGCGGCCGAGCGTCACTTCCCGGCCGTCCACTTCGATCACCACCGGGCCGCCGAGGGGGTGGCGGGTGACGACGGTGAGGGTCTTGCCCTCCCTGATTCCGATGGTCCTGAGTTTCCGGACAAAGCCCGGGTTTCCGATAAATCGGGCGATGGTCCCCTGCGTGCCCGGTTCCAGTTCAAGTAACGTCTTTTCCATGGCGATCCTTTTTAGGTATACCTAAATATGTGCGGGAAGTAGATATACCTTACTTCCGTAGCCGTGGGCACTCTCCCGGATCCGCCATCCCGGCCGGAAGCAAGGTTTATCCCGGTGGTTCACGTAATCCGAGAAGAGAAGCACCTGCCACCAGAGGAGTGACCCATATGACGACCGTGATTGCCGTTGACCTCGGCGGAACCAACCTCCGCGCCGCCCTGGCGGATTCCGATGCGACCCTGCTCGCCCACGACGCCGTCCCGACGCCGACTGCGGGCCCTTCCGGGGAGGTGATCACCGCCGCGATCGCCGCCCGGGTAGAGGCTCTCCTCGCGTCGCCGCAGGGGCGGGAAGCCGCGGCCATCGGCGTCGCATCGGCCGGACCTCTGGACCTCGGCCGCGGGTGGGTCGTCGGCTCCCCGAACATCGCGTTCCCGGTCGTGGAGATCGTCGAGCCGCTCCGGGAGCGGTTCGGGCTGCCGGTCGCCCTGATCAACGACGCCCGGGCCGGGGTCCTCGGCGAGCGATGGGCGGGCGCCGCCCGCGGCTCCGATAACGTCGTCTACGTCACCCTCTCGACCGGCATCGGCGGGGGTGCGGTGGTGAACGGCCGCCTCCTCCTCGGGATGAGCGGAAACGCCGGGGAGATCGGGCACATCCCCGTCGATACCCGCTACAATCTCGTCTGCGGGTGCGGGTTTGCCGGCCACTGGGAGGCCTACGCCTCCGCAAAGAACATTCCCGGGTTCTTCACGGCGTGGCGGGCGGCGGCCGACGTCCGGCATGTGGCCTTCGACCCCTCCTCCACCCGGGCGATCTTCAAGGCGGCCCGGGCGGAGGATCCGACCGCCCTCGCTTTCATGGAGGCGCTCGGGGAGATGAACGGCCGGGGTGTCTCGGCGGTCATCGTCGCCTACAACCCCGAGGTGATCGTCTTCGACGGGCCGCTCGCCCGCTACTACGGGGATATCGTGATCCGGCAGATGGAACCGTTCATCGACCGCTACCTCGCCCTTCCCCGGCTTGTCGTATCGGATCTTGCAGGACAGGCGCCGCTTCTCGGGGCGGCGGCATACGCGCTCGAGGCGCGGTGAAGTGGGCGTATGATCGAGATCTACCAGAACCTGTATATCGGGACGCAGGAGGATTACGAGGTCGCGGTGGAGGCGCACGAGACCTGGTGCGTGGTGCACGCCTGCCGGAGCCCCTACCACTGCCTGGCGGTCACCTACTCGCCGCTCGGCATGGTGCCGCCGGACCACCCCGAACACCTGGTCGCCCGGCGGGGGAACCGGCTGATGCTCAACCTGGTCGATACGAGGGACCCCGCCGACGTCCCGAAGGAGGCCGTCGACGCCGCTCTCGCCTTCATCGACCGGTGTCTTTCGGAGGGCCGGCAGGTGCTGGTCCACTGTGGTTTCGGTGTCTCCCGGTCGGCGGCGATCGGGCTCCTGTATCTTGCGGCCTACACCGACGTCCTGCCGACGGAGAGGTTTGCCGACGCCGAGGAGGCCTACCGCAAGATATACCCGCCCTACAAACCCGGCCGGGGGATCCGGGGGTTCCTCGAGGCGCACTGGGACGAATACGCGAGGAGACAGGTGGCCGCGTGACCGCGGAACCCCTCGGCGCCGCCGCGACCGAGGTCCGGCGATCGCGGTTCTACGCTCACCTCTACCGGGTTGACGGATCGGAAGACGTCGCGAGAGTTCTCGCCGGCCACCGGGAGGCCTACCGGAAGGCCGCCCACCACTGCGCCGCCCTCCGGTGCGGAACGCAGGAGGAGTTCAAGAACGACGGCGAGGTCGGCCGGCCGGGAAGGATCCTCCTCGACCTGCTCCGCAGGCACGCCCTCGAGAGCCACGCGCTGGTGGTCTCAAGGATCTTCGGCGGAGTCCTCCTCGGCCCGGGGAACGTAGGACGGGCGTTCCGCGACGCCGGGGAGGCGGCGATCCGCGAGGCAGGGATTACCCGGTGACGGGGGCCTGCCGCCGGGCGGCCGGGATGCCCCCCGGGAGGATCGCCGAGACGGGTGCAAAAGCGGCAGCCCGGGCGAGGACGGCCCGGAGCGCTGCGTCCGGCACCGTGTAGCGCTCCCCGGTGGCGAGCTCGAAGACGACCGCCTTCCCCGTCCGCGACCGCTCCGCGCGGCCGACCGTATCCCCGAGAACCGGGCCCCGGTCATCGCGAAGCAGCCTGACCCGGGCGGGTCGCCGACCGCCGAGTGCCTGCCGGAGTTCGCCGGCCCCGGCCCCGAACCGCCGGCCGTCGAGGGCGATCTCGATGATACGGCAGGGCCTCCCCTCCTCGTCGACCGCGGCGCACCTGCTGTTCTGGAGGTAGCCTGCTCTCTCTAGCATACTCCCGGAGTCTCCCGCTGGGGTCTTGAATGCGCGCCGCGCGGGGGGTGAAAGTGAGAGGTCGGGACGGGGATTTAGTATCCCGGCATCTCCCACGCCTGCCACCTCGTCCGCCCGCGGGAGAGGAGGAGCGCCGCCGGCAGGATGAGGAGGAGGCTTCCGAACGCATACAGAGGGTCGAGGATTGACGCGAAGATGAGGAGAAGGAGCGCCGGGCTTATCGCGAGCAGGTAGCGGAGAAAGACCCAGGCGTGATAGAGCATCACGTTCGGGTGGAGTCCCGTGAGGTAGACCGTCACCGCGAGGGTGTAGGCCGAGACCGAGGCGAACGCGGCAAGTGCCGGGATGAATGTCCCCGCCCCGCCGGAGGTCGCCGCCGCGAGCACGAGCACGCCGAGCGGGAGGAGGTTCGCGAGGGCGTAGCTCTTCAGTTTCGCGTCGATCACCTCCGAGACCTCCACCGGCAGGAAGGCGTAGGAGGTGAAGGAGTCGAACTCGGTCAGCCAGTTGTAGATGGTGGCCGATATCACCCCGAGCAGGGCAGAAAAGACCACGAGGGGATCGATCCCGGGGATGAACCGGATCAGGACCCTCAGGCAGACCCAGACGAGGCCGAGGGGGAAGAGGAACGAGAAGATCACCTTACCGGCACCGCCCTCGCTCCGGAGGAGGTCGAGGGCGTCCTTGGCGATGAAGTGCGCGCTCCCGAGGGTGCGGACCCTTTCCGCGAGGGGATCGAGGCTGTTTTTAAACCGCTTCGTCCGGTCCGGGTAGTCGACGGTGACGAAGAGCACCGAGGCGGCTGCCGGGACCAGGATGAGAAGGAGCGAGATCGCGAGCGGTTCCACCGCGGGGTCGAGGAAGAAGGCGTACGGGGGGAGGACGGCGGAGACGGTGATCGCCCCGAGGCGGAATGCCGCAAGCGCGAGCACCGCGAGCCCCGCCGCCGTTCCGGCAAGGAGCGCGACGGAGCGTGCGTAGAGGGTCGAGAGGAAGCAGACGGCGGAGAGGCCGAGAAGGAAGGCGAGCGCGAGTGAGACGAACGCGAGGACCGCCAGACCCGGATCGAGGCCGATGAAGGGCGTCGCCGCCGCAAACCCGGCCGCGAAGGGGAGGACGTAGAGCAGGATGTAGTAGACGGTATCCTTCACCAGGAACGCGGCGAATATCCGCCGCTCCGAGACCGGGAGGCTCCGGGAGGCGTAGGCGACGAGACTTGCCTGCCCGAACCGCCGGTTCATGAACTCCCGGCCCATGAGGCCGAACGACCCCACCATCACGCCCATGAGCAGGAAGAGAGCGTGCGCAAAGAGCGCGACCGCGTCGTACGGGAGCACGTCTGCAAAGAGCGGGAGGGTGAGCGACCCGAGAAGGGCAAAGACCGCGATGACCGCCGGGAAGAGGGCGAACCCGAGGCTCCCGAAGATCGTCGAGTGCATCCGCCACTCTTCCTTCATCATCGCGCAGAAGAGGTCAGGCACCGGCATCACCCCGCACCAGGTCGAGGAAGAAGGACTCCAGGTGCCTGCCGGACCCGATGAGGTCTTCGAGCTGGCCGGCGTGAAGGAGCCTGCCGTTGTGGATGACCCCGATACGGTCGCAGATCTCCTCGGCGATCTCGAGGATATGGGTGGAGAAGAAGACGGTCCCGCCGCCCTGGACATACTCGCGCAGGAAGTCCTTGACCGTCCGCTGCATGATGGGGTCCAGGTTGATCAACGGCTCGTCGATGAGGGCGAGCTCTGGTTCGTGGAGGAACGCCTGCGAAAACATCAATTTCTGCCGGGTGCCCCTTGAGAGGTCCTTGCAGAGGACGTTCCGTTTGTCCCCAAACTCCAGCAGGTCGAACCAGCGATCGCACCGCTCGTCTACGTCGTCGAGGCTCCTTATGCGGGCCACGAAACGGAGGTACTCCTCCGCGGTGAGGAAACTCGGCGGCGTCTCCTGCTCGGGGATGATCCCGACGAGTCCCCGGACCCCGATGGGGTCTTTCGCCGCATCGAGCCCCATCACCCGGGCCGACCCGGAGGTCGGCGGGATCTGCCCGGTCAGCATCCGGATCATCGTCGTCTTGCCCGAACCGTTCGGCCCGAGCAGGCCGAAGAGTTCCCCCTCCGTGACGGTGAACGATACCCTGTTCACCGCGGTGACGTTGCCGTACTCTTTCGTGAGGCTATCCGCCTCGATCATCTGCCGCACTCCCATTATGCGCCTCCTGATTTTTCCGTGAAAGAACATCGGCAGGACGTGTCTATAATACCTTTCTATTCCTCCACGACCGGCTTTTGCCGGGTTCCGTCGAAACCCCTCCATAAATCCTGCCGTTCTCCCGGCGGGGATCCCCGCCGGGCGCGAGAAGCGGCGAGTCGCCTCCCGACTGTTGTACCGTTGCCGATCCTCCTATAGCGCCTGCAGCACTGGTTCTGCGCCGGGCGGCATAGGCAGGTATAAACGTCAGGGTTCGTAACCGGAACTCATGGACGAACAGGAACGGTATGCTCATGCGAAGAGGCAGGTCGAGGAACTCAGGGGGTTCTACATGCACCTTGCGGTCTACATCGCCGTCAATCTCCTCCTCTTCGCGATCAACATGGTGACCAGCCCCGGGGCGCTCTGGTTCTACTGGGTGACCATCTTCTGGGGGATAGGCGTGGTCTTCCACGCGCTCGGTGTCTTTGCCGGGAGCCGGGTCTTCGGCAGGGAGTGGGAGGAGCGAAAGATCCGGGAGATCATGGAGCGCGAAGAGCGGCGATGAGCCGATTCCTGCCCGGCTGCCCTTCCTGATAGAAGCACTTATCAGGTGCGACAGGTAATGCCGGTCGGATGAAGACGGAGATACCCTACGACCGGTTCGCCCACGTACCGGAGCGGATCTTCGGGCTGGTCGACCTCGCGTACAACCTCTGGTGGAGCTGGCACTCCTCGGCGAGCGTGCTCTTCAAGATGCTGAACCGGGCGGAGTGGAAGATGAGCCGACACAACCCGGTCAGGATGCTTCTCGATACCCCGCCGCGGTTCTTCGAGCGGGCGGCGGCGAACCCGGAGTACCTCCGCCGCTACGATATCATCATGCACCGGTTCCGGGAGTACATGGTGCCGGGGACGAGCTGGTTTGCGCAGCACTATCCCGGACGGGCGCCGCTGACGATTGCCTACCTCTCGAGCGAGTTCGGGCTGCACCACTCGCTCCCGTTCTACGCGGGAGGGCTCGGGATCCTTGCGGGCGACCATGTCAAGGCGTCGAGCGATCTCGGCGTGCCGACGGTCGCCGTCGGGTTCATGTACGCCGAAGGCTATCTCCACCAGCATATCGAAGCGAACGGGTGGCAGAAGAACGTCGGGGAGATCCTGGACCGTGACGCCGCCCCGGTTCTCCGGGTGTTCGATGACGACGGAAAGCAGCTTGTGGTGAAGGTGCCCCTGATCGACCCCCCCATCTACGTCGCGGTCTGGAAGGTGCAGGTGGGACGGGTCCCCCTCTACCTCCTCGATACCCATATCGACGAGAACCTCCCCGAGAACCGGAGCATCTCCCACCGCCTCTACTTAAAGGAACTCGAGTGCCGGCTCCGGCAGGAGCTGGTGCTCGGCATCGGCGGGAGGAAGGTCCTCCATACCCTCGGCGTGGAGTACTCGTCAATGCACTTAAACGAAGGCCATTCAGCGTTCGCCCTTCTCGAGCGGCTCCGGGAGCGGCTCAGCGCCGGGATGCCGCCGGAAGCGGCTCGCGAGCAGGTCCGGGGCACCTCGGTCTTCACCACCCACACCCCTGTAGCGGCCGCCCACGACGTCTTCCCCGAAGACCTGATGGCGAAGTACTTCCGGAGTTACTGCCCGTCGCTCGGTCTTTCCTGGGACGAGTTCATGGCGCTCGGGGATGACCCGCACAACCCGGGCGCCGGGTTCAACATGACCGCTTTTGCGCTCCGGATGAGCCGTTTCCACAACGGCGTCTCAAAGAAGCACGGCCAGGTCGCCCGGGAGATGTGGCAGCCTCTCTGGCCCGACCTCACCGTGGAGGAGGTGCCGATCGACGCTATCACGAACGGCGTTCACGTGCCGACGTGGCTGAACCACCGGATCGAGGCACTCATCGACCGGTACATGGACCCGGTCTACCCGAACTGGCGTGAGGACTACGATAACCCGACCATCTGGGAGGTGGTCGACGAGATCCCGGACGAAGAACTCTGGCGTGAGCACCAGTGGCTGAAGATGAAACTCTTTGCCCGGATCCGGGACCGGAAACGCCGCAAGTGGGCCGGGCACCGGGATGAGCCCGCGAATCTCGCGGCCGAGGGACTCATGCTCGACACCCCGGCGTTGACGATCGGGTTTGCCCGCCGGTTCGCCGAATACAAACGAGCGGACCTGATTTTTGAGGATCTGGACCGGCTTGACAGGATCGTGAACAACCGCTGGAGGCCGGTGCAGTTCATCTTCGCCGGGAAGGCCCACCCGGCCGACGATCGGGGCAAACGGATTCTTCAGAAAATCTACCTGTACTCGCAGGACCCGCGGTTCGGCGGCCGGATCGCGTTCGTCGAGGACTACAGCGAGCAGCTTGCGCGTTACATGGTCCACGGCGTCGACGTCTGGATGAACACCCCCACCCCGCTCATGGAGGCGAGCGGCACGAGCGGCATGAAGGCGGGGATGAACGGGGTGCTGAACCTCTCGGTCCTCGACGGCTGGTGGGTCGAAGGCTACAACGGGAGGAACGGTTGGGGTTTCGAGGGCCGCCCCCCCTCCGCGGAGGGTAACCAGCCGGATGCGGAGACACTCTACGACCTCATCGAGAACGAGATCGCACCGCTCTACTACTCGCGGACGATGGACGACGTCCCGCACAAGTGGGTCCGGATGATGAAAGAGTCGATAAAGAGCATCGCCCCGCAGTACTGTTCCCTCCGGATGCTCAAGGAGTACGTCACCAGGTACTACCCCTCGATCTGCATGTATGCGGCAGAGCCGGGAAGGCAGCTGGCCGGCACCGAAGGGGTCTGCCCCCCCGGCCCCGCGCCCGGGATGCGGTGATCCGGAAACCGGAGCGGGTGGCCGGCACCGGGAACCCCCCTCTCGGACCGGACCCGGTCCGGCGTGCGAGCGGATCTTTTCCGGCGGCCGTTCGCGGACCGTTCCGGTGCGGCCTTATGCGACTATCCCGTATTAACCAATTTCGGAATAAACGTCCCTCTGAGCGAAACAGTTAACGTTTTTTAGCGTTGGATAGCAAACATCTCTACCGGAGGCCACTGTTCGAGGTTCTAATATGGAGAGGAAGGACGTTCTCCCGGTTCTCGCGGGTGGGCTCGTGATCCTGGTCGTCGCCCTCGTAGTGAAACCCGCCCTTCTCGGGGAGCCGATCGGCCTTGCCTCTCCTGGCTCGGTGCCGGTCCACAACCCGCCCGTATACGTCCCGCCGGCAGCGGCACCGACGGCGACTCCTTTCCCGGATGACGGCGCGGCCTATACCCGGAATTTCCGCTGGACGGCGATCGACGGCGGCGTCCGGACGACGGAGGTCACGGTCCCGGAAGCGCTCTTCCTTGAACACCGGGAGACCCCGCGGTTCAGCGACTATAATTCCTGGGGGAGGTATGCGCTCGCGGAAGCCGACCGGCCTGTTCTCGAGGACCTCGCCCGGGAGATCGCGCCCCCGGCCGCCAATCCCGACGAGGGCTACTTCCGGTTGATGAACGTTGTCTTCTTCGTCCAGCAGATCCCCTACGATAAGGACGAAAACACGACCTCTTACATTGAAGGCGCCCTCCCCCCTCACGCCATGTACGTGAAGGACGGCGTCGAGTATCCGAAATACCCCGTCGAGATGCTCGTCGATGGGCGGGGGGACTGCGAAGATGCGGCCATCCTGATGGGAAGACTCCTCGACGCCCTCGGCTACGATACGGTGCTGCTCCGATACTCGGATCACATGGCCCTCGGGATCCGGATGAACGAGTTCAACCCTTACTACGCAAAATACACGCCGAAATACTTCACGTACGAGGGGAAGCACTACTACTACGTCGAGGGGACGAACTATTGTGGGGGTGACGCCTTCTCAGGTGACCCCATAGCAGTCTGGGGAAAACCATATCCCATCGGGGATACCCAGGATTCGCTCCCGAGCGTGCAGTCAGAGACCCCGCAGATCATCCCGCTTCGCTACGTCCCCGAGCCGGGGGAGTACCGGATCCGTCCCGTCCGTCTGCCGGCGGGGGGAGCGTGAGATGGATCCCGACACCCCCGAACCGTCCGGCCTGAGGATCCCCAAGCTCCCCGACCTGAAGATCCCCAAGCTCACCGTCACCCGGGAGAAGGCGCTCGCGGCCGCCGGGACGGTGGTTTTCGTGGTGGTGGTCGCCGTCATCGGGGGGGCGATTCTTCTCAACTACACCGAAGATCAGCAGGTTGCGGCGTTCCACAGCCACGTGTCGGCATCGGAGGCCGACCTCTTCCTGGTCTCCGGGAAGATCACCTCGCATATGCGCACCCCCACAAACGATCTTTCGGTTGCCGAATGCGACGCCCATATGCGGGAGTTTGCGGCAATCGCGAGGTACGGCAGAGACGTTACGGCCTACCACCGCCGGATTGTCGCGGCCGATGCCGTCCCGGAGGCCTACGTCGGAGCGCAGTCGGCCTACGTCCGGGCGCTCGACAACCTGAACCGCGCGTTCACGTTCTGGTCGTCGGCCGCGGGCGCCTACGAGATGCGCGATTACAATGCGGCAAACCGGAACATCGCAGAAGCGGATGCGGCGTGGCGGGAGTACAACGCCGCGATCACCGATTACGACCGTGAACTCCGCGCCGCAGAAGAGGGGGCGGAAGTTCCTCCCGCCTAGACGAGGTACTTCTCCGGGACGGAGATGGTGATCTTAAAGGATTCCAGCGACTCCGAGCGGGTCACGA
>JASGMC010000008.1 GCA_030156625.1 Methanoculleus sp.
GAGCACGTTCGAGAGGTCGTAGGGGACCTCCAGGTAGTGGTCCGAGAACGTGCTGTTCTGCTCGGGGTCGAGGACCTCGAGGAGGGCGCTTGCCGGGTCTCCCGAGTAGGAGACGGCGAGTTTGTCGACCTCGTCGAGGATGAAGACCGGGTTCTTCGTCCCGGCCCGCTTCATCCCCTGGATGATCCGGCCGGGGAGCGACCCGACGTAGGTCCGCCGGTGCCCCCGGATCTCCGCCTCGTCCTTGACGCCGCCGAGACTGATCCGGACGTATTCTCTCCCCAGCGCGTCGGCGATGCTTTTGCCGAGGCTCGTCTTCCCGGTCCCGGGCGGGCCGGCGAAGAGGAGGATCGAGCCCTGCTTCTCCTCCTTGAGTTTCATGACGGCCAGGTGCTGGACGATCCGCTCCTTGACCTTCTCGAGGCCGTTGTGGTTGCTCTCGAGGACGCGGCGGGCCTCCTCGATATCGATGCTCTTCTTCTCGACCGTCCAGGGCAGATCGAGCAGGAGGTCGAGGTAGTTCCGGATCCCCTGGCTCTCGTGGTGCTGGCTCCCGCCCGACTCGAGTTTCTTCAGTTCGGCGAGCGCTTTCTTGCGCACCTCATCGGGCATCGTCGAGCACTCGATCCGCTCCCGGTAATTCTCCTCGCCCGACGAGCCGTCGCACCCGTTGAGCTCCTCCTGGATCACCCGGAGCTGCTCGCGGAGCATCGCTTCGCGGTTCGCCTTCCCGACCTTCTCGGAAGCCTTCCTGGCCACCTCGATCCGGAGGTTGATGCTCTCGTTCAGGCTCACGAGGAGGTCGAGGAACGCGGCATGGCGCTCCCGGACGGAGACGGTCTCGAGGAGGGCCTGCTTCTGTTCGACGTCCACCGGCATGAAGGGCATGACGAACCCCATAATCTGGTCGACGGATTCCATCCTGTCGACAGGGCGGGTGAACTGCTCGGAACCCTGGAAGTTGCCGCTGAGCTCGTGGACGGCCGCTTTGACGTCTGCGAGCGTCTCCGCCCGGGTCTCCTCGTCGAGGTCCGGTATGTCCGGGAGGGGTCCGCAGACGGCGTAGAACAGCCCATCCTTCTCCGAGAGGGTTACGGCCTTCACCCGGGAGGTTGCGTGCGCAAAGACCAGGTAGCCGTCGTCCGCAGGCTGTACGTGCGCGATCATAAGGAGATTTCCGGTCGAATAGAGCGCGTCGGCCGGATTCTCCGGGGACTCTGCGCCGCTCTTTGCGGTCAGCCCGACCGCGTATGCCGATCCGTCGCTCTTGGCGGCGATCAGCGCCTCCCCGACGGCCGTCTCGACCTGGAGCTTCGTCCGGGTCTCGGGGTAGACCACGGTCTCGAAGAGCGGTATGACAATGTGCTCTTTGCTGGTGTCTGGTTGTGGTGAGTGCATGGTGACTCCGGATTGTTTAGTTCGCATTTACCTAACTGTTTTGCCGGCCAAAAAAATCATCCGACCTTCTTTAAGATCTCCACCAGGAGATCCACTTCGTTCTCATCGAGCGTCCGCACCATCCTCTCGATCATCCGGTTCAGAGCGTTCCGCTCGGCGTTTGCCAGCATCCGGCCCTTCTCGGTCAGCCGGATGTAGGTGACCCTCCCGTCATCGGGGGACTTCTGGCGGTAGGCGCACTCCATCCGGACGAACCGATCGACCATCTCCGTCACGGTGGGTTTCGAGTTCCTGGTGATCTCGGCAAGACTGCTGAACGTCACGTCGCCGTGCTCGTCGATGACTTTCAGGTAGGCAACCTGCTTCACCGTCACGTCGGCAAGTCCGCATTCGGAGAAGATCTCGGAGGAGCATTCGTTCTTGATGGCGATCAGGCGATCAAACACTTCGAACAGGTGCTCATGTCTCGCCGCCATGGTTGATGCTGATTAGTTTGGTTTGACCTAACTATAAAGGTTGTGATGGACGGATCCCGCCCGAAAGCGGGTTCCGGGACGGCCCCGGTAGAGCATATTCGCAACGGGCACCCCAGGACTTGCGCACATCCGGGATCTAGAAGATTCAGGTCTTCGTAGACCCGCCAAGCACCGCAAACCCCCCATCCGGGGTCTGCACGATATCCGTGACGATTTCCACCTCCGCCTCCATACCGGCACTGACCCGGACAATCTCACCGCGATCGTCACATTTCATCACGTGAATCGGCGACCCGAGATGGTTCCCCATGGTGTAACCCTCACCCTCGGAACTCTCGAGGCACGCACAGGCGTAACCCCCATCGGAGGCCCGGGTAACCGGACAGGGCATATGAAACTCCGTCACGCCCATATCAGAGCCGTCCCGGTCAAGAGAACGGTCGACCGTGACCGATCTTCCGGCGTCCTCCCCCTCCAGGGCCCGGCCGACCTTATAGAGCAGCTCCACGCTGCCGTCCGGCTTCTCCCGCACCGAGTATACGCGGTAAAGCGTGACCCCGGCAAACTCAGGCCCTTCCTCGAAGGTCCGGGTCCAGGTGACGTTACCCTCTTCATCGAGCCGCATCACCCAGAGCGGATGGCTGTCCGCCGTCCCTGCAGCGATGCATCCCCCGTCCGATGCCGAAGCGACCCCCAGAGCCCGTCCCCGTCCGAGATCCGGGTAGGTCTCTTCCCGGAGGAGCGACCCGGTATCGTTCACGACCGCCACCCAGACATCCCTATCGTGCCTGCTCCCTGCAGCCACGATGCCTCCGTCCGGCAGACCGGAGACTCCAGGCACGGACCCCGAAACCCGGCTGCTCCAGACCGGTGTCCCGTCGCCGGCAACCCGGAATAGAGAGCCGTCACCCGTCCCGGCGGTGAAACTGCCGTCAGGGTGGGAGACGACTGCCTCAACGCCATACCGTGTCGGGAACGACCGGTTCCACTCGATCCGGCCGTCCTCCGCGATCTTGAGCAGCAGGGCGTGCTCGTCGCTTCCCGGAGATTGCTTGACCGCACCTCCGACAAGCAGGCCGCCGTCCGAAACCGGCACGATGACGGTGCCGTATTCGTCGCCCCCTCCATCAAAGGCGGCGTGCCAGATCTCAGTACCGGCGGCATCGGTTCGGGTGACGGAGAGAGCATGGCGGTCGGCGACAACGTCGCTTGAGAGACATCCCGGTGCAAAAACAAGGGCGATGAGGAATAAAAGAGCGAAGGAGATCGCCCGGTTACGGGTCTCGTCCATCAGAGATTAAGCCCCCCGGCACCGACATGGTATCCGGCCGGCACCGGGACAAAGCCCGACTCCGTGCTCGGAACGGCCGCATTCACCGTCGCCGTCCAGATATTCTCTTCGATCAGGTATTTCATGCCCCCGCCGCCCTGGTACTCGAGGTCGAACGAGATCGATGTGGCGTTCTCCGGCGGGACGAAGCCGTCGAGGAAGACGACCGTGGTGTAGGTCCCGCCCGACCCCCGGGTGAACCCGGCGACACTCACGTTGTCAGGGGTTGCGAGGACCGGAACGAGCAGCCTCGGCTCTTCTTTCGTCTCGAACTCACCGGTCGGTATGAAGATATCCTGCGCGTAGCCCTCCGTTGTCGTGAACGCGAGCATCTTCCCGTACGGTGTCTCCCGAATCGCCGTCCGCCACCCGGCGGGCTGGAGAACGCTGGACGACTCGAACATTACCAGCTCGCCCTCCGCGTTCGCCGGAACCGGGACCATGACCGTGGCGGTGCCGTTCACGGCAAGACCGGACAGGCCGGTGATCTCGATTATGTAGGAGTTATTCGGCATGGTCGTCGAGACGAACGCAGGGCCGAGGAAGAGCAGGAAGACCACCACGGCGAGGAGGGTGACCGCTATCAGCAGGTTCAGTACGGTTTTCTTGGTATTGCTGCGTCGCTCGTCCATCTTCTCACCATCGCCCGGCCGGGTGGGCCCGTCTTCCGGGATCTATGCATGAGACGTCAACGTTTCCCTATAAACGATTTCTGTCACGATCCTCTACACGTCGAGCCGGATCTGTTCGTTTTGCTCCAGAGGATTCGCCGCAGCCAATCAGGGACGTTTGCTGCACCGGCCGATACCGAACTCAGACTGCCGAGGGGACCGGCTACCGGAAACCCCGATGGGTAGACGCTTGTCACAGAGAAGATATATGGGAGAACGTCGACTTCTCATCGATTAGTACCGGAACCGGCATCTCGGCGACCGGCCGTCCGGAAGAAGAGGAGCATGTCAAGAGAGATATCACCGGAAACAATCATCACCGGTCCACGGCGGGTCTTCCAGCACCTCAATGAAAAACCGCTGCGCGACGACCTCATATTCTACTTCGCGATCGTCGCCGCCGCATCGATCTTCTGGACGGCAGCCTCCATCCTCACAGAACCGCACCCGGTGGATGGACTCGGTATCGAGGGGCTGCACCAGGCCGGGTCCGTTCTCTCGACTATCTTCGTCGGTGTATTCCTGGGCTTCGTCGGTGTATTCCTGGGCCTCGCAAACGGGGCCGTCGCCCTCCTCGCGGTCAGCCTCGTCGAGCACTTCTTCCTGCTCTTCGTCGACGTCCACCGGGAGTTCGAGAAGACTATGAAATCGGCGGTCTATGCTCTCTCGCCGCTCATCCTCTTCTCCTGGGCGGTCCTCCTGGAGATCCCGTTTGCCGGCCTGCTGCTCCTCGCCTGGTTCTGCCTCTCGACCTACCTCGGCGTATGGATATTCCACGAGAAGTCGAAGGACCGGGCCGTCTTCGTCGCTCTTGCAACAGGCGTGGTGCTCGCGTATTATCTCCATCGGGCGGTGGGAATCGTATAACCGGTGACGATCATGAACTGCAACTACCTGTCGTTCCTGTGGAAACTGCTTCTCGCCCTTGCCGCAGTCGTCCTCGCGGTCAACTTCTACCAGGATATCGTCCTGCACGGCCGCCCCGGCGCCCTTGCCCGGTACCTGTTTTTCATCCTGCTGTTTAGCAGCCTCATCGTGCAGGTTGTGAGCAAACGGTGCCGGGAGAAGCAGCCGGGCTGACCGTTGTGCCGTGAAGGAAGAGCCGCATCGAGACATCTCTTCGGGAACAGAACGGCTCAAAGTGCCGCGACGTGTAGACGATCGTGACAGAAATCGTTTATAGAAGAACGTTGACCTCTCCCGCAGAGTTACAGGATCCGACAGCCGAACCGCGGAATCCCGTCCCGGTTCACGTCCCGATATGGTGCAGTATGTCAGGTACGATCATCGCCTCTCTTCCCCGGAGCCGGTTCTCGCCGGCCATCCCCCCGCTCGTTGCGGTCGTCGCATGCGTGATCTGGGCGGGTACTGCGAGAACCGCCTCCGGGATCATCGGACCGGCGCCGGGGTACATCCTCCCCGTCTTCGTTCTCGTGATGGTCACCCTTGCGGTCGCGGGAGCCGCAACACCGCTCCCGCTTATCTCGGGCGCCGTTCCGGTCCGGAGAGAGCGGCAGGCGATGCTCGTCGCCGTTGCAGCCTCGGTTCCGTTCGTCGCGGCCCTGCTGATAAACCCCGGCGGGTGGCCGGGCGGGTCCGCCCCGCTCATCGCGGACAGGGTGCCGGTATTCGGGTGGCTCTTCGACGGGATCATGAGCATCCTGCCCCTCACCGTGGGCACCCCCGCGTATAAACTGCTCTTCTCCGCCTTCGGGGTCTTCGGGTTCTACCTCGAGTGCGTGCTGGCCGCAACCATACTCTACGCCGCTCTCCGCCTGATCGCCGCCCCCGCCCCTGGGTCCCGGAAAGAGGGGCACGCCGAGGAGGAGGGGTAGATACGGCGCCGGAAAGACAAACGATCGCACTCGCCCTCACCGCGGCCTACTTCATCGCCGTCCCCGTGACCGGGGCGTATGCCCGGTACGCCTACAACGGCCAGTTCGATTACCGGATCACAGAGATCTCGCCGGTGCTCCTCCTCTTCTGCATCCTCTCCCTTGCGGGAGCGGTGCTCTTCGCCGTCGCCGTGCGGGAGGAAGGCGGCAGGTGGTGGGCTGCGACGCCCCTCGCGGCGATCCTCCTCGCCCTCGCCGTCTTCGGGCCGTTGCCCTGTTCATCCGGGGCGAGCCAGGTTGCGACCGTGCTCCTCGCTCCGGGGGTCCTGATCCTGCTCGGGGCGCTCCCGCTCGAGAGGGGATCGACGGCATGGTTCGGGGTGATCGAGGCGGGGTTCATCAGCCTTTTCGGCCTGGTCCGGGCGTACGGCCTCTTCCTTGCCCCACCGCTCCCGGAGAATGTCATAATCGACTCGCCATCGCTCTACGAGTTCGCCGGAGCGGCTTACGTCTACGCCGGGCTCCTGCTGCTCGGCATCCTGCTCCTCGTGCTCGCCTGCCGCCGGAGTGCGGCGCAGCACCAATAAAAATCCCCCTTCCGGAACTCCCCGGCCGGGATGCATGTAGAGAGGTATTTCAGAGCGGAGACTCCATACTCCTCGAACAGCAATGGTCCCGTGGGAACTCGTATTCGCCATCATTCCCGGCCTGATCCTCTTCTTCTACGGGATAGAGAACTTTTCCCGGGAGATCCTCGCGGTCGCGAAAGGCAGTTTCGCGAACATCCTGGGGCGGCTGACGTCGCGGCCGGTCGTCGGCGCGCTCCTCGGCGCCGTCGTCACCGCCCTTGTGCAGTCGAGCGCGGCGACCACGATCATCACCATCGGGCTCGTCAACGCCGGGACGCTCTCGTTTCTCCAGAGCCTCGGGATCATCATCGGCTCGAACATCGGGACGACCGTCACCGCCCAGCTCGTCGCCTTCAAGATGACCGCTCTCGGGCAGGTGCTGATCCCGGCCGGCTTCCTCGTCGGGATCTTCGGGCGGCGCTACCGGTTCCTGGGGAAACCCATCTTCTACTTCGGCCTGGTTCTCTTCAGCTTAAACCTCATCTCCACGAGGCTCACGCCGTTCCAGAACGATCCCGCGATCATCGCGCTTGTTGCGGAGTACTCGGCCCTCCCGCTTGCCATCCTGATCGGGTTCCTCTTCACCACCATGGTGCAGTCGAGTTCCGTAACCACCGGCCTCGTCGTCATCCTCGCCCAGCAGGGCCTGCTCACCCTCCCGCAGGCGATCCCGATCCTGCTCGGCGCAAACATCGGTTCGACCACGACGACCCTCATCGCCTCCGCGCGGATGAACCTCCACTCCCGGCGTGCGGCGGTGGCCCACTTCGCCTTCAACCTCGGCGGCGTGCTCCTGATCCTGCCCTTCCTCATACCGTTCGCCGACCTCGTGGCGGCGATCGGCGGGACCGAGGCGCAGATGGTGGCGAACGCCCACCTCATCTTCAACCTGATCGCGGCGGCGGCCTTCCTCCTCTTCATCGGGAGGTTCGGGCAGCTCGTGGAGCGGGCGGTGCCCGGGAGCGAACCCGAGATCCTGATGCGGACGCGCCACCTCGAGGAGGGCATCCCCGACGACACGCAAGCAGGGTTCGCGCTGATCCAGAAGGAACTCAGGCACGCCCACGAGGTCACACTCGACCTCTTCCGGGCGGCGATGACCTACCTCGCCACGTCGCGGGAGGCGGATTACCAGATGGTCGAGAAGCTCAAGAGCCTGAACAACTACCTTGATGGGAGGATAGAACAGGCGCTCCGGGCAGTCTCGGGAAGGCAGCTCTCCGATGGGGAAGCAACCGAGGTGGTCTTCCTGGTGCGGATGTCAAACGAGATCGAGCGGCTCGGCGACCTCGGAGCCGACCTCGGGGATTTCTTCCGCAGGATGTCCCAAAACGGGAACGGCGCTCCCGCCGGCCTGGTGAAGAAGACGGAAAGCGTCTACCGGATCCTGGACGAGAACATCGTCGGGCTCGGGCTCCTCTTCCCGAAGATCCTGGATACGACCGTCGCGGAACTCCGCGCCCGGGACGTCGAACTCCAGCGCGCCATCAACGAGCGCTACCGCGAGCAGCTCGTGAGCCTCAAGAGGGAAGGCGCTTTCGCGGACAGCCGCTACCTGGAGGTTCTCTCCATCATCGAGGCGGCGAACGCCAGGGTGCGGGATCTCCGCAAGCTTGCCGAGCAGTACTCCGTCCAGAAGAGAAGCGAGCCGGCGTCAATCGGGGTGGACGACACGCTTTCGCTGCGCAATCCGGTAGCCGGAGATGACCTGCAACGAGTCCCCGACCTCCCGGTCGAGCACCGGATCCCCGGAGTCGACGTAGAGGAGGGGTGTCCCGGCGAGCTTTCCGGGCGTGGCGACCACGATCAGGTTCCGTAGTCCGGCCTTCCGGAGCACTGCCGGGCTGATCTGCTGGTTCCCCCGGCCGAGGACGAACCCCTGCGCCCCGATGGGGCTTACGACGATCTTCGCCAGCGGAAATTTGTCGAGGAGGGCGAGCAGCGTCCGTTCATCGACGTCGCGGGCGACGACTTCCCCGTTCCTGACGGCATCTACCCCGAGCAGCGTCGGGGCGAGCCCGAGCCGTTCCAGGATCCGTGCCGTCGTGCTCCCGGCGCCGACGACATAAAGCGTCTCCGGCAGCATGATCTCGTTGATGAACGCGGCGATATCGTCCTTCGCCCGCTCCTCGTCCTGCTGCTCGAAGACCTGCTTCCCGCCCTGCGTCCGCTCCGGGATGTAAGGGACGCATGCATACCCGTAGAGCCGGGCGGCAAGACGGCCCGAGCGGTAAGCCTCCTCGTCGACGTCCATCACCTCGGAGTCCCGGCAGTCGATCCGCCCGGCCTGTCGGATGAGGTCGGCCGCCGCCGCCGGGTTGACCGCAAAGACCGCCGAGTACATCTTCACCCCGGCGGGAATGCCGAGGACCGGGATTGATCGCCCCACAACGTCGAAGACATCCCGGGCCGTCCCGTCCCCGCCGCAGAAGACGATCAGGTCGACCCCCGCATCAAGGAACGCCCGGCACGCGGCCTTCGTGTCGGCGGCACTCGTCGGGGCGGCGGGCCGGTAGAGGATGGTGTAGCGGTCGATCCCCACACTCGCGAGGGCGTCTTCGCCCATCGGCGTCGCACAGGTGCACCACGCGATATCGTCGCCCAAAAGTTGGGAGAGAGTCTGCACCGCACGATCGGCCGAGCGTGGGACCGCCCCCCGGCGGATCGCCTCAGCGACCGCTCCGTCCGTCCCCTTCAGCCCCACGGCGCCGCCCATCCCGGCGACCGGGTTGAGCAAAAACCCGACGGTCAGTCTCATCACTCTATTCTTGCCCGCCCGGGTATATCAGGTTCGGGATTGAGGAACGAGCCCGCGCCGGAGCGTCACGATCGCCGTCACGAGCGCTTCGTGCATTCCGGTCTCATCGCCCGCGTGCTCCTCGATCAGCCGGACGAGCGCGCTCCCCACGATGACGCCGTTCGCACCGGCGGCTGCGACCGCAGCCACATGCTCCGGACGCGAAATCCCGAACCCGACGGCGAGCGGGAGGTCCGTCTTCTCCCGCACCGCGCCGACCAGCCCGGTGAGGTTGGGGGGGAGCCGGTCGCGCTCGCCGGTAACCCCCTCGAGCGAGATCAGGTAGACAAACCCGGAGGCTTCCCGGAGAATCGCGTGCTGTCGCTCCGGCGACGTCGTCGGGGCGATGAGGGCGATCCGGTCGATGCCGTGCCGGGCTGCGTACGGCGCGACCTCGCCCGATTCCTCGACAGGGAGGTCGACGATGAGGACGCCGTCCGCACCGGCGGCGGCGGCTTCCGCAAAGAACCGGTCGGCTCCCCGGCGGTAGACGATGTTGTAGTAGGTGAAGAGGACGAGGGGCAGCGCCGGCGCATACCCCCTGACCCGCCGGACGAGGCCGAAGACGTCGTCCGGGGTGGTGCCTGCCCGGAGGGCGCGGACGTGCGCCCGCTCGATCACGGGGCCGTCCGCCACCGGGTCGGAGTAGGGGACGGCGATCTCGAGGAGGTCGACGCCCGCGTCGATCATCGTGGTCGCCACCCCAAACGACGCCTCGATGCCGGGGTCTCCGGCGACGGTAAAGCCGATGAAGACCGGGTTCTTCCGGGCAAAGAGGTCGTCGATCCGGCTCATGCGACGCCCCCGTGAAGGCTCGCGACATCCGCGACGTCTTTGTCGCCCCTCCCCGAGAGGTTGACGACGAGAATGTCATCCCGGTCGAGGTCGCCGGCCGCCCGGAGGGCGTAGGCGACCGCATGGGCGGACTCGAGCGCCGGGATGATCCCCTCGGTGCGGGAGAGGCGGCGGAAGGCCGCGAGTGCTTCGGCGTCGGTGACCGCCTCGTAGCGGACCCGCCCGGAATCCTTCAGCATGGCGTGCTCGGGCCCGACGGAGGGATGGTCGAGGCCCGCCGCGATGGAGTGCGTCTCGAGCGCCTGGCCGTCGTCGTCCTGGAGGAGGTAGGAGAGCGCTCCCTGAAAGACCCCGACCGAGCCACCGCAGAGCGAAGCCCCGTGGCGACCGGACTCGAGCCCCTCGCCCCCCGCCTCCACGCCGACCAGCGCGACGTCGTCGTTCACGAACGGATAGAAGATGCCGATCGCGTTCGAACCCCCGCCGACGCAGGCGACGACGGTATCGGGGAGTCTTCCTTCCCGCTCGAGCACCTGCCGCCGCGCCTCCTCGCCGATGACCGACTGGAAGTCGCGGACGATCCGGGGGAAGGGGTGCGGGCCGACGCAGGAGCCGAGCAGGTAATGGGTCTCCCGGAGGTTCGCCACCCAGTCGCGCATCGCCGCGTTGATGGCGTCCTTCAAGGTCCGCGTCCCGGAAGCGACCGGGACGACCCGGGCCCCCAGGAGTTCCATCCGAAATACGTTGAGCGCCTGGCGCCGGGTATCCACCTCGCCCATATAGACCTCGACGGGCAGATCGAGGGCTGCACCCGCGATTGCCGTCGCGACGCCGTGCTGTCCGGCGCCGGTCTCGGCGATGAGCCGGCGCTTGCCCATGAACTTCGCCATGAGCGCCTGGCCGAGGGTGTTGTTCAGCTTGTGCGCACCGCCGTGGAGGAGGTCCTCGCGCTTTAAGTAGACCCGACAGCCGAGGTCGCGGGAGAGGTTCTCGCAGTAGGTGAGCGGAGTCTCCCGGCCGGCGTACTCGTGCAGGTACCAGTCGAGCCGGCGGGAGAACTCCGGGTCCTCGCGGACCCGGGCGTAGGTCTCCTCAAGTTCGATCAGCGCGCTCATCAGCGTCTCGGGCACGTACTGCCCGCCATATACTCCGTATCGTCCTGCTTTCATGGACTCGCCGTCCTGCACATCTTCACGAACGCCCTCACGAGACGCTCGTCCTTGACCCCCGGCGCCGCCTCGACGCCTGAAGCGACGTCGACGGCGTAGGGCCGCACCGCCCGTATCGCCTCCGCCACGTTGCCGGGGGCGAGGCCGCCCGCGAGGATGACCGGCACCGGCGAGGATGCCACGCACTCCCGGGCATACGCGGGATCGAACGCCCGTCCGGTGCCGTGGCTGCCGTCGACGATCACCGCGGCGCAGTCGTCCCGCAGGGGGTCGCCGGGCGAGAGCATCCGGATGACCCGCACCCCTGCATCACGGGGCACCTCCAGATCGCCCGCAACCTGCACCGCGTCCGGCCGCGAGAAGAGGATCGCCGCGAGGTCTTCGGGCCGGTCGGTCGATGTGACGGCGACCGTGGTCACGAACGGCGGAACCGCCGCAAATATCTCCCGCGCCCGGTCAGGGGTTACGGACCGCGGCGAGGGGCTCGCGAGCACCACGCCGATCGCGTCGGCTCCCGCCGCCACGGCGAGAAGTGCGTCGCCGACGGTGGTGATCCCGCAGATCTTCACGCGAATACAAACCCCTCCAGTCTTTTCCGCCGGTCCCGGGCCGACATCAGGGCGGACCCGATCAGGAACGCGTCGCAGTGCCTCCCGAGGTTCCTGACGTCGTAGGGCCACATGATGCCGCTCTCGGAGACCACGGTTCTCCCATCGTCGCGTGCCGCCTCCGCAAGGCGGGCTGTCGTCGAGAGATCGATCGTCATCGTCTCGAGGTTGCGGTTGTTGATCCCGATAAGGTTCGTCTCGGTGGCAAGAGCACGCTCCATCTCGCTTCTATTGTGGACCTCGACGAGCGGCTCAAGACCGAGCGTGCGTGCCTTGTCGACGAACGCAGGGAGCCGGTCCCCGAGCACCCGGGCGATCAGGAGGACGGCGTCGGCGCCGAGCGCCCGGGTCTCCCCGAGCTGGCGTTCGTCGATGATGAAGTCCTTCCTCAGGATCGGCACCGGGACCGCACGCCGCACCCGGACGAGGAACTCAGGGCTCCCCCCAAAGTAGGTGGGTTCGGTGAGCACCGAGAGCCCGGCGGCCCCGGCGGCGGCGAACTCCCGGGCAATCGCCTCGGGGGTGCAGCCGTCGTGAATCCTGCCGCGGGACGGGGAGGCGTACTTCACCTCGGCGATGATCGCGTGCCTGTCCCGGCACGCCCGGATGGCCGCTTCAAGGCTCTGGTGGGGCATCCCCACGGTCTCCACGGCCGGAAGAGGGCCGAGGCTGTCGAGGCGCTCGCCGGTCGACCTGATGATCTCGTCGAGGATCATGCCCCGCCTCCGGTCGCCTCGATCAGCCGGCGGAGCCGGTCCAGCGCCGCCCCCGAGTCGATCGACGCCTCCGCACGACTGACGCCCCCGGCGATGCCGCCGGCCTTCCCGCCGAGGTAGATCGCCGCCCCGGCGTTGAGGAGGACGATATCCCGGGCGGGGCCGTTCTCGCCCGCGAGGACGGCAAGGAGGGTCGCCGCGTTCTCCTCCGGCCTCCCACCCCGAATGGCGGCGACGGACGAGCACGGGATCCCGAACTCCGTGCAGTCGAGGGTGTAGGCCAGGACCTCGCCGTTCCGGAGCTCCGCGACCGTCGTCGGCCCGGCGGTCGCGATCTCGTCGAGCCCCGCACCGTGGACCACCATCGCCCGCTCCGCCCCGAGATCCCCGAGCACCCGGGCGACCGGAAGGGTCAGGCGGGGGTCGTAGACGCCGAGGAGGTGGGCTCCGGCACCTGCCGGGTTCGTGAGGGGACCGAGGAGGTTGAAGACCGTCCGGATCCCGATCTCCTGCCGGGCCGACCGGGCATACTGCATCGCCGGGTGGTAGGCCGGGGCGAAGAGGAAGGCGATCCCGGCGGCCGAAAGAACCCCCGCGACCCGGTCGGGCGGGATCGCGACCGAGACCCCGAGCGCCTCGAGGACGTCGGCCGAGCCGCACCGGCTCGATACCCCCCGGTTCCCGTGCTTCACGATCGGGACACCCGCTCCGGCCGCGACGAAGGCGGCCGCGGTGCTGATGTTGAAGGTCCCCGCACCGTCGCCCCCGGTCCCGCAGGTATCCACCCGCGCCTCCCGGGCCGGGAGGGTGACCGGAACAGCCGCCGCCCGCATCGCCCGGGCGAACGCCGCGATCTCGGCGACGGTCTCCCCTTTCATCCGGAGCGCCGTGAGAAATCCGCCGATCTGGGCGGGGGTCGCCGTCCCCTGCATGATCTCCTCCATCACCCCTCCCGCCTCGGCCGGGGTGAGGTCCGTGCCCGAGGAGACCCGGGCGATCGCCTCGCGGATCATGCCGCACCTCCCGGGCCGAAGAGGAAGTTTGCCACCAATCGGGTCCCCTCGGGGGTGAGGATGCTCTCCGGGTGGAACTGCACCCCCTCGATCGGGAACTCCCGGTGCCGGACGCCCATGACCGCCCCGTCGTCGTCGCTCTGGGCGGTCACTTCGAGGCAGTCGGGGACCGTGGCGGGGTCGATGACGAGCGAGTGGTAACGGGTCGCGACGAGGGGATCGGGCACGCCCGCGTAGACCCCCGCACCGTCGTGCCGGACGACCGACCGCTTCCCGTGCATCAGCCGGTCCGCCCGGGCGATGTGCGCCCCGAAGGCGAGGCCGATCGCCTGGTGGCCGAGGCAGACCCCGAGCGTCGGGACGGTCCTGCTGATCGTGCCGAGGACCTCCCGGTAGAGGCCGCACTCACGGGGATGCCCCGGGCCGGGCGAGAGGACGACCCGGTCGAAAGATGCGGAACAAATCCGCTCAAACGGCGTATCGCTCTTCACCACGACCGGTTCCGCCCCGAGCACCCCGATCTGCTGGCAGAGGTTGAAGGTGAAACTGTCGTAACTGTCGATGACGAGCACCCGCATTACGGCACCTCCGCGCCGAGCGCCGCAAGCATCGCCCGCCCTTTGTTCTCGGTCTCGATCCATTCCCGGCCGGGGTCGGAGTCGGCCACGATCCCGGCCCCCACCTGGACGGAGGCGACCCCGTTCTCCACGATGACCGTCCGGATGGCTATCGCAAGGTCCATCGTGCCGGTAAAGCCGATGTAGCCGACGGCTCCGGCGTAGATCCCGCGCCGGAGCCCCTCCGTCTCGCCGATGATCTGCATCGCCCGGACCTTCGGGGCGCCCGAAACGGTTCCCGCGGGGAAACAGGACCGGAGGGCGTCGAACCGGTCGCATCCCTCCCGGAGCCTCCCCGAGACCGTCGAGACGATGTGCTGGACGTGCGAGAACCGCTCGACGGTCATGAACCCCTCCACCGAGACGCTCCCGAAGGCGGAGACCGCCCCGACGTCGTTTCTCGCAAGGTCGACGAGCATGATGTGCTCGGCACGCTCCTTCTCGTCGGCCAGGAGCTCGGCCGCGAGGCTGTCGTCCTCCGCCGGGGTCCGCCCCCGCGGCCGGGTGCCGGCGATCGGGACGGTCGTCACCCGGCCGTTCTCCACCCGGACGAGCATCTCGGGGCTGCTCCCGGCGACCTGGCAGTCCCCGAAGTCCAGGTAGTACATGTAGGGGCTCGGGTTTCTCGCCCGCAGCCGCCGGTAGACATCGAACGGATCGCCCTCGATCCGGCAGGTGAGCCTCCGGGAGAGGACCGCCTGGAAGATGTCGCCTGCCGCGATATGCTCCTTGATCCGCATGACCGCCCCCGAGAACTCCTCCGGGGTGCAGGACGATGCCACGACCCCGGAGGGGCCCGGTTCACCCGGGCGTGCCGGGGAAAGATCGCGTATCCGGGCGATCCTTCCGGCGATTGCGTCCCGGCCCCGGTAATATTCCTCCTCTGCATCGGCTCCGTCGACAAGGAGCAGGTTCTCGACGACCGCGAGCCGTTCTCTCCGGTGGTCGAGGGCGAGGCAGTCCCGTGCCAGCATGAACCGGGCGACGGGCTCCTCGCGATCCTCCGCCGTCTCCACCCGGGGCATCGGGTGGATAGAAGAAATGAGGTCGTAGGAGAAGTAGCCGGCAAGCCCGCCGGAAAACCTCTCGAGCCGCGAGGAGGCGACCCGGAACCGGCTCATGAACGAGCGGACGGCGTCGAGGGGGTCGGCGGCCTCGATGCCGGCGGCAACCTCGCGGATGCGCCGGTCGCCGGAGACGGTCAGCGTGCCGTCGGAGGCCACGGCGACGGTCGCGGCCGGGGCGGTGCAGATGAAGGAGTAACGGGCGGTCTTCTCGCTTCCCTCGAGCGACTCCAGCAGGAACCCGGGTCCTTCGCGGAGAGAGGCGTAGAGGTCGGCCGGTGAAGGCCCGGGGAGCGGGATCTCTCTATATACCGGGACGACGAGAGGCCGGCCGCCCGCGTTCGCCGCGGCGACGACCTCTTCGCATCCCGGGTCCAGGTTCGGCTCTCTTAGAGCGCTGTCCAGTCCACCGGCATCACCCCGTCGCCGGCAGCCGGGAGAGCGACTCTTTGATCAGCTCTACCGGGTATTCGTAGTCGACAAGCTGTCCTGCAAAGTAGGCTTCGTAGGAGGAGAAATCGAAGTTGCCGTGCCCGGAGTTGTTGAAGAGGATCGTCTTTGCCTCGCCGGTCTCACGGCACCGGAGGGCCTCGTCGACCGCGGCCTTCACCGCGTGAGCGGCCTCTGGTGCGACGACGATGCCTTCCGTCCGGGCAAACGTCACCGCGGCCTCGAAGACCTCGTTCTGGTGGTAGGCGACCGGCCGGATCACCCCGTCGCTGGCGAGCCGGGAGACGAGCGGCGACATCCCGTGGTAGCGGAGACCCCCCGCGTGGATCGACGGCGGGACGAAGTCGTGGCCGAGGGTGAACATCCTCATGATCGGAGTCAGCCCCGCGACGTCCCCGAAGTCGTAGGTGTAAAGCCCCTTCGTCAGGGTGGGGCAGGCGGCCGGCTCCACCGCGACGATATCGGTGTCAGGATGCTTTCCGGTCATCTTATCGCCGGCGAACGGGAAGGAGAGCCCGGCAAAGTTGGTACCGCCGCCGACGCACCCGATCACCACGTCGGGGTAGGCCTCCTCCATCGCGAGCTGCTGCTGCGCCTCCTGGCCGATGATCGTCTGGTGGAGGCAGACGTGGTTGAGGACGGAGCCGAGCGCGTAGTTGGTGTTCTCGTGGGCGGCCGCGTCCTCGACCGCCTCCGATATGGCGATGCCGAGGGAGCCGGGGGTCTCGGGATCCCGGTCCAGTATCGCCTGGCCCGACCGGGTCTTATTCGACGGGCTCGGGATGCATTCGGCGCCGTAGACCTGCATCATGCTTTTGCGGTAGGGCTTCTGGTCGTAGGAGCTCCGGACCATGTAGACGGTGCACTCCATGTCGAAGAGGCTCGTTGCAAACGCGAGCGACGAGCCCCACTGTCCCGCCCCGGTCTCGGTCGCGAGCCGCTCGATCCCTTCCTCGCGGTTGTAGTAGGCCTGGGGGATGGCAGTGTTGGGCTTATGCGAACCCGGCGGGCTCACGCCCTCCCACTTGTAGTAGATCTTCGCCGGGGTCTTCAAGGCCGCCTCGAGCCTTCTCGCCCGGTAGAGAGGGCTCGGCCTCCAGAGGGTGAGAATTTCTCGGACTTCTGCGGGGATGTCGATGTAGCGTTCCGTGCTCATCTCCTGCAGGATCAGTTCCATCGGGAAGATGTGGCGGAGGTCGCCGGGGACCGCGGGTTTCCCGGTACCCGGGTGAAGGGGCGGGTCCATGGGCGTCGGGAGGTCTGCCTGGATGTTGTACCATCGTTTCGGCATCTCCTCCTCGTCAAGGAGGATCTTCGTCTGCATGCATCACGGTAGTTTCTGAACACATATATACATTATGCTCCATCGTTGGTCAACGTGGGATATCTTCGCACAGGGCAATCGCGGCATCCCTGCCCCTCCCCGGCCTGGAGGGGGCCGGGTACGTCTCCGGGAAAAATGGTATATGGTCGCCCCGCCACTGGTTAGCGATGTACCTCATCGCCCATGCCATGGTCGGTGTCCTCATAGGGCTCGTCATCGCGGCGATCGCCGGCGACCGGCGGGTCATCGCGCTCGCCGCGCTGGGCGCCGTGCTCCCCGACCTGATCGACAAGCCGATCGGGCATATCATCCTCAACGGGACGGTCAACTACGGTCGGATCTACTTCCACGGCCTCACCATCCTCACCCTGATCCTCCTCGCCGGCATCCTCCTCTACCGCTACCGCGGGAAGATCGGTCTCCTTGCACTGGGCGTGGGCATGGCGAGCCACCAGTTCTTCGACGGGATGTGGCGGCACCCCGTCGAATGGTTCTGGCCGTTCCTCGGCCCTCTCCCGCGGCACGGCTACTCAGAAAACTACTTCTGGGATTCGGCCCTGCGGGAGCTCGCCCAGCCGAGCGAATGGCTTCTCCTCTTCCTGATCGCCGGACTGTTCGCCTACCTCTACCGGCGGGAACTCACGACCGCCCTCGCCCGGTTAACAGGTACTTCCTCCCGCCGGGTGCTCTTTGCCGCGCTCAGCCTCGTCGTTCTCGCCGCACTGGCCGTGGGCGGGCGGATTCTGCTGTGAAACCGGCAACCCCATCCGAGTCGGGGGCAGCAATATCCTTCACCGGCCGGTTGACCGCCCCGCAGGCGTAAGCAGTATCCGTCGCCCCCCCGGATAGGTGCCCTGCGGCCGCAGGAAAACCCCAACCATTATATACAAAGCCGGAGAGTGGATTACCTGTGGTGAATGGTATGACTGGCGAATCAATGCTTCAGATAACCGTCGATCAACTTGCACGAACACTCTGCGCGAGCGCGATCCTCGGTGCCCCGATCGAGGCCGGCGAGCGGGTTATCATACCGGTCGCCGAATTCGGGCTCGGGTTCGGCGGCGGTGAAGGCTCCGGAGAGAAGAAGGAAGGCGGCCCGGCCGGTGGATCCGGATCCGGGAGTGCCGGCGGGGGCGGCATATCAGCCGTCGCCCTGATCATCGTCACCAAAGGCGTCCCCGGCCCCGAGGGCATCCAGGTGGTGTCGCTGAAGAAGAAGAGCGAGATCGCCGAGGTGATCTCGACGATCGGGGAGACGGTAGGGCCCCACGTCGAAAAGGCGCTCGAAAAGGGCTCCGAGATGATGCAGCAGCGCAAAGGTAAAATGCCCGGAGCACCGAAAGGAACAGAGATCCCGGTCGGCGGTGAAGGAGAGGCATAAGGTTCTCTTCTCATTCATTCCATGGCTGCGACCCTTCTCTTCTCCATCCTCCTCATCGTCGCCGTCATCCTCTTCGCTCTCCTGCTTGCCCTGTACCTGGTCCCGGTGACCGTCTCGACGGTCGCCGACTGCAGCCGGGAGAGAGCCCGGGCGACGGCAACCGTAGCCTGGGGCATCGTGGGGGCGAGAATCCGGATCGCCGACGAGGCGCAGGTGCTCGAAATCCTCCTCGCCGGCCGGCGGGTCATGACCAGGGATCTGGGGAAGATGGCGGCCGCGGAACCGGAAAAAGAGGAGAAGGAGGAAGAGGAACGAAAACCGGGTCTTTCGGCGGGGGAGTACCTCGATGCCGCCGGCGACCTCTGGCCCCATCTCCAGAGGATCCTTGCCGCCTTCGTCCGATCCCTCTGCCTCGAGACGCTCCGGGGGGACTTCACCCTCGGTCTCGAGAGCCCCGCCGACACCGGCGTCGTCTACGGCTACTGCACCGTCGTCCGCTACGCCCTCTGGCCGGCCGAGGCGATCGATTTCGTGATGACCCCGGTCTTCGACCGCCAGGTCTTCGAGGGCACGTTCACGCTTAAGATGCAGATCCGCCGCCCGCTCCTGATCCTCATCCAGGTGGTGAGGGCTCTTTTGCAGAAACAGGTGCGGCAGCGGCTCCGCCAGGTATCGGGAAGAGGTGCTCCGGGTGCCTGAAGAGACCGACCTCGTCGTCGGCGGCGCCCGCAGGGTCGGCGACCGGTGCATCATCCCCATCGTCAGGACGTTCACGATCTGCATGGGTGGAGCCGCCACGGCCAGCCTGACACCGGTTGCGCTCCTCATTATCGAAGGGGAGCACGAGTACCTCGTCCTCCTCCCGGGTGCGCCCAAAAAAACCCCCGATATCGTCGGCACGCTTCGCGACGAGATCGAGCGCCAAAAAGAGAAGTGTGCGGAGTAGCCACGTCACTCGTGGCGCAACGCCTGGATCGGGTTCAACTGCGCCGCCTTCCAGGCCGGGTAGAGGCCGGAGGCCACGCTCGTGATGATGCCGAACGCCATCCCGAAGACGATATAAAGGAGGCTCATCGGGTCGAAGAGGTAATCGGGGTTCCCGGCGAAGACCGCCGTCACCAGGTAGCCGGCGCAGAAACTGAGCACCCCCCCGATGGCGGCACCCGCAAGGCCGAGGAGGAAGGCTTCGTAGATGAACATCCGCATCACCTCGCCTCGCCGGGTGCCGATGCTCCGGAGAACCCCAATCTCCTTGATCCGCTCGGTGACCGACATCAGCATCACGTTTAAGATCGAGACGCCGGCGACGATGAGCGATATCGCGCCGATCCCCGCGAGAAACACCGTGATCGTCCCGGTGGCCGCAAAGACGCTCTCGAGGATCCCCCGGGTGTCCATGATGGTGACGACATCCTCCCGGCGGTTCATCCTCTGCTCGATCGACTCCTTGACCGCGTCGATGTCATCGACGTCCCTGACCTTCACGATCGCCTGGTCGTAGTCATCGTCGTCGTAGTGGCTCGAATACCAGGTGTAGGGGACGACGATGGCGTAGTCGGGGTTGATGTCGAACCCCATTCCCCGCTCCTCGAGCACACCCACGACACGGAGGGCCTCATCGCCGATCCTGACCCGGGCACCGAGTTTCAGGCCGTTCTCCCTGCTGTTCGCGGCAAGCTCGCTCCCGATCAGGCACCCGCCGCCCGTATCCCTCGGGTAGGCTCCCGACTCCACCTCGAGCAGGGAGGGGATATCCCCGGCAGGGATCGCGTAGATCATCGTGGCGCTCTCCTTATCGCCCACGGCTATCCTGTCGGCGGTGCTCGAGAACGGTATGACCTGGTTGGAACCGACCGCCCGGGTGATATCGTCCACCTGCCGTTCGGTGAGTTTTCCGCCGCCCACGCCCATCGCCGGGGAGACGATGACGGTGTCGCCGACGTCGCTGACCATGTCGCCGAACATGAGGCCGATGCTGTTGCCCATGATCCCGAGAGAGGCGATCGCGATGACCCCGATGACGATCCCGATGACCGCAAGGACCGATCGGAGCCAGTGGCGGCTGACGTTCCGGCGGGCGAGATCGAAGAAGGTCATTCGACAACCCTCCCGTCGACGAGGCGGATGGTGCGGTCGGCGTAGTCGGTCATCCGGGGGTCGTGGGTGACCATGACGACGGTCTTGCCCTCCTCGCGGTTCATCCGGTCCAGGAGGTCCATGATGGCGGTGCCGGTCTTCGAGTCCAGGTTCCCGGTCGGCTCGTCGCAGAGGAGGAAATCGGGATCGTTGACGAGCGCCCGGGCGATCGCGACCCGCTGCTGCTGGCCGCCGGAGAGTTCGCCGGGCGTGTGGGTGAAGTGGGATTCAGCGATCCCGACCGCTTCGAGGACCTCCTGTGCCCGTTCCCGGGTGCCGTTCGGCCGGCCTTTCAGGATCAGGGGATACTCGACGTTCTCGATCACGGAGAGGAGCGGGATCAGGTTGAACTGCTGGAAGACGAACCCGATATGGTCGCGCCTGAGCAGGGTCAGGTCGTCGTCGTCCATCCCGCCGATCCTCTTTTCGGCGATCGTGACCTCGCCGGAGGTCGGGACATCGAGCGAGCCCATGATGTTTAAGAGCGTCGACTTCCCCGACCCCGAGGGGCCCATGACCAGGACGAACTCGCCCGCGTCGATGGCAATATCGACCCCGTCGAGCGCCACGACGTCGCCCGCCGGGAGCGGGTAGATTTTGCTCACATGCTCGAAACTGATGACCGGCATCGTCGTTACGTCCGCTTCCACGAGTAGTAGATGGCCCCGGCGATCCCGAGCGCGACGAGCACCACGACGACGAGCCCGATGACCGGGAACTCGTCCTCCCGCTCGTTGAGCGGGGCCGCCGTCGTGCCGCCGAGCCCGACCATCCGCGTTGCGGTGTAGCGGTTCCCGTCGTCGTCCCGGTACTCGACGACGAGCGGGACTTCCTCCACGCCCGCGTCGGCCTCAAACGTCACCTCGAACGTCGAGATGTCGTCGGGGTCGAGGGTCCCGACGACGTAGACCCGGAAGGGATCGACGGGCGTCGCGGGGGCGCCGGGGGTGACGAGCACCGACCGGGCGGACTCGAGGCCCGCGTTCATGACGTCGCCCACGACCCGGTAGCCCCCGGGCTCGGGCGTGACCTCGACGTTGGTGATGACGGGGTCCGCCTGCCGCTTGTCCTCGCCGAACGCGACCGGCAGCACGAGATCCGTGGTGTGGGTGTTGATCCCGTTGCGCCAGACCACCCGGAACGTGACGTCCGTCTCGGCGGCCGGGGTCAGGTTGAAGACGACAGTGCCGGAACCGTCCGGTTCCAGGCCGCCGATGAACCCGCCGGTCGGGGTGGCGGTAAACCCGGTCCCCTGCGGGATCACCTGGACACCGGAGGCGGCGTTCGGCCGCGGGTTGCCCACCCGGACGGTGATCTCGGCCGTCCGGCCGGCGGCGAAGGCGTCCGGCTTCGCGACCACCGACGCGCTGAGCGGCGTGTTCTCGACCTGGACCGGGACCGGGTAGCGCAGGCTGCCGGCACCGTCGCGGAAGTCGAGGACGAACACGGGGTAGAACGTTCCCTCGCCCCCGTCCGCCCGGACGGTGAAGGTGAACGTCTTGCTGTTCCCGGCGCCGACCTCCCCGACCGAGGGGTAGGGTTCGCTCAAGGGCACGACCCCGCTGCCGTAGAGCCGGGCGCTCCGGACCGCCACGGTCTCGGCACCGGTGTTCTGGATCGCGACCGTCAGCGTCCCGGTATCCCCCTTCATCAGGACCGGCGGGTCGAGCGATGAGGAGACGACAGCGATGTCCGCCGCCGCGGCGCTCGCCGGGGCGGCGAGGGCCGTCACGGCGCAGAGGAGAGTTATGATTGCAAGGTAGAGTGGTTTCATGTTACAGCCATCCGGCAAATGTAATGAACGTATAGAGGATGTAGAGGCCTACAGGTATTCCGACGGTGAGGGCCGCGTCCCGCGTGGAGAGGTTCCGTGCGTACTTCATGCCGAAGACCCATATGTTCGCGCTCCAGATCAGGAAGAGGATGCTCGCGAGCCCGGCGATCTGCGCCAGGGGATCGGTCGTCAGAATGTTCACCAGGCTCTCGGAGAACTCCGCAATCTGCTCGGGGCTTGTCATGGGCGGGACGTTCAGGCCCGAGAGAAGCTGATAGGAGAAGTAGGTCCCGATGATACCCCCGAATACCTGGGGCAGAAGCCCGTAGCCCGTGAACTCCACCGTCCGCTTGAGATCGCCTTCGCCCTTGAAGAACATCGAGACGAGGTAGAAGACGAAGCCATAGATGATCCAGGCCAGGAACCCCCCGATGAAGGCAACAGCGGCGGAGAAGATTGTTATGAGCACCCCGAGCCCCTGCATCTCCGCGGGAAGCATGGCAGTCGTGATATTCGCCATCAGCACGGCAGGGACCACGCCGATCAGCCCGATGGCGAGCGCGATCAGCGCCGGTATCTTCAGGCTCGGCTCGTCCTGCATGCGCGCTTCAAAAAAGCGCCCGGGATTCAGCAATACCCGGAGAAATCCAGTATCCATGGTTAGTACGCCTCGTGTATTCTTGGCCGATGGGAAGGGATAAACTTTTTTCAGGATCACGGTGGCTAATACCAGGGCATCTATCGGTTTTCCGTGATCCTCCGGAGGAATTTGACCCGAACCGGGGGATAGGGGCGGCCCTGCCGGAGCACCGACCGGGACTCACGGGCGGCCCGTCGCGGAGCCTCCGGTGCCGCACGGCAGTGACCTGTACCGCGTATCGCGTTTTCATTGCTTCGCCAGTTATGTATATCTAACATTGTGTTAGAAAAATATAACGTTTCCGGTCTGACAGCCCCGCAAACGAGTGTTCATACCGCTCGCCGCGATTAAAGATGCCCGAGATCTTTGAGGCTCGCGTAGCCCTTCTTCGCGACGATGATGTGGTCGAGCACCCGAATGCCGAGGATCGACCCGGCCTCGACGAGCTGCCGGGTGATGCCGATATCCTGGGTGGAGGGCTCGAGCGTGCCCGAAGGATGGTTGTGGACCAGGATGACCGAGGCGGCGCGGTCGGTGATCGCGTCGGAAAAGACCTCTCGGGGGTGGACGAGACTCTGGTTCAGGATCCCGACGGTGACGGTCCGGCGCTCGATCACCTCGCCGGCACCGTTGAGTGTTATGCAGAGGAAATACTCCTGCTTTTTGTCCCGCCACTCCGCGACCAGCGGGAGCACGTCCTCGGGGCAGGTGATCCGGTGCCCCGAGACGCCGTCGTCCCCGAGATACCGCCGCCCGAGTTCGAAGCAGGCCATGATCTCGCAGGCTTTCGCCGAGCCGATACCGTCTATCGCAAGGAGGTCGCCGTATAAAGGGCCGTTCTCGGCATTCTTCAGGTAGCGTTCGACGTCGCCGGCGACCTCCCGGACGTCCCGCCCCCTCGTGCCCCGCCCGAGGAGGAGAGCAATCAGTTCGGCATCGGTGAGCGCCTGCGGTCCGCGTGTTGCCAGTTTCTCGCGCGGACGATCGCGGTTCGGGGTGTCGCGCATCTTCTTCATGCTCATCCGGCCCGATCAGGGTACCCTGATTCCGATTTTGATTCCGGAGCATGTATACGTTGCCAATCGATCCGGAACACCTGGCGGATCCGATTCCCGGAAGAAAACGTTGCAGAAAGGGCTTTTTCTCCCGGCCGGAGGCTTTTCTCCGGACGCAATCGAAATCCTTTTTGCCCGAAGGCCGCTATCTCTCACAAAATGGAACTCCCCTGGAAGAGCGCCGAGTCCTGGTGCAGGAAGGGACGGACATACGCCGAGCAAGGGCAGTACGACCGGGCTGTCGAGTGCTACGACCGGGCGATCACCCTGAACGCCAACGCCGCAGACGCCTGGTACCACAAGGGGCTCGCCCTCACTGCCGCCCGGCGCCACCGCGAGGCGGCCGAATGTTTCGACCAGGCGCTCAGGATCGATCCGACCTCGGCAGACTTCTGGCACGCCCGGGGGCAGGTGCTCTACGACCTTGGGGAGTACCGGGAGGCGGCCGGTTCCTGCGGGCAGGCGGTGAAACTCGCGCCGGACTCCACGAGCGCATGGCTCATCCGGGGCCACGCCTTCCGAAAGATCGGCCGAAACCCCGACGCGATTGCCTGCTACGACCGGGTCGTCACGCTTGAGCCGGGCCGGATCGATGCCTGGCTCGCCCGCGGAACGGCGCTTGCTGCCGAGCGCCGGTACGATGCGGCGATCGAGTGCTACGACCGGGTCATCGCGCTCGATCCCGAGAACGCAAACGCCTGGTACGCCAGGGGAACGATCCAGATCCTCCTCTCCCGCTACGAGGAGGCGCTCGCCTCCTATGACCGGGCCGTCGCCATCAACCCGAACCACGCCGACACCTGGTACACCCGGGGATGCACGCTTTCGGCACTTCAGCGCCATGACGAGGCCGTCGCCTGCTTCGACCGGGCGCTCGCCCTCCGTCCCGACGACGCCAGTGCCTGGTACAACCGGGGCCGGGCGCTGCAGAACCTGGAGCGCTACGAGGAGGCGCTCGACTGCTACGACCGGGCATTCCGGATCAACCCCGAACACCCCGGGATCTGGTTCCAGAAAGCCATAGTGCTGAAGAAACTGAAACGTTACGACCTCTCGCTCGCCTGCTTCGACCGGGCGCTCAGGGAGAACGCTGTCGATGCGGAGATCTGGCACCAGAAGGGCCTCCTCTTCTTTGTCCTGAAGCGCTACGGGGAGGCGCTGGAGTGTTTCGACCAGGCGCTCAGGATCCGGCCCGACCACACGGACGCCTGCTACTACCGGGGCGAGAGTTACTACGCCGCCCGGAACTACGCAGCGGCAGTCCCCTGCTACCAGGCCGCGGTCCGTGCGGCCCCGGGGAACGTTGTCGCCTGGAACAACTACGGCAACGCACTCTACCACCTCGAACGCTACGAAGAAGCGCTCGTCTGCTACGAGCGGGCGCTCGAGATCGACCCGGAGAACCGCCGGGTCTGGAACAACAAAGCAAGCGTTCTCTCCGTTCTCTCGCATTACGACAAGGCGCTCGTCTGCTACGACCAGGAGCTCCGGGCCCACCCGGAGAACGCGGATGCCTGGTACAACAAAGGCCTTGCGCTCTTCATCCTCGGCCGGTACGGCGAAGCCGTAACCTGCTACACCCATGCGCTTGAGATCGATCCTGCGAGAACCGAGGTCTGGAGCACGAAAGGGAACGCTCTCGTGATCCTGGAACGCTGCGAGGAAGCCCTTGACTGCTACGACCGGGCGCTCGCCGTCAACCCCGACGACGCCGAAGCGCTCAAAGGAAAAGCAATGGCGCTCGTCTATCTCGACCGTCCCGGCGAGGCGGCAACATATTACGAGAGGGCGCAGCGGCTGCCGGAACGGACCCGGGTTGCGGAACCGGATTTGAGGAAAAGGGAGCGGGTTTAAACCCGCGCAATCCGCCCGACCGCTTCCTCGAGGTTCTCCATCGAGGTCGCGTAGGAGACGCGGAGCCAGCCGGGGGAGTGAAACGCGGTTCCCGGGGTGACCGCCACATGGGCATCCCGGAGCCATGACCGGGCAATCGCCATATCGTCGCCGTCGACCTTCACGTAGGCGTAGAAAGCGCCGTCCGCCGGGGCGGTTGCGTAGCCGAGGTCGCGGAGCGCCGGGATGAGATAATCGCGCCGGCGCTCGAACTCGCGGCGCATCGCTTCGACGCAGTCCTGACTGCCCTGGAGCGCGGCGAGGGCGCCGAACATAGCAAACGTCGTCGGGTGCGATATGGTGTGCTGCTGCACCTTCTCCATCTGCCGGATGATCGGCCGGGGAGCGACCGCGTAGCCGATCCGCCACCCGGTCATCGCGTAGGCCTTCGAGAACCCGTTGACGGTGATCGTCCGCTCCGCCATGCCGTCGAGGGAGGCGAGAGAGATGTGTTCCTTCCCGTAGACCAACTTCTCGTAGATCTCATCGGAGAGCGCGAAAAGGTCGTGGTCACGGCAGATGTCGGCGATGAGCTGGAGCGAGCCCCAATCGAGCACCGCGCCGGAAGGGTTCGAGGGGGAGTTGACCACGATCATCTTCGTCCGGGGGCCGACGGCCTCAAGAAGGGTGTCGTCGACCTGGAAAGTCCCGACGGAGAGGGGGTGGTGCCGGACGGAGCCGCCTGCGAACCGTACGCAGGGTTCGTAGGAGACCCACGCCGGATCGAGGATGAGCGCCTCGTCGCCCGGGTTCAGCACGGCCTCCATCGCCTCGTAGATGGCGTCTTTCGCCCCGCAGGTGACGATCACCTCGTCCTGCTCTGCGGCAAACCCGTTCTCCCGGGAGATCTTCCCCGCGATCGCGCCCGTCAGTGCCGGAATACCGGCGCTCGGGGCGTAATGTGTCTCCCCGCGGCGGAGGGCTTCGATGCAGGCGTCCTTGATGTGGGCCGGGGTATCGAAGTCCGGTTCCCCGATGGAGAGGCTGATGACGTCGACCCCCTCCTGCGCCATCCGCTTTGCGGCGTTCGAGATCTCGATCGTCGCGGAAGGGGCGATGGCCGCAACCTTCTCCGAGAGGCTTCTCATCCCAATCGCTGGACCATCTTCACGGCCGATTCGACGGCGCGCTTCGCGTAATCGATGCGCTCGGTCGCTTCCATCCGGGTCATCCCCGGTCCGGAGATGCCGAGAGCGACGGGCTTTCCGAATTCAAGGGAGAGGTCGATGATCTTACGCGCCGCGTGCTGGACGACGATCTCGTCGTGCTGGGTGGCACCCTCGATGACGCACCCGATGGTGACGACCGCGTCGATCTCACCGCGTCCGAGCAACTTCTTGATCGCAAGCGGCATGTCGTAGGCGCCGGGGACGTAGATCGTATCGGCAACTTCCGCGTCGAGGAAACCGGCGTGCTCCCGGGCCTCGATCTCCATCATGTAGGTAATGTCGCGGTTGAACTCCGCGACGACGAATCCAAGTTTTACCGTCATTTTCAATCCTTCCTGAGGTACTACTCGCACCGGTTGTTGATAATCCTCACTTTTTGCGTCAGGGGCGTGCGGGCCCGACGTCCTCGAAGCCCTGCCGCTGGCCGGTCCCGGCGAGTTTCTCGAGATCCTTCGGGCGGAGCGCGAGCCGGACGGCGTTTACCGCGTGCTCTCTCGTCCGCTGCTCCATCAGCCAGGCGAGCTCCTTTGCGTCTTTCGCCTCGTCTTCGTGGACGAAGACCTCGATGATGTGCTTGTTCGTCATCAGCTGGCAGAGGATGAGGCCCTGGGAGGCCTCGTGGGCGCAGACCCTGTCCTTCTCCGCCCCTCCGGGCATCCCGAGCGCCATCACGAGGTCGCACCCCCGCTCCTCGATCAGCTTCTTGCACGCCACCGGGAGGTCCTTGATCCCGGGGACGACGTAGCGTTCCAGCCCCACGCTCGCGTGCTTGCGGATCTCGTCGATGGCGATCCCGCCCATGTCTATCCGGGCAAACGTGGTGTCGGCGATCCCGATCTTCATCCGAGAAGCACCCCGGCGGCTGCCTCGACGCCGTCGCCGGCCTCAAACCCGAACTTCCTGAGGGCGAACTGGACGGCCGCGAGGGTGGCGAGGATCTCCTGCGCCCCGACGCCGCCCATGGTGCCGATCCGGAAGATCTTGCCCTTGAGGTGGTCCTGGCCGCCGGCAATCTCGATGCCGAACTGCTTGACGGTTCCCCGGAGATCCTTGTCGGTGATGCCATCGGGGAGCCGCATGGCGGTGGCGGTGTTCGAGTAGGCGTGATGTGCGTCCAGTGTCGGGAAGAGGTCGACACCCCATCCCTTTGCTGCGGCGCGGACGGAGTCCGCCATCCGGCGGTGGCGGGCGATCCGGGCAGGAACGCCCTCCTCCTCGATCATTTTGCACGCCTCGTGCAGCGCGAGGAAGAGCGGGACCGCCGGGGTGTAGGGAGTCTCCATCGGGGTGCCGCTCCCGCTCTTCCTGTAGGCGGCCATATCGAGGTAGAACGGCCGCTTCTCCGAGATCCGGTCCCAGGCCCGTTCGCCGACGGCGATGGCCGCGAGGCCCGCGGGAGCCGCGAGGCACTTTTGCGAGCCGACGACGGCGATATCGACACCCCATTCGTCCATCCGGACGTCGTCGCCGCCGATGGAGGTGACCCCGTCCATGATGAAGAGGGCGTCGTGCTTCCGGGCAAGTTTTCCGACCTCGGGCGCGGGGTTCTTGATCCCGGCGCTCGTCTCGTTGTGGACCATGGTGACGACCTCGGCCCCGGCCTCGAGTTCGCGCTCAAGGGCCGCGAGATCGAGCGGGGTTCCCCACTCGGACTCAAGGACGGTGACGGTGCCGTAACGCCCGCCGATCTTCGCGAAGCGGTCGCCGAACTTGCCGTTTACGAGCGAGACGATTCGTTTGTCCCGCGCAAAGTTCGCGACGCCGGCCTCCATGCCGGCGCTTCCCGAGCCGCTGATAATATAGAGTTCATTCTCGGTGCCGAACAGGGCCTTTAAGGTTCGGACACAGTCCGCATACGCAGCCCCGAACTCGGGGCCGCGGTGGTTGATGGCCTGCCGCGTCATGGCGGCTCGTACCCGCTGCGGTACGGGTACCGGACCGGGGATCATCAGGAGTGGTTCGTGTTCCATGAGAGATCAGTCCATATCGTCTCGCCGAGGAGAGACGCTGTTCCTGCAAGGAACTTGGATGTGGTTTCATATCAACTTCTCCACCGTGCAATACCGACAGGGAGAAAACGATGCAGGGGCATACTGAAGTGAGCTATGGTTGACGTCGCGGTGATCTGCGGTTCCGCCTCGGACGGCCCCGTCGCGGAGAAGGTGTTTGCGACCTTAAAGGAACACGGCGTGTCCTACGACTACCGGGTGATCTCGGCGCACCGTGACCCGGAGAAGCTGGACGAGTACGTGAAGGGGAGTGATGCCCGGGTCTTCATCGCGATCGCCGGGCTCTCGGCGGCCCTCCCGGGGGTTGTCGCCTCGAAGACACAGCGGCCGGTGATCGGGGTCCCGGTGAGCGGGAAACTGATGGGTCTCGACGCCCTCCTCTCGATCGCCCAGATGCCGAGAGGCGTCCCGGTCGCGTGCGTCGGCGTGGATAACGGTGAGAACGCCGCCCTGCTCGCGCTCCGGATCCTCAACGCAGGGCGCGCCTGACGGAACTTTTTTCGCCCGTCCGCAAGGGGAGGGGCATGAAGCGGAGATTACTCTTCACGGCTCCATCCGCTCTTCCGGCGGCGCCTTGAGGATATCCCGCACCATCTTAACCGCGCAGAGGTCGCCGCACATCGAGCAGGTCTCGATCTCCCCGTCGCGCTCGTGGATGCGCCGGGCCTCCTCCGGGACGAGCGCCGCCTCGAACTGTTTATCCCAGTCGAGCGCCCGGCGCGCCTCCGCCATCCGGATCTCGCGGTTCTTCGTCTTCGCCGCGGCGCGGGAGAGGCTCCCGACGTGCGCAGCGATCCTCGCCACCCTGGTCCCCTCCACGATGTCGCGGAGGTCCGGCAGCGCCAGGTGTTCGCTCGGCGAGACCATGCAGAGGAAGTCGGCGCCGTGCATGCAGGCGATCACGCCGCCGATCGCCCCCACGACGTGGTCGTAGCCCGGCGCCACATCGGTCACGAGCGGGCCGAGCAGGTAGAGCGGAGCACCGTCGGTCAGTTCCTTGAGCATCCGGACATTGTAGCCGATCTGGTCGGCCGGGATATGTCCCGGCCCCTCGATCATCCGTTGCACCCCGGCGGCGAGCGCCCTCTTCGCCAGGTGCCCGAGCGTCAGGTACTCAGTCGTCTTCGCGAGGCGGCCGGCGTCCACGAGCGCGCCCGGGCGCATCCCGTCGCCGAGGCTCACGACCACGTCGTGCTCCGCGAGGATCTCGAGCAGGTAGTCGTACTCGGCATAGAGCGGGTTCTCTTCGCCGGTCGCGGCCATCATCGCCACGTGGAAGGCCCCGCCCCGGGAGACGACGCCCATCGTCCGCGGGTCGGCCTGGAGCGACGCGAGGGCGTCGCGGTTCACGCCGCAGTGCAGGGTCAGGAAGTCCACGCCCTGCCGGCAGTGCTCCCGGATAACCTTGAACAGCAGGTCGGCGTCGACGTCCGCGGCAGCCCCCGCCCGCCGGACCGCCTCGTAAACCGGGACCGTCCCGACGGGCGCATCGAGCTCGAGGATTCTCTGCCGGATGCGGGGGAGATCGCCGCCGGTCGAGAGGTCCATCAGCGCGTCCGCACCCTCCCGGAGGGCCGCCTTCGCCTTCTCGACCTCGAGGTCCTCGTCGCACCGGGTTCCCGACGTCCCGACGTTCACGTTGACCCGCACCCTGCAGCCCTCCCCGATGGCGCAGAGCCGGTGCGGCCTCTTCGGGTTTGCTGGAATGACAATCCGGCCGCGGGCGACGGCCCGCGCGGCGGCGTGGGGGGCGAGATCCTCTTCCCGGGCGATCGTCTCCACCTCAGGGGGAACCCCGCGCAGGCACGCGGAGATCAGCGTATGCATAAGAACCATTTGCCCGGAAGCCATATTAGTCTGCATGCCAGTCAGGTGGATCGCGAGCGACGCGACCTACGCCAATTCGTTCGTTTACGGAAACGTCCTTATCGACGCGGGCGTTCTCCCGATGGCGGTGGAGCCGTACGCCGGAACGATCGAGACGATCGTCCTCACCCACGCCCACTACGACCACATAGCCCATATCAGGGAGATCGCCCGGCTCTGCGATGACCCCGCCGTCTGCATCCACGAAGCCGACGCGCCCGGCCTCGTCGACGACGCAAGAAGCCTCGCGATGCACTTCGGGGGCCGGGCACCCGGCGTCGTCCCCGACACCGTCCTCCATGATGGCGACCGCATCGGTGACCTCCGCGTGATCCACACCCCGGGACACACGCCGGGCGGGATCTGCCTCTATGACCCGGAGGCAAAACTGCTCTTCTCGGGGGACACCGTCTTTACGGGCGGGTCCTTCGGCCGGTACGATTTTCCAGGCGGGGACCGGACGACACTCGCGGCATCCATCGAGCGCCTCAGCACGCTCGCCGTCGAGGGCCTCTACCCCGGGCACGGCGAGCCGGTCGCCCGCGGCGGCGGTAGACATATCGCGGCTGCCCGGGAGGCGCTCCGGTTCTATGGATAAAGGAATCTACGCCCTGATCCTCGAAAACTCCAATTGCGCCGTCCGCGTCGGCGCCCTCGGGGCAAGGGAGTTCGCGCCGGGTCGGCACATCTACGTGGGCTCCGCCCGGGGGAGCGGCGGCCTTGCCCGGGCCGGGCGGCACGTGAGGCTCGCCCTCCGTCGCGACCGTCCTCCCCGGTGGCACATCGACTACCTCCTCCTCGACCCGCACTTCGCCCCTGCCGCCGTCGTCACCGCCGCGACAGACCGGGACTGCGAATGCGACCTCGCCCGCGCCGTCGGCGGGGCGTCCGTCCCCGGGTTCGGGTGCAGCGACTGCGCCTGCCCTTCGCACCTCTTCCACCGTTCCGGCGACCCGGTCCCGGAGATCCTCGCGGCATTCCGGAGCCTGGATCTGGATGCCCGGATCACAAGAATCAAGAACGAGGCGAGCGAGCATAGGGTATGAATGTTCTCGGTATCTCCGGAAGCATGCGCAAGAACGGCAACACCGCGCTGCTGGTCACCACCATCCTCGACCGGGTGCGGGAGGCGGGCATCGAGACCGAGTATCTCTCGCTTGCCGATATGGATATCCGGCCCTGCACAGGCTGCGAAGCCTGCCGGGAGGCGAAGTGGTGCGTAACGGAGGTTGACGACTGGAGCAGTGTGGCGGAGAAGATGATCGACTGCGAGGTGCTGGTCCTCGGCGCCCCGACCTACTACTACGACCTCAACGGCCAGACGAAGAACCTGATCGACCGGACCTACTCCCTCTTCCACGACAGGAGGCTTTCTGGGAGGGGAGCCGTCGCCGTCGCCGTCTGCGCCGATCGTGGGGGCGAGCGCTCCCTCGAGACCATTGAAGGGTTCTTGAACGCCCACGAGTTCTCGTACCTCGGTTACGTCTGCGGCAGGGGCTATGCGCCGGGAGATATCCGCAAAGACGAGCAGGCGATGAAGAAGGCCGCGGCGGTTGCGGATACGATCGTCAGGTACCTCCGGCCGGAGGACTGATAACCGGGATCCCCGCACAATTCCAGTGACCCCCTCTCAGGGCCACGTTCCTCTCAGCCTTCGCGAGCAGCGTGCCTCAGGGAAGGGCGGGGTATCCCTCTGCCGGCTGCCCGCTATCTCCCCCGCCCGGCTGCCGTCAGAGCAGCAACGATATTATCGCGAGGATTATGAAGATGATGACCAGCCACTTCGCGATCGACATCGACATCCCTGCAACGCCCCGTGCCCCGAGTATGGCGAAGATAAGCGCCAGTACGAAGAAGAGGATTGCAAGACCAACAAGGCCACCGCCTAACATATACCATTCTCCTCCCAATCGCCGGCATCAGGCCGGCGATGAGGAGCCACAATCTATTTTTGGATATTTATAATTATCCAGAGACGTTGTGGATCCGGGCAAATCGATCCGGCCCTTCCCGAAGATCAGCCGGGAAGGAGAGTGTAGATCGTTGTCCGCTGCCGGAGCGTCCGACCGAGGTCCGCGGCTATCCGCCGCATCTCGGCCGGATCCAGGTAATCGGTGTCCCGGGCGCCCGCCTCCCGGGAGATGCTCTCTTCAAAGAGCGTTCCTCCAAGGTCGTCTGCGCCCGAGAGAAGCGCCATCCCCGCCATCTTCGTCCCCAGCTTCACCCAGGAGGCCTGGATGTGATCGAAGTTGTCCAGAAAGAGCCTTGATACCGCAAACATCAGGAGATCCTCCCTGCCGGTCGCCCCGGGCCGGGCGAGCCCCGCGCGGTAGAGGGGAGTATTTTTGTGGATGAACGAGAGGGGGACGAACTCGGTGAACCCCCCGGTCTCGTCCTGGATCTCGCGGAGGACGCTAAGATGCCGGGCGCGGTCCGCCTCGCTCTCGCAGTGGCCGAACATGATCGTCGCTGTCGACCGGATGCCGAGACGGTGCGCCTCCTTGATGATCCGGACCCAGGTCGCCGTGTCGATCTTGTCAGGACAGATCACAGCACGAACATCGTCCACCAGGATCTCCGCCGCAGTCCCGCAGAGGGTTCCGAGTCCTGCGGCCTGCATCTCGATGAGCACTTCACGGGTGGAGAGACCGCTCTTTTGCGCGGCATAGGCCACCTCCATCGGGTTGCTCGCGTGGATATAGATCCCGGGAGCCTCGTCCCGTATCCAGGCATAGACGTCGACGTATGATTGGGCGTCGAACTCCGGGTGGAGGGCGCTCACCGTACAGACCTCGGTCACGCTGCGCTCATGCGCCTGCCGTGCCTTCTCCCGCACCGTGGCCTCGCCGTAAAAGAAGGTGTCGGCGTCGCCCGGTTTCCGGGAGAACCCGCAGAATCCGCAGGCGTTCACGCAGAGGTTGGTGACGTTGATGTTCTGGTTGCGGACGTAGGTGACGACATCTCCTACCTTTTGCTCGCGAAGTTCGTCCGCGGCGGCGGCGATCTCCCAGACCCCCCGGTCGCGCGTCGAAAGGAGGCGGACGGCCTCCTCCTCCGTGAGCCGGTGGCCGGCGAGCACGTCTTTGAGCACCTGTCGCAGTGGCGGCGTCATGCACCTCATCCCTGATGCGATACGTTGATCTGGCACGGGCAGGACAAGAACCTTCGGGCGCGCCCGATGGTGGTGCATACACTTATCAGTTCCCGGGGGTACTCCACCGACCATGGCTGAACAGATCCTGTGCCACCAGCGGACGCGACTGAGCTACAAGGACGCATACGGATACGTCATACCGATCGGCGAGAGCACCAGCCTGATGGCCTGGGTGACCGACGAGGGGATGATCGGAACCGACGGGTTCGATATCGAGGCGCTGGCAAACGCCGGGGTTCCCGCGGCGATTGTCGGCGTCTCAGAAGAGTCCACGCTCGACAGCCTCGACGACCTGATGGATGCCGAGGTGAGGGCGGCAAACCTCCCGGCGGTGCAGCGCCGCGTCGAGATCGGTATGCCGGGGAGGGAGGCCCTGAACCGGATGTGACGCGGCCTATCCAGGCTGGTTATACCAATTCGTAGGTCGTCGTCCGCTGCCGGAGCGTCCGGCCGAGATCTTCGGCGATCCGCCGCATCTCCGCCGGGTCCAGGTAGTCGGCGCCCTCGCCGCCGGCATCCGTGCTGACGTCGTCGCAGAACATCGTCCCGCCGAGGTCGTCGCCGCCTGCAAGAAGCCCGAGCTGCGCCGTCTTCGTCCCGACCTTGCCCCAGGAGATCTGGATGTGGTCGAAGTTGTCCAGGAAGAGACGCGCGACCGCAAAGAGCAGGAGGTCCTCGCGGCCGGTGGCGCCCGCAGGCGCGAGGCCTTTTCGGTAGATGGCGGTGTTCTCGTGGAGAAAGGAGAGCGGAACCAGTTCCGTAAATCCGCCGGTCTCGTCCTGGATCTCGCGGAGGATGCCGAGGTGCCGGACCCGGTCCGCCTCGCTCTCGCAGGAACCGTACATGATCGTCGCCGTCGAGCGGAGGCCGAGACCATGCGCCTCCCTGATGATCCGGACCCACGTCGCCGTGTCGCACTTGTTCGGGCAGATCACCCGCCGGACGTCGTCGACCAGGATCTCGGCCGCGGTCCCCTGCAGGGTGCCGAGACCCGCATCAAGCAGGCGATCGATCGCCTCCGTTGTCGAAAGACCGCTTCGTTTCGCCGCCCAGGCGATCTCGTCCGGGCTCGCCGTATGGATGTCCACGCCGGGCGCCACCTCCCGTACGCAGGAGATGAGGTCGACGTAGGAGTCGAGGGTGTAGTCCGGGTGGACGCCGGAGAGGAGGCATATCTCGGTGACGTTCCGGGCCGCGGCCTGGCGCGCCTTTTCCCGGATAGCGTCCCTCCCGTCGCAGAACGCCTCAGGATCGTCCGCCCGGCGCCCGAATCCGCAGAACCCGCAGAGGTTCTTGCAGATGTTGGTGACGTGGATGTTCTGGTTGCGGACGTAGGTGACGGCATCCCCTACCTTCCGCTCGCGGAGTTCATCTGCGGCGGCGGCGATCTCAAGGACGCCCCGGTCGCGCGTCGAGAGGAGACGGACGGCCTCCTCCTCCGTGAGCCGGTGACCGGCGAGTGTATCATCGAGCAGGTCGTGCAGCGTTTGCGGCATCTTAGACAACTCTTTTGTAATTCTGGACTTATTCCTCTTTCTCTTTGCGCCGTGCAAGGACGAAGTCGTGGATGAGGATGAGGAAGATGACGACGACGGCGAACTCGGCAAGGTGCAGGGGCAGGTAGCCGATGAGCGGCACCGCGACGAGGGCTTTGCCGACGATCCACTCCTTCTTCACCGGCTCGATCACCCCGATGCCGGAGATCCGGAGGTTCGGCTGGTCGGTGTAGGGGTTGTTATCCCCCCTGGTGATGTAGCCGCCGTGCGGGTCATCGTAGTAAGCCCCGAGTCCCGACTCCTCCACGGCGGCGGTATCGACGTAGGTTATCGCCCGATGGATGATCGGGTGGACGGAGTCGGCGCCGTTCGGGCGGTAGACGATCACGTCGCCGTAGTTTCCGAAGGACGATTGACCCGTCCGCTGCCCTTCGGCCCAGGTCGTCAACCCGCCGAACCGGTCCTCGTCGACGACGAGCACCAGGTCGCCGACGTTCATGTTCGGGACCATGCTCTCCGACTCGATCGTGACCACCGCCGGCCAGGTGCCCGCGAAGAGGTAGAGAACAAGGGCGATGCCCCCCACGACCGCGGCGACCCAGAGGAGGTCACGGGCGAGCGAGACGATCGGGCGGTCGCTCTCCCGGAACGCTCGCATGGTCGATACTGCACGCTGCAGCCAGGTGGTATCCGACATCTGTTCTAAAGAGATTGCTATCCTTCATATACATAGGTTCCCCGGATGTCCCGGACCGGGGACGGAGCGTGAAAAAGATAAACCCATATTGCCCCGGGGAGAATAACATGAAGTCCATGCTCGCCAACACCGAGATCGTACGCCGGTTCCTTGAGCTGAAGCATCAGGTCCATCCCGACGTGGTGAGTTACATCCGGGAGCAGAACGACCCGACGCTCATCGACCGGATCGCGGCGGGGGTCCCCGGCGGCACCCTGGTCGTCTCCGCCGAGCATATCCCGGGCTTGAAGAAGGTCCGGGACGGGACCCGGTTCCTCGTCGACCCGGAACTCGAGGTGATCACGGGGAGCGCCGGGACCACGGGGAGCGTCAGCGGCCACGAGGACGCCGTCCACTACTTCCGCGACCGCTATAACAGCCTCTCCTCGATGATCCGGAGCCGGATGAACGTGATGCCGATCGAGGCGCTGGCGAAATCCCCCCACCGCTACCGCGACGAGGAGTGCAGCGTCATCGGGATGGTGGCCGACGTGCGGACGACCGCCAAAGGGCACCGGCTCGTCGAGGTGGAGGACCCCACCGGGGCCATCCGGGTGCTCTTCAATAAAGGGAAGGACGACTCGTTTGCGGAGGCGGAGCGGATCCTCCCCGACGAGGTGCTCGGGGTCAAAGGAAAACTCTCAAACGACGGGGGGCTCATCTTCGCCGAACAGCTCTTTCGCCCCGACGTCCCCATCAACAACGCCCCGTTCAAGAGCGACCGGCCGGGCAAAGCGGTCCTGATCTCCGACGTGCACGTCGGGAGCGACACCTTCCTCGAAGAGGGATGGAACCGGTTTGCCGACTGGCTCCAGGACTCGGATGCCGGCTACCTCCTGATCGCGGGCGACCTCGTCGACGGTATCGGTATCTACCCCGGACAGGATAACGAGCTGACGATCAAGAACATCTACGAGCAGTACGACGTCTTTGCGGAGATGCTCCGGGACCTGCCCTCCCGGATCCGGATCGTCGCCGCCCCGGGGAACCACGACGTCGTCAGGATGGCCGAGCCGCAGCCCGCGATCCCACCGGAGTTCACCGCGAAATTCCCGGCAAACTGCACTCTCGTCGAGAACCCCTGCCTCTTAAACCTCCAGGGCGTCCGGGTCCTGATGTACCACGGCCGGTCGATCGACGACATGATCGGGCTCATCCCGGGAGCGAGCTACGAACGGCCCGGCGAGATCATGGACGAGATGCTCAAACGCCGGCTGCTTGCCTCTCCCTACGGCATGCGGACGCCGATAGCCGCGATGAAGAACGACCGGCTCGTCATCGACCCGCTCCCCGAGATCCTCCTCACGGGGCACGTCCACATCTGCGGCGTCACCCGCTACCGGGGCGTTCTCGGGGTGAACACCGGCACCTGGCAGGCTCAGACGGCGTTTCAGAAACAGATGAACATTCACCCCACTCCTGCACGGGCGTTCGTCGTCGACCTCCAGACACTCCAGCCGGAAGTGCTGGATTTTAGTTAAATTTCCATCAGATCCCCCGGATCTTTTCCGCATATTTAAAAATGTTGAATTCCTCTGTATATGGTACTCAATCGGAGGAATGCAAAGAGATGGATCTTGTGTATCTGGCACCCATAGGTGCCATCCTTGCTCTCCTGTTCGCAGGATACTCGTTCATGAGTATCCGGCGGGAGGGGACGGGTACTGAACTGATGCAGAAGATCGCTGCCGCCATCCACACGGGGGCAATGGTCTACCTGAACAGACAGTATCGTGCCATAGCAATATTCGTCGTCGTACTTGCCGTCGTCCTTGCTATCTGGATTAACCCGCTTAGCGCCGCCTGTTTCGTGCTCGGTGCGGCGCTCTCGGCGACCGCCGGCTACATCGGCATGTTCACCGCCACGGCCGCAAACGTCCGGACGACGAACGCCGCACGGCGCGGGATCGCGGATGCGTTCAAAGTCTCGTTCGCGAGCGGTTCGGTCATGGGCATGGCCGTGGTCGGGCTCGGGCTTCTCGGGCTTTCGGTCGCGTATGTGGTCATCAGCACCGTAACCGGGCTTCCCCAGGCCGAGGTCCTCACCATCGTGACCGGGTTCGGTCTCGGGGCAAGTTCGATCGCCCTCTTCGCCCGTGTCGGCGGCGGTATCTTCACCAAGGCCGCGGACGTCGGGGCCGACCTCGTCGGCAAGGTCGAGGCGGGCATCCCCGAGGACGACCCCCGTAACCCGGCCGTCATCGCCGACAACGTCGGCGACAACGTCGGCGACGTCGCCGGCATGGGCGCCGACCTCTACGAATCCTACGTCGGCTCGATCATCGCGGCGATGGTTCTCGGCGTTGCCGTCGCGGCCACGCAATTCCCGAACGCCGCCGTCATGAACGTGATCGTCCTCCCGATGCTCATCGCCGCCGTCGGCATCGTCGCGTCCATCATCGGTTCGCTCTTTGTGCGGACGAACAAGACCGAGAGCAGCGCCATCCACATGGCCTTCAACAAGGGTCTCCTGGCCGCGATGGCCGTGACGGTCGCCGCCACCTACTTCCTGGTGACCCGGCTTCTCGGGGCGGAGTACATCGGCGTATTTTACGCGGCCGTCGCCGGTCTCGTCGCAGGGTTCGCCATCGGCCTGATCACCGAGTTCTACACCTCCTTTGACCGGAGCCCGACGCAGGCCATCGTCAAGTCGACCGAGACCGGGGCCGCGACCACCATCATCACCGGGTTTGCAAAGGGGATGGAGAGCACCATCTGGCCGGTCCTGATCATCTCCGCCGCGATCTTCATCGCCTACCAGGTCGCCGGACTCTTCGGTATTGCCATCGCCGCCGTCGGCATGCTCGCGACGCTCGGGATCTCCCTCTCCGTCGACGCTTACGGCCCGGTCGCCGACAACGCCGGCGGTATCGCCGAGATGTCCCACCAGAAACCCGAAGTCCGCGAGATCACCGACACGCTCGACGCCGTCGGCAACACCACCGCCGCCATCGGCAAG
>JASGMC010000087.1 GCA_030156625.1 Methanoculleus sp.
CCTGAGTTTTCTCGAAGACTCCGTCCACATGCTCGAGGCGATCCGGGACGTCGCCGAGCTGCAGGGGCGGGAGAAACTCGCGGAGAACGCCATCGAGCATATCAAACAGATCGAGCACTAGGGCATCAGTTCGTCTTATTCTGTTGGCACATGGAGAACGGCCAACTCACGCGAAGATCTGTTGATTGTCAGTGACAGCCCGTTGCTCACCTGACGGTGCTCGAACTCCTTCCCCTCCGGGGAGGTCACACTTCGCGGCTTCGCGCTCTTCGCGTGAGGTTGTACCCTTATCCGAATCGATAAACTCACGCGAAGCCGCGAAGAACGCGAAGTAGGGTAGGTGGGTATTTTGGTCCCCTTTGCGGCTCGCAACTCGCACCTGCCGGCGCTCGAACTCCGGATTCGCACCAATCGGTGCTCAAACTCCTGCCCTACGGGTAGTCGCACCCATCAGCCCGTCGTTCCTGCGATGCTCAAGCTCGCTTCGCTCGCAGGTCGCACCTACGGTGCTCCAACTCCGCTTCTGACGAAGCGTCGTTCTTCGCGTGAGGCCACACAGTGGGCGAAAATTCAGGTGCAACGGGCCATCCGGCGGCCAACTGTCTGCAGTTGTGTGACCGGTGTAGGTGAGCGGAAGTCTCTCCCGGACAACCTGCCCGGGACGCGGTCAGAACTATCTCTTCTCCCTATCGACCTCGAAGTACCTCTCCGGGAACATATACCCGATAAAATAGTTCAGCCGCAGGATGAGGTTCTTCCGGTAGGAGAGGTCCAGGCCGTTCATGGGGAGCCCGACGACTGCGCCGCCGAGGACGGACTTGCATATCGAGGGCCGGAACCCTTTCCGCTGCCTGAGGCCTGCCCCCAGCCACCGCCACCGCATCGCCTCAGAGACGTTCCCGAGCTCATGATGGTGGTTCACAAAGACAGGCAGGATATACCATCGCAGGTTTTTTCCGGCCAGATACTCGGCATAAAGAGCGTCTTCCCCGCTTGAGAGACCATCGAGAGCCGTGCACGCCACCACGCATTTTCGGCGCGTCACGCAACAGCCGAATGCTCCGTTGCCCCCGAGCAGCGAGATCGGCCCGGTCGGCCGCCTGATATAGCCGTCGTCGTAGAGCGCACCGATCACTCCTGCATCCGGATATCGTCCTTCGGCCGAGGCCTGCAGGACCTCTTCCCACTCCGGAAGGAGCTCCACGTCGGAGTCGACGAAGGCGACAAGGTCTGTTTGGGCCTCGCATGCCCCGAGCCTTCGTGCCGCCCCGAGGCTCCTGTCCGACGGGATGACCTCGCAGCCGTACTGTCCGGCGATTGCCGCGGTACGATCCGTAGAGTGCTTGTCGATGACGATGATCCTGTTCGGGGATCCGTATCTCTGGATAGAAGAGAGTGCAAGTTCTAACGTTGACTCGCTGTTCCAGGTAGGAATGATGTAGTCGATGCTTATCATACCGGTGCAGGCCCCCTCAGACAGCGCGGCCTCATCGGTCTTCATCGTGCATCAGGTTTACCCCTGGATAAGCCCTCGAGCGTGTAGGGTATGGCGGGTGTGCCGGGGTCGCGAGACCACTCGCGTGATCTCAGTAAAAACGGGATAAAAGTATCCAGAGCGCCCGGGATCTATCTCCTCCCGGGGTTCCGCATCATGGGAGCGACGTTGCACCCCGCCATCTCTCCAAAGCAGAAGAGGAATCGCTCCCGGATGCTCGTCGGCAGTCTTGCCTCCGGGATGGGCTCGAACCCGAGGCTCTCGTAGAACCCGATCAGGGGGAGGGTCGAGTGGATGTAGATCGTCTCGGACCCGCATTCATCAAGGAGCATCTGCACGGCTTCTCTGGCGTATCCGTGTCCGCGGTGCTCGTCCAATGTGAAGACACAGTCCATCTCAAGGCCGCCGGGATGGCGCGTGCAGCGGGCCGTCGCTGCAAGGGCTCCGTCGACGAAGACGCCGAATATCCTCTCCCGCGCCGGATCGGCCTTCTGGCCGCGGTAGTGCGTCCAGACCACCTCTGCAAGCGGAAACTCCCCCGGCTGCAGTTCACGAACCTCTTTCTTCATCTTCTTCTCCGGTATAGTCACACATTGCCGCACCAGGTATTTTAACAGGACGGGTAGTCCCGATCGGCCTCAGAGTAGACGCGGCCAGGGGAGGCCGAGGCCCATGGTCAACTCCTTCAGTTCGTCGCGGATGCCCCGGTCGAGTTTGAGGAGAACCAGGAGATAGACCACCCCGCCGAGCGCGACCGCCCCGAGGACGACGAAGACGTTCGTGAGCGGGACTACGAACGAGTAGGCCGCGACGACGGCACCCATCACGAGCGCGGCAAGAACGATGTGCCCCACGGCCCAGGGCTCCATCCGCACGCGGATGCTCCGGGAGAGGGCGCGGTTGGCGAGCGCCGCGTTCAGCACCATGGTGACAAGCGTGGCCGCTGCTGCTCCGATGATGCCGTATGCCGGGATGAGGAGGAGGTTCAAGCCGATGTTCGCGGCGACCGCAACTGCCGTCACCCGGAACGAGTCGCGCGGCCGATTGAGGGCGTTCAAACACATCGTCTGGAGGTATACGAAGACGTTTGCCACCTGCATGAGCAGGAGTACCGAAAGAGCTCCTGCCCCGACGGTGAACGATTCCCCGTAGAAGAAGTAGAGGAGGCGTTCGCCAAGGAGCCAGCCTCCAACAAGGACGGGTACTGCAAGCAGGAGCGAGTAGGTGAAGGCGCGGGCGAGCGCCGGTTCCACCGATGGGAGGGCGTCTTTCTTCCCCCAGTAACTGATCTTCGGATAAAGAGTGGTATGGAGTGCTATGGTGACGAACGTCGCGATCGATGTGAGCTGGAGCGCCACACGATAGATGCCGACATCGACCTCGGTCATGAAGTAGCCGATCATGATGGTGTCGGCATAGGAGAAGACGAGGTAGCCGCCTGCGCTGAGGAACATCCAGAACGAGAAGGAAAAGAGGCTCCGGATATGAGACCAGCCAAACGGTGCCGGCGTGAGGTCCAGGAAACGGAAATTGAAGAGCCCCGAAGCAAGCAGCCCGGCAATAAATCCTCCGGCAAGGCCCGCGACACCGTAACCGAGGACGACCGCGACGATCTGGATGACCACCCGGGTCAGATTCTCGATCAGGCCACCGATCTGGTTAACACCGACCTTCCCGCTGCCGTAGACACTGTTTGAGGCGATGTTCGTAAAGACGCTGACGACCAGTGCGACGATCAACCAGGGGAAGACTCCGGATGAGGTGAGGTCGACGAGATATGGCCGTGCAATGAGGAGAAAGCCCACCGAGACGGCTAACAGCATCACCCGGAGGAGGATGAACGCAGTGAAGTAAGCGTTCTGGTCTTCCCCCTCGCTGATCCGTTTCACCACAGCGCCCCCGAACCCCCCGTCTCCGATAAGATTGAAGACGCTGAAGTAAGCGACAAAAAGGAAGTACGCACCCAGTATCGCGGGACCTAGCGTGTGGGCGAAGAACATCGTGGAAAGAAACCCAATGGCGGTGAGAACCAGCGTCGAACCAAGGCTGATGACGCTCTGGCGCTGGATTGGGTTGATGCGCATGATGCGGGCAAGATACCCGGAGGGCTGGAACACAGGAAGACATTCGCCGTGAAGAACCATATTGGTTTTGAACCGAATCAGGAAAATCAGCACGAACAATGGGGCGGAATGTTTCAGTCTCGCGAAGGGGGATCACGATAACGTCATACCGGAGCGATGCCAATGTATAGTATTACTCTCACAGGAGAGCGCGTATACCATCGGCGGTGAGATCTTGGATGTAGGAGTGATCGGTACCGGAATGATGGGCAGAAACCATGCCCGCGTGTATTCGGAACTGAAAGCGGTGGATTCGCTCTACCTGTACGACCTCAATGAGAAGGCCGCCCGCGACCTCGCCGGAGCCTTCGAGGCGACGGCCTCGGCTACCCTGGAGAGCCTGCTTAAAAACGTTGATGCGGTGAGCGTCTGCGTCCCGACACCCTACCACTTTGGGGTTGCGGAGCAGGTTCTCGAAGCCGGGGTGCCGCTGCTCATCGAAAAACCCATCTGCGCGACAGTCGAGGAAAGCCGGCGGCTCATCGCGAAGATCCCCGACGGCCTCGTCGCCGGCGTCGGACATATCGAGCGGTTCAACCCGATCGTCCCCGAGATCAACAAGATCGTCAGGAACCCCCTCTACATCGAGATGAAGCGGCACAACCCGGCCTCTTCGCGGGTGAGCGGTTCGTCGGTCGTCGAGGACCTGATGATCCATGACGTGGACATCATGCGTAACGTCCTCATCCCGAACGGGGCATATCGCCTTGCCGGCAGTGGGAATCAGGACATCTGCAGCGCACTCTTTGCATTCGGAGGGACATCAGTATACCTCTCGGCAAGCAGGAAGTCCTCAAAGAAGATCCGGATGATCTATATCGAGGAGGAAGAATTTACCGTTGAAGGCGACTTCATGGCCCAGGAGATCTACATCCACAGAAAACCCGGGCAGTATGCGGTTGAGGACGAGCGCTACGTCCAAGAGAACATCATCGAAAAGGTGCTCGTCAACAAGCAGGAGCCGCTCAAACTCGAACTCTCGACGTTCCTCGATTGCGTGGCCAAGGGACGGGAGTTCCCCGTCAGCCCCGAACAGGCACTGTTGAACATGGAGATCTGCGAGGATGTTAAACGGTGTTTTGCGGTCTGAAGGTTGGTTTTCACAATGAAGAGCAAATTACAGTCGATCATTGATAGAAGAGGGCCGATCAGGAATATAGGTGTGGTCGGCATGGGGTACGTCGGCATTCCCGCTGCGGTACTCTTTGCAGACGCGTCGGAGTTCGAGTTCGTCCGGGGGTTCCAGCGCGACTCCTCGTCCTCCGGTTACAAGATAGCCATGCTGAACCGCGGCGAGTCGCCGCTCAAGGGCGAGGAGCCGGGGCTTGAGGAGTTGCTCGGAAGGGTCGTCGGTGCGGGAAAGTTCCGGTGCACCCCGGACTTCTCCGAGATTGCGGAGTGCGACGCGGTAACGCTCGCCATCCAGACGCCGTTTAAGGACCCTAAAGATCTGATCCCCGACTTCTCGGCCCTGATCGAGGGGCTCCGCCAGGTAGGGAGGCACCTCACGGAAGGCACGCTTGTGGTGCTCGAGTCGACCGTCACCCCCGGCACGACTGCCGGGATGGCCCGTGAGATCCTCGAAGAGGAATCGGGGCTTGTGGCTGGCGAGGATTTCGCACTTGCCCATGCCCCCGAACGGGTGATGGTCGGGAGGCTGCTCCGCAATATCCGGGAGCACGATCGGATCGTCGGCGGGATCGACGAGGTCTCGACAGCGCGGGCGATCGAACTCTACCGCCCGGTCCTGACGACAGGCAAGATCATCCCCATGACAGCGACCGCGGCCGAGGTGACGAAGACCGCCGAGAACGCCTTCCGCGACCTCCAGATCGCGGCCGTGAATCAGCTCGCGCTGCACTGCGAGGCGATGGGCGTCAACGTCTACGATGTCCGTACGGGGATCGACTCCTTGAAGGGCGAGGGGATCACTCGTGCCATCCTCTGGCCGGGCGCCGGGGTCGGCGGCCACTGCCTCACGAAAGACTCCTGGCACCTTGAGCGGGGAGCACAGGTCCTCGGGCGTGCGAGCCTCTGGTACCCCCACGGGGCAGAGTCGATCTTTGGCGTCGCACGGACTATCAATGAGTTCATGCCCCGGCACATGGTCCACCTGACCCTCAAGGGGCTCGAGCGGGCGGGAAAGTCCCCGAAGGGCGCGAAGGTCGCGCTGCTCGGGTGGGCGTTCATCCAGAACTCCGACGACACCAGAAACACCCCATCGGAGCCCTACCTTGCGGCGATGGAGGAGACGGGCGCGGAGGTCAAGGTTCACGATCCGTTCGTTGAGAGTTACCCAGGCATCGAGATCTCGCACGATCTCGAGGAGACCCTTGCGGGAGCGGACGTCATCACCATCTTTACTGGCCACCACCACTACGCCTCTCTCGATCCGATACGGGCGAAGGAGTTGTCGGGGAAAGAGCACCCGGTCATTGTCGACGGCAGGAACGTCGTCGACCCGGACGCGTTCATCCGGGCGGGGTTTGTCTACAAGGGCATCGGACGCGGCGACAAAAACAGCCATCCTATTCAGCAGTAACCATGAAGATCGTATCGATCGTCGGTGCCCGGCCGCAGTTCATCAAGTGCGCTCCCGTCTCCCGGGAACTCAGGAAGGAGCACGAGGAGATCCTCGTCCATACCGGACAGCACTACGATCACGGCATGTCGGAGGTCTTCTTCGAGGAACTCCGCATCCCGAGGCCCGATTACAACCTCGGCATCGGCTCCGGGACCCACGGACGGCAGACCGGGGCGATGCTCGGGGCTATCGAGGGTGTTCTTGAGATTGAGAAGCCAGATATGGTTCTCGTTTACGGCGACACGAACTCGACCCTCGCGGGAGCGCTCGCGGCGGCAAAGCTCCATATCCCGGCGGCGCACGTCGAGGCGGGACTCCGGAGTTTCGACCGCAGTATGCCCGAGGAGGTGAACCGGGTACTCACCGACCACGCATCGGACCTCCTCTTCTGCCCGACGGCAACGGCGGTCGCGAACCTCGCGACCGAAGGGATCACGAAGGGTGTTCACCTCGTCGGGGACGTGATGGTGGACGCGATGAACTACAATCGCACGATCGCGGAAGAGCGATCCCGGATTCTTGAGGACGTTGGGGTCGAACCAGGAGACTACCTCGTTGCCACCGTCCACCGGCCGTCGAACACCGATAGCCCGGAGAACATGGCCGCCATCCTCGGTGCTCTCGGGGAGGCCGATAGATCGGTCGTCTTCCCGGTCCATCCCCGGACACGGAAATTCCTCCGCGAGTATGGTCTCCTCGCGGAGATGCCGGAGAACATCCGGGTCATCGAACCGCTCGGCTACCTCGACATGCTCCGCCTGATGGCGCAAGCGGAAAAGATCCTCACCGACTCAGGCGGGGTCCAGAAGGAGGCCTACATGCTCGGCGTCCCCTGCATCACCCTCCGGGAGAACACCGAGTGGGTCGAAACGGTTGAGGCCGGGTGGAACGTACTTGTGGGGGCGGAGCGGGAGAGGATTATCTCGATGATTCGTGAGTTTGCTCCGGCGGGAGACCAGTTCCCGCTCTTTGGTAATGGGCAGGCTGCAGCCGTGATTGCAAAGATTATTCCTTCTGGAGTTACCATCAACTGCCCCGGTGTATAGGGGGCGCGCAACCGGCATCACAGGCGCACCCCTCTTTAGCCAAAGGGAGGTGCGGGCATCTGGCAGGCGGTGGTAAACCAATCTTCTCGGTGGTCATCCCCCTCTACAACAAGGCCCCATTTATCGAGCGAGCGGTTCGGTCGGTGCTTGCTCAGACCGAACAGGAGTTTGAGGCCATCGTCATCGACGACGGGTCGACCGATATGAGGGTGCGACGATCGCCGAGCGCTTTGCAGACACCCGGATACGCTTGATCGTGCAGGAGAACCAGGGCGTCTCGGCTGCACGGAACCGGGGGATCCGGGAGGCAAACGTGGATCTCGTAGCATTCCTGGATGCAGACGACGAATGGCACCCAACTTTTCTGGAGGCGGTCCTCGACCTCTGCAGGCGTTACCCCCGGGCTGGGGCTTACGCGACGGCCTACGCAGTCTACAACCCGGACGGCGGTGTGCGAACCGCCTCTATTGCCGCCGTGCCTCCGGCTCCCTCCGGCTCCCTGGAGCGGGTTGCTCCCGAACTACTTTCGGTCGGCAACCCTCGGCGAACCGCCGGTCAGTGCCTCCTCAGTGGCGATACCAAGATTGGTCCTGGAGGAAATGGGAGGATTTGCCGAAGGATTCTGGTGGGGCGAGGATGTGGACTTCTGGGGCCGGATTGTGTTCAGCTATCCAATCGCGTTCACCCAGCGGTTCGGTGCGATCTACCATACCGAAATTGCCCACAAGGCATGCACAAGGCTCCAGCCCGTCCCGAGAACCCCTTCGTCGCCTCAGCACGGCGTGCGGTCGAACGCGGGCTGATTCCTCGGGAGATGCTCGATGACGTGCTGGAGTACGTTGCGCAAAACAACTCCGGCCGCAGCGCGGAACATTCAGGCCGGGCGTCCCGACCTCGTGCGGGCCAACCTGGCCTGGTGCCCGACAAGACTGCACCGCCGACGAAAGATCGCATACTTACTCATGACACTTATACCAGCCCCGTGGTACCAGCGCTATCGCCGCATGAAGGCAATCTTCGCCCAATACTGAAAACTCTTATCTGCTCCAGCCACCTTACCCACGGCGATGGCCCACGAGAACGGCGATCACCTGGTTGTCTTCACTACATCCTACCCCTTCAGCAAGGTTGTGGAGTCGTTCCTCGACCGGGAACTCCCGCACCTCTCCCCGGTGTTTGATACTATCACACTTGTCCCGCGCCTCTATCCCCCGCCCGGCGAGAGACTCGACAGGCCGCTCCCGGAGAACATTTCGGCCGAGACTTCCATCATGTACGATGCGCAGAAAGAGAGCACGGCAGCCTACTACCTGCACCTCACCCTTTCATCGCTTGCATCAGCAGAGTTCTACGCCGAGTTTCGGCAAAACTACCGGTCCATGCTCCACCCGGCCGGGATGCGCAAAGCCCTCGGCTACCTCGGCATCGCGCTCGAAGTCCGGGACTGGGTTGCACGGAGGGTCGAGAGGGGGATGCTCGATCCCGCTCGCACGCTCCTTTATACCTACTGGTTCGACGGCACCGCGCTCGGTACAGCATTGGTTAAGAGGGATTTCCCGGAGATCCGGTGCATTTCGCGGGCGCACGGGTACGACCTCTACGCCGAACGCTACACCCCGCCCTACATGCCGTTTGAGGAGACCCGAGCCTGCTCCCTTGACCGGATCTACCCCGTCTCGGAGCATGGGAAGAGGTATCTGTCAGCCCGGTACCCCTCGTGCGCATCCCGCTTCCAGGTAGCCCGGATTGGTACGGAAGATCCCGGGTTCCTTACGCCCTCCTCCCTCAATGGGGTCTTTCGGGTCGTCTCCTGCTCCCACATCATCCCGATAAAACGCATCGACCTCTTGGTCCGGGGCCTTGCAGAAGCAGGACGTATGCAGCCCGACCGGGAGTTTGAGTGGGTGCACATCGGGGGAGGGGCGTTGCAGGCCGAGATGGAAGCCTATGCAGATGCAACGCTGCCAGGGAACGTCAGCCACCGGTTCACCGGGTATCTCACGAACGCCGCCGTCCTGGAGCATTACCGGCAGAGCCCCGTCGATATCTTCATAAATGTCAGTGAGTCTGAGGGCGTTCCGGTCTCGATCATGGAGGCGGAGAGCTGCGGTATCCCGGTGGTCGCGACGGCGGTGGGCGGGACTCCGGAGATCGTCTCCGACGCTACGGGTATCCTGCTTCCGGAGAATCCGGCACCATGGGATATAGCGAAAGCCGTCGGCAGGCTTGCTGCCGACCCTGACGGCGCCCGGGCAATGCGGTCGGCGTGCAGGGAGAACTGGGAGCGTAACTACAACGCGAACAGAAACTACAGCACCTTTGCCGGCGACCTGCTGACCCTCCTGCGATGATTCGTCACACCCGCTGACCGTCCGAGAAGAGCGTCAAAAACTTCGCCGCGCTCTTCTGCCACGTAAACCGTTCTTCAACAGTCCTCTTCGCATTTTCTCCGAGGCGCCGGGCTAAATCCGGGTTCTCGATCAGGTAATCGATCATCCCAGCGATCTCAGCCGGTTCCGGTGGCACGAGGATACCGTTCTCCCCATCTCTGATCGCTTCCGGTATCCCGGCCACAGGGGTTGCAACGATAGGTTTGGCCATGGCCATCGCCTCAAGGAGCGCTATCGGCAATCCGTCCCCGAGGGTGATGTGCGTGTAGATATCACAGAGAGAAAGCGGCACAGCTGTGTTCTCGATATCTCCCGTGAAGATAACGTGCCCGGACGCCCCTTCGGCCCGTGCGAACTCCTCTACTTCCGGGGAGAAGACGCCCCTTCGCGTCGCGATAAGGATAACTTCAGGATACTTATCTCTGAGGAGGTTTACGGCTCGGATGAGGCGTTTCAGGCCTTCAGCCTTGTACTTCAGCGCAGTCATGCCTAGAGCAAGGAGGACCGGACGGCGGTCCCCGATACCGAACTGCTCGCGGAACGCAGCAACCTCTTCTGGGGTCGCCGTGGCAACCTCGGGGGCCCCCGCGTAGGTTATCTCGGTCTTCGGGAACTTCAGGTTCCAGACCTCGAGGGTCCGCTCCCGGAGCCGATCCGAGACGAACGTCACATGGTCGCACCGGTTGAGGAGAGCCCGGTAGAATAGCCGGAACCGGTCCGTTAGCGCCTCCTCAGGTTCGGTATGGAAGGTCTGGATGACGGTGCAGCCGCGGATGAGTTTGTAGGCGATTGCAGGGAAGAGGCAATGCCAGCCGCCGTGAACGCTTATGACATCCGGCCTGTAGTCCTGCAGGGCGGGGAGCGACCGTACCGCAAAGAGCCGCTGGTTGGTCGGTATGCAGACCTCAGCGGGGTCGCTCCCCTCCCTGAATATGACTCGCACATCTGCACCGCTCGCAGTCAGTTCCTGTACCAAGTTCTGCAGATAGACCCTGATGCCGCCGCCCTGGCTCTCTTTCCAGTAGTTGGTGATGAGCGCAACCTTCATGCGACCGGGGTTGAT
>JASGMC010000009.1 GCA_030156625.1 Methanoculleus sp.
GATCTGCGCAACCGGAGAAACGTCATTTCCCGCGATATCAGCCAGGCGAGGAAGGCGGGGGACGATATCACCGAGCTCCTCGCCGAAGCCGCAGGCCTCCCGGAGCGAATCAAGGAGGCGGAGGCGGAGCGCGAGACGCTCACCGAAGCGGTGCGGTACCGCCTGATGCGGCTCCCGAACATCCTCCACGAAAGCGTGCCTGTCGGCAAGGACGACTCCGAGAACGTCGAGATCCGCCGATGGGGCGAACCCCGGATGCCCGCGTTCGACCTGGAGAACCACGGCGCGCTCGCCGTCGAGCATGACTGGGCGGACTTCGAACGCGCGGCGAAGATCGCCGGATCCGGGTTCTACTTCCTGAAGGGCAGGCTCGCCCTGCTCGATATGGCGCTCCAGCGGTTTTCGATGGATATCCTTGTCGAACGCGGGTATACCCCGATCATCCCGCCCTACATGATGAACCGGGCCGCATACGAGGGCGTGACCGATCTGGCCGACTTCGAGAACGTCATGTACAAGATCGACGGCGAGGACGAGTACCTGATCGCGACGAGCGAGCACCCGATGGCCGCGATGTATTGCGATGAGATCTTCGAGGAGAAGGACCTGCCGCTCCGGCTTGCGGGGCTGAGCCCGTGCTTCCGGCGCGAGATCGGGGCGCACGGGATCGACACGAAGGGGCTCTTCCGCGTTCACCAGTTCCACAAGGTGGAGCAGTTCGTCTATGCCACGCCGGAGCAGTCCTGGGACCTCCACGAGGAGCTGATGGCGAACGCCGAGGAAGTCTTCCAGCGGCTCGGCCTTCCCTACCGGGTCGTCTCGATCTGCACGGGGGATATCGGGACGGTCGCCGCAAAGAAGTACGACCTCGAGGTCTGGATGCCGCGCGAAGAGCGCTACCGTGAAGCGGTGTCGTGCTCGAACTGCACGGCCTACCAGGCGGTCAGGCTGAACATCAAGGTGCGCGATCCGATCGAGTTCACCTCGAAGCGCTACGTGCATACCCTGAACAGCACCGCGATCGCGACCTCCCGCGCGATCCGGGCGATCCTCGAGAACAACCAGAACGAGGACGGGTCGGTCACGATCCCCGAGGCTCTCAGGCCGTACCTCTACGGCAGCGAGACGCTGTAGCGGGACCGGCAACAATCTTTCCGGCAGGTGCAGAACGCCAAACAATTACTTTTTTCGTAACCCGGCTATCTCGCCCACCAGCATCCTGTAGACCCGGCGCTCCTCGGTGACGTCCTCGTAGGTGACATACTCTGTCCCGTCCGAGAGTTCGACAGGCGAGAAGCGGATCGTCTTCTCCTTCCCGTCCCTGCACCGGACCTGAAACGTCCGCAGCCGGGGCCGGCCGGGGCCGGCCTCTCCCCGGTCGGCCTTCCAGGCAGCGATCGCTTCATGGCGCTGTGTTTCGTCGGGGAACGCCAGCCGGAACCAGTCCTTCCCGGTGGGGATATCCTCAAGCGTGTACCCGAAGAGGTCGGTGAACGCCCGGTTGAGGTAGGTATAGCGGCCGTCTGAATCGATGATCGCGGCGGCAAACGGCGAGGAGTCGATGACGTCCCGGAACCGCCGCTCACTCCGGCGGAGGTTCCCTCTTGCACGGCGGCGCAACAGGGCGACAGAGGCCTGATTGGCGAACGCCTCAATGACTTCCCGGTTTGCGAGATCACCCGGCCGGGTGAGTTGGATCTTTATGCACCCCAATATACCCTCCCTGCAGGAGAAGTTCCTCCCAAACCCCCTGCCGAGCCCGAGTTCGGTCTCGGCCTGCACACAGTGCTCTTCGGGGATCTGGTGAAAGAAAGTATCGTAGAGTGAAGGGCTCTCAAAGATCCTGTCCGTGGATACGCCAGAGCCCGATAAGAGCATCTCACTGAGAGGAAATGGTATGCCGATAAGTTCAGTCCCGATAACACCCTGCAGGCGATCAATCTGTTCTCTGTCCCCTATGACCTCCCTGAACCTGATCTCCCGTTGCTCTGCGTCCAGGGTGCAGACAAAGATAATGCTGTCGGGAGTGAGATCACGGAGACGATCTCCGATGTAGTGATAGATGTCGACGGAATCTTCCATTTCGATGAAATCCATCGCAGTCCGGGAGAGGAATAACAGGTTTCGGACCTGCTCCTGTTCGCGCGCGAGGCTCTGCCTGAGTCTGTCGTCGGCGATCTTTCTATCGATTGCAATCGCGGCCTGCCTGACGAATGCCTCTATGAGTCCCCGGTTCGGCAATTCAGTGCCCGCCTGAATGCTTATCCCGACATCTCCCACGATTCTCCCCCTGGAGACGAGGCCCATCAGGTAGGTGTCGATGCCCCTGCAGCCTCCTCAACCTGCTGGCAGTTCTCCTCGGGGACCTCCATGTGCATGAGCCTGTAGAGGGGAGGGGCCCTGACAAGTTTCAGGTGACGGATGAGCTCTGCCGTATCAGCTTTCGTGATAGGAAACGCCATCCCCTCCACCTTCATTCCTACGAACTGCTCCGTGACCGCGATGGCGACAGGGTTTCCGACGACGCTTTTTAGAGTGAGTATCTGGTCCGACTCATCGATGATACCGATCCAGACCAGGAATCCCGGAGCAAGAGTGTATAATTCCTGTGCAACGTACTGGTAGATGTCGTCGGTCACATCCATGTCCCTGAAGTCCCGACCAGTCCGCGCGAGGAATTCCATGTCGCTGACGTAGCGCTTCCGCTCGGTGATGTCTTCGAGAACGATAGTGCAACCCTTCTCCCCGTCCTCGAAGGTCGTCGGGATCGCCTGCATCTGATAGAAGAACTCGCTGCCGCCCTCCCGCATGTAGGGGACGTCGGCGATCACCTGCTCCCGCTCCAGGCCCTCGATCACCGCGAGCGCCTCCGGCGAAGAGACGACGGGGAGAGCGACCTCCTGGATGGTCCGGCCGATCAGGTCGTCCTTCGACCGCCGGAGATGGCGGAGGCACTGGTCGTTCACCTGGACAATCCGCTGATCGGCATCCAGGATAATAATGAGATTCTTCGTGAAGCAGAGGAAGGCGGAGATCGGGACGCGCTGGGCGAGGGAGTAGAGTTTCGCGTTGCCGATCTGCCGCACGTCGACCTTGCCGGCGATCTGGAGGATCTCAAGGTGCTTCGAGACCGAGTTCCGGGTGACGCCGAGCTGCTTTGCCACCTCGGTGATGGTCATGCCCTTCGGCCGGAATCGGAGGGCGCGAAGGATCCGATTCGGGAGATCGTGCTCCTCCTGCATAGGAGCGGAGAAGGTACAGCACCATATATACCTTATCCACGCCGGCATCCGGGATAAAACAGCCGGAGCGCACGCCCTTTCCGCCTGATGTGCCCCTCGCAGTGCCGCATAACAGCCCGGAACCGGTGCCTGCCGGCAGCGAAGCATCGTACGCCCCCCAAAAGAGATACCATATAACCAAAAAAACCATAAGAAAATCTATGCCCCTCTTTCCCCGCACAAAGCCATATATCCTCCTTCTCATCGGTATCGTCATAACGGCGGCCGCCCTCTCCTCCGGGTGCATGCAGAGCGCCGAACCCGTGCAGGAAGCAGGCGACCTCAGCCGGAGCGCCCCGCCCACGGCAGTAGCCTCCGATCTCGAGTCGATCGTCTCGGCCGGGGTTGCGAGCGCCGGTGTCCCCGGCACCCTGGTAGAGATCTCGACGCCGGAGTGGACCTGGAACTACGCGGCCGGGAACGCCTCGCTCTCACCTGTGGTGCCGGCGACGCCGGAGATGCGGTTCATCAGCGCGAGCGTGACAAAGACCTTCACGAGCGTCGCAGTGCAGCAACTCGCCGAGGACGGAAGACTCTCGCTCGGCGATCCCATCGACCGCTGGCTCCCGGCGGACGTGGCGGAGGAGATCCCGAACTCCTCCACGATCACCGTCCGCCAACTCCTCGATCACACGAGCGGGATCGCGGATTACAACGAAGATGCGATCGTTCTCGAAGAGTACGCGAATCCCGATACCCCGATCCCCTACCAGGTGGGAATGCGGCAGGGCCTCGATGCGGGCCCCCTCTACCCGCCGGGAACGAACTATACCTACTCGAACGTGAACTACATCCTTCTCACGCTGATCATCGACGAGGCGGCCGGCGTCCCCTACGAGAACTACGTCACCCGCAACATCCTCGTCCCGGCGGGGATGAACGACACATTCGTCCACCGGACCAACCACATCCCCGGGCCGCATATGCGGGCACAGGAGAGCGAAGAGGACGGCACCGTCATGGACTTCACCGATCTCTATATCCAGTTCGACCGGGGCGCCGGGGATATCGTGAGCACGACGGCCGATCTCAACAGGTTCCACCGTGCCCTCCGCTCGGGTGCGCTGATCGGCCCGGCATCGCTTGCGGCGATGGAGAACACCTCCCCGCAGTCCCAGAAGATCGGGTTGGTGCCCGGTCTCGGGGAGATGAGCGTCGGATGCGGTTATGGATACTTCACGCAGCAGAACGCATCGGAGGGCCTGACCCTCTACGGCCATACCGGCGGATACTACGGTTCGTACACGATACTCTACTACTGGGCCGAGAAGGACACCTACATCGCCATGAACAGCAACTCTGCGGCAAAAGCGGGCGCGGTGAATGAGGAGGTCCTCGCCCCGGTCCTCCGGTATCTCAAGGAAGGGACGGCGGCCGGGCAATAGGCCGGCCCGTTCCATATTTTTTACGGAATTGTCCGGACGATCCGCTCCTTCGTCACCTTCCCGGCAATGAAGCGGGCGAGAGCGAGGAGCGCGAGCCCGACCACCGCAAGGACCGCCTCCGTCGCCGCCGAGATACCCGACCCGGCCGGCACGATCTGCTGGAACAGGACGATCAGGAAGATGAACCCGAATATGAAGACGAACCCGAGGATCTGGTTCTCCCGCATCCCGAGCGCGAGCTGGGCCGCGCCGATGAGCCCGGCCGAGGCGGCGATCCAGACCGGGACGACGGCCGCGAAGTGAAGGAGGAGCAGGGGTTCGGCGGCGATGGAAACTCCGGTGAGACCTGAGATCGCCGCGATGCTCACCGCGGCCGAGAGAAGCATCATCAGGTACGCCGGGACGGTGACCCCGGCCGCCTTTCCCTCCCAGAGACGCTGGAGCGAAACCGGGGCGCAGAGGAGCGTCTCGATGGTGCCGTCCCGCTTCTCGCGGAGGAAGGCATCGGCGCAGAAGATGTAGCCCAGAAAGACCGCGACCGGGAGCGTGATCGTGGCGATGCCGGCGGTAACGGCCGCAGCGTCGCCATCGGCGCCCACAGCAATACTGAGGGCCGACATGACCGGGAACCAGATGGAGAAGATGAACGCGGTGATGAGGGCGCTCCGGTTCCGGAGGGCGAGCCTTATTTCGCGGCGGGCGATGACGGCGAGCGTGCTCATGCTCCGTCCTCCACCCGGCCGACGTGTTCGAGATAGATCTCCTCAAGCGACCGGGACGACCGGCGGACCTCCTCGATCCGGAAGTTGGCGCCGACGAGGGTCGCGACGAGGTCGGGGGTCGCGCCCGGGTCGGCGAGGGTGCAGTGGAGGGCGTCACCGTCCGGTTCGCACCCGGTGACGAACGGTAGCCCCTCGACGGTCTCGCATGCGCGGGCACGCTCGCCCGGGTCGGCAAGGGCGACCGTCACGGCCGGGCGGCCGGATGCCGCGGTGAGGTTTGTAACCGAATCGAAGGCCCGGATCCTCCCTCCCGCAAGGATCGCGACCGTGGAGCAGACCCGCTGGACCTCGTCGAGGTGGTGCGAGTTTAAGAACACGGTCATCTCCTCCCGCCGGGAGAGCTCGATGATAAGGTCGCGGACCATCCTCTGCGCACCGGGGTCGAGGCCGGAGGAGGGTTCGTCGAGGAAGACCACCTCGGGCCGGTGAAGGATCGCCCGGGCTATCCCGAGTTTCCGCTTCATGCCGGTCGAGAACGTCCCGACCGGATCGTCCCGCCGGTCGGCGAGATCGACGAGCGTGAGGAGTTCGTCGATCCTCTCCGCGGGATCATCGACGCCGTAGAGCCCGGCGTAGTAGGCCAGGTTGTCCGCGGCGCTCATCCGGTCGGCAAGACCGTTGTTCTCGAAGAGCACCCCGACTCGCGCCCGCGCATCGTCGTCGGCGGTGAGGTCCCTCCCGAGGACCCGGACCTCGCCCGCGCCGGGGGCGAGCAGCCCGAGCAGGATCCGGATGGTCGTGGTCTTTCCGGCGCCGTTCGGCCCGAGGTAGCCGAAGATCTCGCCGTGCCCGACGGCGAACGAGACGTCGCGGAGGATCTCGCGGCCATCGAAGGACCGCGAGAGGCCCCTGACCTCGACGGCGTTCACGCCCGCCTCCTCCTCCGGCACCGCACGGTGCAGGATCGAGAGGGAATGGGGCAGGTATCGGGGGTTATGCGGGGAATACTTGCCGCATGACCTATGGGAAACATAGGGATAGATCTCCTCGCAGGACGTAAAAAAAAGTAGTTTTTGTGTGGGTTGCGTGGGCTGCCCCCGTGTGTGCGAGGGTATAAAAAGGTCCGGCATGCCGGGCTGACCGCAAAGTTCCGGTGTGAGCACCCGCGACCTTCCCGTAAAAGGGGGGGGCCGATCCCTGCCGACACGGGGCGAGTCCCTAGCGTTCAGTTTTTGCAGGCTTCGCCACAGCGACCGGACGGGTAATTCCGGCCACCAGGATATAACGCCAGAGGACAGCGGCCAGGACGGCGCCGATGATGGGTGCGACCCAGAAGAGCCAGAGCTGCATGAGCGCTTCGCCGCCGACAAAGACTGCCGGCCCCAGGCTCCGCGCCGGGTTGACGGAAGCGTTGGTCACCGGGATCATGACGATATGCACCATCGACAGCGCCAGGCCGATGGGCAGAGCGGCAAATGTCTTCAGTTCCTCAATGCCGGTCACAGCCAGGATCACGAAGACGAACAGGAGCGTCATCACTACCTCAACCAGGAACCCGGATGCAAGCGAGTAGCCGCCCGGCGACAATGCACCGTATCCGTTCTGACCAAGCCCGTCCACGGCGAGCGAGTAGGATGGGTTTCCCACCGCAATGGCAAGAATCACTCCAGCAGCGATGATGGCCCCGATGCACTGGACAACGATGTAGATGAGTGCTTCCCGCGCTGGCATCTTGCCCGCCGTCAGCACTCCCACGGTGACGGCGGGATTGACATGGCACCCGGAAACGCCACCGATGGCATAGACCATCGCAAGAAGAACAAGTCCAAAAGCCAATGCTACACCGAGATTTCCGACCACCGGCCCGGCGAGCACTGCACTTCCGACCCCGATAAGCACCAGTGCAAAGGTCCCGAACATTTCAGCAACGTACTTTTTCATCCCATTTGCAGCCATTTGCATTCATCTCCACGGTAATAACAGGCATCCGGGATCCCCCTCCCGAAGGGTGACTTCCCTGGATGAGGGGAGTGCATACGCCTGTGCTGGAGCGTGGCTATTAGAGCGACCGGCACACGGAACTATTGTGTGCAGATGTTGTTGTATAGATGCCATGGAGTGCGGAAAGTCGCCTGATAGAATATATATTTAGTGTTCAAGTTACGCCGTCAATCGGCCCTGCGGAAGAGGCTATGTATCGTGCGGTGTCACCCCCGCAAGTTAAACAGATAGCGAAATACAAAAGGGGATAAAGCCCACAGTAGCTCTTGTTTCACCAAACAGGACAAAATTAGAGTGGGCCCGATGCGATTCGAACGCACGACCTCCCGGTTATCAGCCGGGTTTTCCGACGAGGAAACCCCGGGGAATGGCAAACGGGGCGATATTTACGGGGATTTGATACATCGCTTCTTTCGCGAACCTCACCTTCTGCTAACCCGCATTTGATATGCTTACCCCAAGCGGATATAATCCCTATGAGATGCTGAATGCCCTTTTCCCGCTCTCCATTGTGATGTACGCCAACATCTCATCGCCGTTGGGGAAACTTTCACCAGTACCCACACCTGCACCACGAGTGCCGTGAGCGCACCGACCATCAGCGTATCAAAAACCGCCATAGCAAACGGATAGCGCCGCTACTGCCCTATTAGCCACGCTTGGACAATATAAACGCACACTTAATGATTAGGATTAGAAATGTCTTCAAGAACTTCTCTAATTATATCGGATTTTAATTTTATCAGCTCTTTTTGATTTTCACGTTCTTCTTCCAAGGTTTTTGCTCGCATCAATTGACCTATTAATGCCTGATTTAAGTTTGGATATTCCCCGCTCTCAACCTTTCCTTCCAGCCACCTGTATAATACATTTGGAATTCGCCCAGATATCGGAGAAGCACCAGATCGTTCAGTCATTGAGTTAAAAAATATCGTGCCGTAAGTCTGTTTAATATATGTATGCCGGGTCAATCATATGGCATACGTTTTATACCCATGTATGCCAATACATTTACATGGAATATAACACACGGGATACGGTGATCGCTCGTCTACCTCTCCATCTCTGGAGATGGCTTAAAAGAGTGACGTGCGATGACGAACATTCAAATCGGGATAATCACAGGGGTATCGATAGCATGAAAGCTGCTATCTGTTCCCGATGCGGTGCGGATGGCATCAAGATTGGGATTACTTCGCTGCCTGACAGTGACGAAGCCTACGAGCAGTACTTCTGCCTGAAGTGCGGGCATGGATTCATGCTTCGGAAAAGGAAGGAGTTTGATTCATAGTTACTGCGGGCATGACTTTGGCATCTGCGTTGCGGCCTCCTGCAATTGGAAGAGCACCAATTTATCGTGTTCAAAACAGACCAAGGGAAAACCAGATAGCCCTTAGTCGAGGATGATGAGACCAGCAAAGGGAATCCTAACGCTTCAAGGTAACAAATAGGCCCACACTCCACTAGAGCCCAAAAGAGATCGGCCGTTATACGTAGTCTGTGAGGCTCTGGTATCATGTCATATGAAGAGGGTTTGTCGGACTAAGTACCGCCCTACATGTAAACTGATGTTTGAGAAGGCGTATCACACGAGGCACCCGAGCGTCATAGGGACAGGAAGGCGGTGTGACCACCTGCCTTTGCCACCTCCCCCGGCAGCGCATATCCTACTCAGTCCCCGGTGTACTTGCCTACTCAAACTGGGCTTGCTCAAACCTCAGGACGTTGCTGTTTTCCTTCACAATCCGTTGCAGGGCTTCGTCAAACTCGTCATCGGTTTCAGCATCGATATCGATCCGGATCCGCACCCTTACATGCGGCTTTGTCGTGAAGTGCTGAACCACCTCGTCAACGAGATCCGAGAAGGCAACCTTTGCATTTACTGGATCAAGCTCCTTCTTGCCGTAGAATCGCTTCTTCTTCAGAGGTGGCAGATGCTCCTCTTTTTCCTCCCGCTCTCTTTCCTCTCGTTCCTCCTCTTGCTCTCCCTCAAGATCCTTCTGCAATTGTTTCTGATACTCCGCAGCGGCCGCGGGCTCGATCAGCAACAGAGAACTATCAAGGATGATCTGAGAACGTCCCCATCCAAAAGTGAAATCGAGGTACTTCCCCGATTCCTCCCCTGCCGCAGTACCGAAGTACTCGCGGCTCCCGGCACCTGAAACGATGGCCTCCTTAAACACAGACTCATCTTTCAGCCGGGGGAGGTAGAGATAGAAGCAAGTCTTATGCCAGACCTCCTGTGCGACCGCCTCCGGGATGCCCTCTCTCCAGAACCAGGTCTTCAGCAACGTCTTGAGATGGACGGGCGCCCACCTTTCAATAATCACTTCGTTCTCCCGCAGAATGCGTTCGATCTCCTGGCTGAACTGCTGTGCTGACGGGTTGATCTGATACCGCTCCCAAGCGATATCCTGCGATGGCCTCCCGTTGGTCAGCTCCTGCCCCGGGACGAGCAGCCAGCGGTACGCCTCACGCACAACGCGCTGAAATATGTTTTTCGCGTTCACCATCTGCTCTCTGGCGTTCTCCCCCATGATATTGTCAAGGATTATCCGCCGGGCTTCGTAATCCTTAACGATAGATTCCCAGGCACACCAGATGCGAGCTTGATCAGAGAGGCGATCGATGGTATCGGCATCGGCTGCAAGGAAGATTAGACGGTTCTGTTTCTGCCGCGGCTGTTCTCCCCGGTTCTTGAGGTACTCGGCCGCCCACCATTCTGCGGACTTCAACTGATGACGGCCGTAAGCGGCATCCGGTGGGAGCACCACAAACCGCATTCCCCAGTCATCCGGGATATCGGAGCTCGGTGTGAAGATATGAATACCGGCAAAGAGCCCGGGCCGTACAATGCGGGCAAGCTCGTTGCGGATCCTCGGCAGGATCTCCTCCCGCTCATTGAAGCGGCGTTTGCGCTCCTCCATCTCACGCCGGAGGTTCGGCCGAGTATCAAACCAGTACCGTTCATTTCCGATGTTCAGATGGTGGAGGCGATCGGAGAGGCGTGAAAGGGCGTCAGTGAAAACTCCGATCTGCTGAGAAGGCTGGATACTGCCAAGGAGGATCCGCTCCCGCTCAATACCCCGCGTCACCCGGTCCGATATGTTGGGCGCACTCCCGAGGAAGATGGTGCGCGCCACCCGGCGGCAGGCCTGCACGGCGCCGAATCGAGTATCACGGTTCTCGATCTCGGTCGTTTCCGCCCGATCGCCGTCGATATCGCGCTCAACAACCGGGTCCCAGCCTTGTGGGAGGTAGTAGATCATCTCGTTTCGGGTATCGCCATCGTAGAGCGGGAGGTTGCCGGGCATGATCAGTAGATCATTATTGTTGCTCTCCCAGAGGCGGTAGATCGCTTTTGCCATCAGCTTGAGCACGCCCCGAGTGCGCTGGAAGTTCTCAAGGGAGGCCCAGTCTTCGTAGAGGCGATCAAAGAGCTCGGGATGGATGGGGTAGGCAGCGACGAGGCGTTGATAGTACCGGCTCTCCTGAGTTTCATGCGGGAACTGACCGGAGTTGTCGAGATAGGTCTCGGCGAAGGCGCGGCAGACAGCATCACGTGCAACCGGATCTGCGATACTTGAGAAGAGCCGCCGACGAACGATCTCAAACGCCTCTTCGGTGGCGACGGGCTTCCAGAGCGCCTGCACCCGGCCGAAGTAGTGTTCCAGCGCCCTGAGCACCTGTGCGCCGCGCTCTCCGCCGGCCTCGATCGCAGACTCAGGGAGTGATGCAAGGAGGACGGCGTTCGGCACCGCCTTGATTGCCTCTGTCAGCGCCTGGACAAACGAGAGGTTGACGTCGTATGTGCCGCCGGCATAGCTCTTCCCTTCCTCAAACTGCCGGATATAGGCGACCAGTTCATCGATCAGAATGACGCAGGGGGCGTGGGCGGCAAGGAGGCGGGCAAGTACGTCTTTCCCGGGCGAAGTGCCGGAAGTGTCCGCCTCCCGGACCTGTGCGTATGCAACGTCACCGCCGAGCTGCCAAGCAAGCTCTCCCCAGAGGGTGCGGACCTCGACGCTGCCACGGCGCTGGGGAATGTGGGGTGCAAGTTTGGTGCCGTCGAGGACGACGATTCGGGCTTTCGGCGGATCGAGCACTCCCGCGGCATCGAGGATCGGCGGGATGCCAGGCAGCTCGCTTGCGGGCACCGCCCCTTTCGCGAGATGGTAGACCGCGAGCAGGGTATGAGTCTTGCCGCCACCAAATGCCGTCTGGAGCTGGATGACCGGATCCCCGCCCCGGCCAGAGATGCGCTGCACTACCGATTCAAGCAGGATGCGCATTCCCTCAGTGATGTAGGTCCGGGCATAGAAGAGCGCGGGGTCACAATATTCAGGGGTGGCGGTACCGTCATGGACGCGCGAGAGGTCAGCAGCAAATTCAGCCTGCTGAAAGGTGCCCTGCAGCACGTCTTCATGGGGGATGGCGACTTCGCGCCAGGGTTTCAAGGTCATGGGTGGATTCTCCAGTCATAAGGTGTCATCACGTTCTCAACTCCACTGATCGATCCTTCGTTGCGGCCCTTCTCCCCGCCGGTCGGTTGCGGCAGTCTCGATCGGGTGCCAGGTGGTGATCAGCTCGTTATAGGTCCGGGCATCATCAGCCCAGCCTTTCCGATCGCAGAGGGTGTAGAGGCGGTAGGCGAGCTGACGGATCTGCTGGGAGCGGGCGGGCATCTTTGCGAGGAGTTCACCGGCAGGGACCTCCCCGCCGCTCTGGAAGGTTCTGCTCAGATGGTGGAGCGCCTCCCAGACGGGGATCCGGGGATCGGTCTCCAGATCCCAGGTGTTTGGGTATTCGCTGGCGCGGAGAAGCCGGACCTTGCCGCCGCCAGATGCAAGGACGCCAGCGGAGGTTACGCCGTCAACGGAGGTTCCTTTTGCACGGGCGAGCGTATCAGCGGTTCCAAATGGCCCTTCCTTCCAGCCGTACTCCTCAAACCACTGGATGCAGAACCGAGTGTCGGGATCGAGGTCACCCTCAGCCTTCGCGAGGTGCTCGTCGAGAGCCCTGTTGATCAGGATCAGGGCGTCATGGACGGAGAGAGGGGTGCCGTCTGCCTCCAGCACCGCTGGATACCGAGAGTAGACAGCCATACCGGGACCGATTGAGGCCTGCGCCAGATCCACAGGCGCGATCGGGGTAGCTCCTTCCTTACCACCAGTCATCTCTTCCAACGCCTCTGGGAGCTCGGCCTTCAGCGCACGGATGAACTCTGTGCGGGAGATGGGGGCGGCATCTGGGTCGCGCTTGCGGCAGACAAGGACAATGGAGGAGGCAAGGGCATTTGTACCCATACCAATTATTCGATATTCCTGTTCGCTTCTCATCGGCCATGTTCCGGTGACTGTGAAACCTGCCTTCAGCACCGCTTCGAGGAATGCCTCCCAACCACGCGAGGTGGTAACAGCATTCTTCGTTTCTGACTGCTTGAAGGCATAGTAAATTGTTACCGGGAAGGCAGGATGTGCCTGTGCCGCGAGCCGGCGCATCGCCTCAGTCATGCCGTCAATAAAGAATTTTTCTGCCATGACTTTTGATCCATGACGGTGGGGTAACGCCACGAGCTCTTCCGCCTTCGGGACAGCCATTGTGGCAAAAAGTGAGGGACAGCTAGCCTTCAGGGAGCGGCGGAGCCAGACGTAGAAGAAGTCAGAGAGATCGGAATAGCCAATGTTGTCATAGTAGGGGGGATCTGTCGAGATAATTTTATTAAAGGCAATGTCGTTTTGCGAAGCGTTCCGCATTAATGCTTGTCCTGCGGCGTTATTTGAAAGATATTGTAGACAGTCCATTTGATAGTTTATATGAGTGATAAACCCACCAACAACGTTCTCGAGAATATTAGCCTCGCCAAAATCCCAAACCATAGGTATTGCTTGACGACTAAAAAGATTCATTATTTTTTCATTTCCTGGAACCCATCTTGTGCAGATATTGTTGAAGTCGGCAGCGCGATCTACAGCGAACGCCAGATACATCGCCACCGCATCCGAATACGCCGTCGCTCCGTCACCGTCAGCCTCCAGTCCCCGGCCATCATCAGGCATCCCAGCAGCAAGTGCATCTGCCTTCACCCGATCGCGTGCCTCACCGATAAGATCTGAGAAGGAATTGAGAGCGACGAGCTGGCGAGGAGTGAAGAGAGTCCCCCATTCGTTAAAACCATAGGAATAGCAAGTACCGCCGCTTAACCGCTCCGGCACAGCGCCAGAGGGGGTCCATGTTGGCCGCGCCTTTCTTGCTATATTCTCCATTTCTGATGTAGGTGAGAGGTAGACGCGACCCCGTCTCCCTTCTGCGACAATTGCCATCATACGGACTCCCATCCTGCCCGCCTGGCCTTCAGATTTGATATATTTTCCATCTATAGGACTTTCAGAGAAGATGCACCTGAAAGTAGCCCCTTTTTTACCAGCCTTTGTGCCTAAGCCAACCCTATTAGTATTTGAGGGCGTTCCTATCCGGACATTAAACCGATAGGCATTATTCTCCCTCACCGGCTCAATGTAGGCTTCTTTGCCCTCTTTATTTGAGAGCCAGAAACTGGAAACAAGCGGCACCTCCACATCCACATACGCGGGATTCGGGCTCTTCACAGTCCGCGCCCAGAGCCATGCGATCACGGTCAACTCTTCCCCGACATACTTCCGGAGATCCGGCCTTTCAGCCGCCATCTCCTCAGTGATCCGCACCTTCGGGTAGAGGTGCCCGATTCGTCTCTCTGCCTCATCCCGCATCCACTGTCCGTAGTGCCGGACATCCTCAGCAAGCCCGGTAGCCCCCTGCCATGCATCAAGCCGCCCCTGCTCGCGGGCCTTTGGATGCCCCGGCGGTCTTCCCGCAAACTTCGGCGGGATCTCGATCATCGCCTTATTGATCAGCACCGCCACCGGATTCAAATCGGACGCACATGCTTCAAGCCCTAGCCGTTGCGCCTCCAGCGGGATAGCACCGCCGCCGGCGAAGGGATCATGAAATGCCGGGAGTTTTTCCGGGTTGAAGAACTCTGCAGCCTGAGGGTGGTTCCTATTCAAGTAGCAGGTCTCCTGCCAGCTCTTCTGGATCTCCGCACGGGCCTGAGCGAGCAGGGTCTCATTGTCGGTGTTCTTCCACTTTACGAGCTCGCGTATGATCGCAAAGAGTCGCTCCCGCTCGGCCTCCGCCTTCTCCCGGCTCATCCCGCGACCGAGATGCCGCTCGTAGCCGGGGTCGTTGACGAGCTGCGCAAAGAGCACCGCCCGGGCCGCTGCAAGCGGGCGGCGCGCCCACCAGAGGTGCAGACCGCGAGGGTGGGCACCAATCCCGGGCATTTTCTCATATGCACAGGCAGCGCTAATATCCACCAGTGGCAGCGCCACTTCAATCAGTTTTTTTGGGGTTTTGATCGTGGTCATAGTATTCTTCCTTGTGATGCATTCAGCTCCGCCCGGGCGAGCAGCGCGGAGAGATCGAGGTTCTTACTCACCTCCGCCCAGTCAGGTTCTTGTGAGAAGGGCTTCCTGACATAGAACGGGCCTTCATAGTGACCGCCATCAACAATCACAATGGCGAGCACAAACTTCTCGCCCTGATTCAGGGCGTAGAGGATCTCGTTTCTGGAGACGGTGATTGTCGTCTGGCCCTTCGCCCGGCCCTTCACCTCGATATGCCGCTCTTCGGCGATACTGTCGTCCGAACGGTACCGGATTGACGTAAGATCCCACCCGCAATTCTCAGCTGAGACATCGACAACCCGGCAACCCCGGCGCTCTTCTGCCTCTCTCACGGCCCGCATCGCCACCGCCTCAATATGGGCCCGTGCTGCCGCATCGACCGAGGTGACTGCCACCTCCCTTTGCTCAGAAAGCATCCCGGCAGGAATGATGATCGCCGCCCCGACGATCTTCGGAGTTGCCGGGACGACGTGGCGCATCGCCTCAAGCTCTTCTGTCCGGGCCTTCAGCCGCTCATTCAGCTCATCGATCGTCCGGCGGACGTTCTCAAGCGTGAGCCGGACATCTTTGCCAGCGGCGATATCGTCTTTCAGCTTCACGTACCGGTCCGACCAGTAGTTGATCTCCTGCACCAGCCGTTCGCGAACCGCTGCAAGGGTCTTATCGACTTCACGCACCCGGCGCTCCCGTACCTCTGTGAAATGGTCCGGGACCAGCCGTTCAGAGGCATAGGCGAGCGTCCGGCGTTCAAGGCCCTCCGTGATCCAGGGTGCCGAGAGGAACTCCTGCACTTCTGCAGCCGCACTGGGATCGATCGGCTTAAGGTCGAGGTGGGGTGCATACCCGGCATGGGCGGCCTGCCCTGCCTCATCAAGCGTGACAAACTGCAGCCGGCGCGAGATCACCCGATCTGGCCTACCGCCCTCCAGCACCGCATGATCGATGATCAGCAGTACTTTCGGCGCCGTGGAGGTATCCGCCGGATCGACAAAGACCGCACCCCGGGTGAGCGTGGGGCGGTACGCTTCCAGAATGAGATCTACCACCGCCTGCATCAACGGATGACCGGGATGGATCAGGCTCGCCACCGGCGCTCCCATCCGATCAAGTAGCCGGACATACTGCTTCTCAAAGCAGATCCGCTCATACCGCTTCAGGACGGGATTGATGTTCCGGCGCTCTCTTCCGCTGATCTGGCGGTCCCGTTCCCTGATCATCGCCGGGACATGGGGGATTTCCCACCGCCCCTCCTCTCGCTGGCGCAACTCACCACCAAGAAGGCCAAATGCCTTCGTAAAAAACGACCGGATAAAGTAAGGCTGGAGTTTCCGGGCCTCGGCCTTCTCCATCTCCTCCTTCACGGCAAAGAGTCGTTCTTCCGTCATGATCTCCTTGCAGAGGGCGTCTCTCTCGATGATAGCCATCAGGTGCGAGGTATCTAACGCGACATCGACGGTCCTGAACAGTCGCGCGCGGACCTCGGGATCATCTCCATACCGGATCGCCTCGATCAAGAGATCGCGCAGGGACTTCTCCTCAAAGACTCTCCCAAGGATGTCGAATACTCTGCCCCCAAGCGCCTGCCGCTCGTTCTCCAGCTTCTGAAAGAGCCGCAGGAAAACGTCACCCTCCCGGGTTTCGGACGCCACCATATTCCAGAGATGGCAGACCTCAGTCTGCCCGATGCGGTGGATCCGGCCGAACCGCTGCTCAAGTCGGTTGGGGTTCCAAGGTAGATCGTAGTTCACCATCAGGTTGGCGTTCTGCAGGTTGACACCCTCACCCGCGGCATCCGTCGCCACCAGCACCCGGGCATATGGATCATTGCGGAAGATCTCCTGCACCTTTCGCCGCTCCTCACGCCGGATGCCGCCGTGAATGGTGACAACTGCCTCCTCCGAACCGAGCAGACTCCGGATCCGCTTGATCAGGTAGTTGAGGGTATCGCGGTACTCGGTGAAGATGATCAGTTTCCGCTGCCGCCCCTGAGCATCTCGCATCTCCGGCGTTTCCTGCAGGAGTCTTGATAACTCGTCCCATTTGCGGTCCTCGATGGACAAGACGACCTGCCGGGCCTGCTCTTCGAGGCGCTGCAGGGTCCGCACCTCACCCTCAAGTTCCGCGATAGTCCAGGAGGCGGTCGCCTGATCGACCACCTTCTGTTCTGCCTCTTCGTACTCTTCGGCAGTCAGCTCGTCTTCGTTATCCCAGCCCACCGGCTGAAGAGCCTCTTCTCGGAGGGTATCGGCAAGGCTCCTGCCTCTCAGGGCGAGTCTCTCCTCTTCGATCCGGCGCTGAAGCCTAGTGCGCCGCCTCTTGAGCGACTGGTAGATCGCCTCCGGGCTGGAGGCAAGGCGGCGCTGGAGTGAGGTTAGCGCAAAACCGACCCTCCCCTTCCGTGCACCGTCCAGAATGCGATCGGCCTTATTCATCTCCTCTCGGACATACTGTGTCACCGCTTCGTAGAGGATAGTCTCCTGATCAGAGAGCCGGTACGTAACAGTACTCGCCCGCCGTTCCGGGAAGAGCGGCGTGCCAGCGAAGGTGACAAGTTCTTCCTTGACCATCCGGCGCATCAGGTCCGAGACATCCACCTGATGAGCGCCATCGCGGTACCTGCCATAGAACCTGTCTGAGTCGAGGAGTGAGAGAAAGAGCTGAAAGTCTTCTTCCTTGCCGTTGTGCGGGGTTGCCGTCATGAGGAGGAAGTGCCGGGTATGTGAGCCGAGCAGTCTGCCGAGCTTAAACCGGAGTGTCTCTGAACGTTTCGACCCGAAATACGTGGCCGACATTTTGTGAGCCTCGTCAACCACTACGAGATCCCACCGGACATGCCTCAGTTTCTCCTGGAGCTCCTCGTTGCGGGAGAGCTGGTCAAGCCGGGCGATCAGGAGAGGATGCTCCTCGAAGGGATTACCGCTGCGTGACTGCTGATCGAGCTCGCGGGAGAAGATTGTAAAGTCAAGACCGAACTTCTCATACAACTCGTCCTGCCACTGCTCGACCAAGCCACCCGGTGCGACGATCAGGATCCGCTGCGCGTCTGCCCGCATCAGGAGTTCGCGGATGAAGAGCCCAGCCATGATCGTCTTGCCAGCGCCGGGATCGTCGGCGAGCACATAGCGGAGCGGAAGGCGGGGAAGCATGGACTCGTACACAGCACTAATCTGATGTGGCAGGGGTTCGATGGTGGAAGTGTGGACCGCCATCATCGGATCAAAGAGATAGGCGAGATCGATCCGGTAGGCTTCAGCCGCCAGTTTATAGTCCTCGGCATTCGCATCAAAGGACCACGGCCGACCAGCTTCTACAAATGAGAGGGTCTGCTCCTCGGTCCGGTAGACCAGTCGCTCTCTCAACTGGCCGGTCTCGGTTTTGTAGATCAGCGTAATGGCATGATCGCCGACGCGCTCGGCTCTCACCACCCGTACGGGCTTATTGGATTCAATCCCACTGATGAGGGTGTCTTCTCTAATATCTTCCAGTCTGAGCATTGCCTTACTCCTGATCGCTATGGATGTCTCGGGGCATCCGATGATGTATGCATATTGTATGGGGTGGCCTTTTCAGCAATACCTGCGTACGGTAGTGAGATGGGCGATAGGACATTTAATTAATTTCCCATTAACCCCTTTGAATATCTGCAGAGTGCCATCGGATGATGGGGGGGAGGATTGTCCCAACCCATCTCCTTTATTCTTCGCTGAATCTTAATTGCTGTAGAGCTCTGTGAATCTATGTATATAGGGCATCTCAAAAGAGTTAATTATAGGTCGATATCTTCAATGATGGATCCCTTAAATTCTGGAACACTATCCTGACCCCAATCTCGTCGCACATAATTTCCGAACCCTATAAATCACCTTTATCCAACCAAATGATAATACAATTGTCTTATGAGAGTTCCTGAAGGGTCTAGGGTTATCGATGCGGATAATATGTCTCTCGACGAATGGTTGGACTTACTTGCCTCAGAAAAGAATGAAAATATCTTGTTCGTTGACTATATGTTTCCAAACGATACCTGCCGTGACTCCTATTTGGAAACAGTATGCGACCGTGAAGAAAATGAGGTTAAGTGGCTACTCCGTAAATTTTTAATCCCGTCTGGTTCGTTCAGTAAGGACGAGATCACTCTTTCTTCGTTAATCGATCACATAAAACAGAACCCAGATAAGGCGGATAAAATAAAAAATCTTGAGTTTTTCAGGAGACTTGTTATTTCTGCATCACAAAAAGGAGAGGGAAGAATACAACCATGGGAGGGCATTACCTGGGCTCTCGATCTCCTTCCGAATTACCCAAGATACGCGATAAATGCTCTTGAAGCATATTTTGCTGCGCATGTAATGTTTTTACCTGATGGGAGGATAACAGGATTATCCGATGCTATTGCAATAATTAGGGCGAAGTTTATCCAAAGCGCTTCACCAGAAGAAATATTCTCGAAATTTAGCTCACGAGAGTTTGAACATCTTGTTGAATCCCTATATCATGCAATGGGCTACCAAACGATACTCACAAAAGAGGTACGTGATGGGGGGAGAGATATTATCGCAAGACAAACAGAATTAGGTAAACGTGAAACAGCGTTAATCGAGTGTAAAAACTGGAGGAAAGTGGTTGGGGTAGACCGTGTACGCTCTCTGTTAGGTGTGGTTACAGATGAAAAGGCATCCCGAGGAGTTGTTGTAACTTCATCACGATTTACTAAACCTGCCAAAGAGTTTGCGCAAGGAAATAAAAGCCTTGAACTCATCGATGGGGATCTACTGAAAGTAATGCTGAATGAACACTGCGGAACTAACTGGTCTATCCATGCAAACTATTTGATAATGGAAAGTATAAAGCGGCAGACCAAGCCAGAGGGATCAACAAAGTACTCCGACTGAAGAGTATATGACTTATCTAAAATTCTTCTGGAGATGAACTCTCTTCTCTGCGAGGTGATAGCACGGCAAAGTCGTGTTCACTTTCTGATCCCAGTTGGGAGATATGTGGTGGCATATCTCTCCCCTCCATTTTTCCCTTTTTCTTCCCATTTCCCCTCAATTTCTCTTCTCTTCTCCTATTTTCTCCCATTTCTCCCCCTCAATTCCTCTTCTCTTCTCTTATTTTCTCCCCCATATTCTCCTTTTTCTCTTCGTTTCTTCTCCGGAAACGTGCGGTCAGCTTCAGTAAAAGAGCAGCCCAACCGGATGCTTGGGAGTACCAACAGTGTGGTGAAAACGCACGCACAACAAGACTGATAGATTATCTGCTCTTTTTGTTGCCACCCTAAACAGCGTAAACAGCGCGCCACGCCACATCGTCAAATCGTCGAGGAGACCTCAGCCCTCTACGGCATCCCGGCGGAGTGTGTGGAAGAGGTAGTGGCCGCGGTCCCGGCCTGAAAAATAGTGTTTTCAGTTGGTGGAGATGGCCGGGTCATCATCGCCATTGTTTGACTGCGATATTCCAGATGCTGGGTTCTTATCCTGCTGAGATTGGTTTTGTTGGTTCAATTCGTTAAGGACTTTATCTATCAACTTTGCCTGACGAATGTGTTCTTGCTTCAGTTCAACGAGGGTTTTTTTCATAAATACTACTTGCCTGAGAGTTGATTGTGCGTCCCGATTAGCCTGACAAACATATTTTTGAAGGTCCATAACCTTCGAGTCCATGTTGATGTGCTTTTGATCACTGTTCGTATCTTTAACAGTACTGCCTGCAATAGCAAACAGAGCAAAAATCAGACTAAAAACAGTATATACTTCAATCGTTTTTTCAGGGTCTTGAGTCAGCGGAATAATAGCGAGTATTAACTGTAATATTACAATCACTATGAGTGTTGCAGTCCAGATTTGAAATTTCCCCCATAATCCTACTTTCTGGTAATTTCCAATTAATTGTGCAATCAAGATTGCAATTAAAACCACTGCAAATGGATAAACAAGTGGCGACACTGACAGGATCATAGACAGGAACGGAATAGAGATCATAGATAGGAACGGAATAGATTACTAGGAGAATAAGCCTTCCTGTTTGCTCTCCTTCCCCCTTTTTCGACGAATGCGCGACTCCTGCTCCCCCCTTCCGTGTTGCCCTCTCATGTACGACCCCTCCCCGCAAATTTTGCCCCTCCGAAACTGTCCGGACACTTTCGGCTATCCGAAACCATGACCGCGCGCGGCCCATTTACAGCCCCCATTTTGGTTACCACCTCTTTAAGACCCCCCGCACAGAGCATTAGGTAACCCGAAAGTGTCCGGACACATCCGGACATGTCCGGACACTAGAATAGAAACGCAGAGAGAGGAGAAAATGGCGAAAAACAAAAAACCCAAGCGAATTAGAGAACGGTTACACGTTACGCTTGATCCGGAGGTCTACAAACTGATAGAAGATAGCGGCGTTAACGCCTCCCGATTGATAGATAAAGCCGTCACCGCGTTGTTTTCCCGCGTTGACCACGTTTCTATCCTCGTTTCATCGAAAGAGGCTCAAAAAGAAGTGGGCCCGATGCGATTTGAACGCATGACCTCCCGGTTATCAGCCGGGTGCACCACCAGCTATGCTACGGGCCCTCATACACTCATATTAGTGCCTATAAATGTTGTACAATCTTCGATTTAAAGGTTTTGCAAGGAGCCTGCTCCTGAATCGTCTGAGAACGACGCCGGTGGAGGACAGGCAGGGGCAACAGCGTGAGACGAGATCTATAGGTGATTGCCTTCCCGGAAATGAAGCCGCCGCGCATGGCCGCATCGAGGCGAACATCGACTTCGCGACTGTCATCACCAGGTTTGTCCTTTTCGGTACGTACGGCGGTCTCCCCACGCCGTGCCGTCTCCGCGGCCACCGGTGCCGGACTCGGCCCGGTGGGACTATCCTGCAATACCCGGCATTTTAGCACCGAATTGATTTGGACAGGCATCCAAAGCGCTATGTTGAAAACCGATGATAGAAGTATAGTTGAGTGGAACAATGGCAATACGATACCTACTCGGGAACGAGGGCATCGCTCACGCGTGCCTGGAGGCAAACATCGATTTTGCCGCTGGCTATCCAGGAACGCCGTCCTCTGAAGTGATCGACGTCCTCCGGGTGCAGGAGGAGCGCCCCTTCACCGTGGAGTGGTCCACGAACGAGAAGGTCGCCTTCGAGAACGCGCTCGCCGCCGCCTGGTGCGGGGTGCGCGCACTCTGCACCATGAAGCACGTCGGGCTGAACGTAGCGGCCGATCCCCTGATGACGAGCGCATACACCGGGGTGACCGGCGGGTTCGTCGTCCTCTCCGCAGACGACCCCTTCGCGCACAGCTCCCAGAACGAGCAGGACACCCGGCGCTACGCGCACTTCGCCCGGCTCCCCTGCCTCGACCCCGCGTCGGTGCAGGAGGCGCACGATATGCTGCGGGACGCCTTCGACCTCTCCGAGGAGTTCGGTCTGCCGGTCATCTTCCGCCCCACCACCCGGATCTGCCACTCGAAGGGCGATGTCGACCTCGGAGAGGTCGGCACCGAGCACCGGACCGCCGCCTTCCGCCGCGACCCGAAGCAGTACGTGGTCATCCCCGCGCACACCCGGGTTCTGCACAAGGTCCTGAACGAGAAACAGCCGGCGTTAAAAGAGCGGCTGGTCGAACTTGGCTATAACCGCCACACCGTCCGGGGCCCGACAGCCGTTGTCGCGAGCGGCGTCGCCGCCGCCTACGTCCAGGAAGTGCTCCCTGACGACGTCTCGCTCGCGATCATCGGCGCCTACCCCATCGACGAGGAGTGGCTGGCAGACTTCGTCGACCGGCACGAGAAGGTCCTCGTCGTCGAGGAACTCGATCCGGTCGTCGAGGAGGCAGTGCGCCAGACGGCGACGAAGACGGAGGTCTTCGGCAAGATGACCGGCACGGTCCCGTACGAAGGGGAACTCACCCCGGCGACGGTCGCCGCCGCCCTCCAGAAGGCGGGCATCACCCCCACGACGACCTTCCCGGCGGCCGCGCCGGTCCAGGGAGTGCCGCCCCGCCCGCCGATCCTCTGCGCCGGGTGCATGCACCGGCCGACGTTTTACGCGATGCGGAAGGTCTTCCGCGACGGCATCTTTCCAAGCGACATCGGGTGCTACACCCTCGGGCTCCAGCTCGGGGCGGTGGATACCACCATCTGCATGGGCGCCTCGATCACCGTCGGGAGCGGCATCGCCCGGTCGGGAGAGGAGCACCCGGTGGTCTGCACTATCGGCGACTCTACGTTCCTGCACACCGGCATACCGGGGCTCCTGAACGCCGTTTACAATGGCGCCGATATGGTCGTCGTCATCCTGGACAACAGGATCACCGCCATGACCGGCCACCAGCCCAACCCCAACACCGGACTGACCGCCACCGGTAAGGAGAGCACCCCGATATCGCTCGACGCGATCTGCCGGTCGTGCGGGGTCTCATGGGTCGAGACGGTCGACCCCTACGACCTCCCGGTGCTCCTCGACACCTTCAAAAGAGCAAAAGAGCGCAAAGGCGTCCGGGTCATCATCGCGAAGCAGCCCTGCGTCATCACCGCACGGCGGACCGGGATCCGGCGCAAAGCCTACACGGTCGATCCCGAGCGCTGCACGGGCTGCGGGGCCTGCCGGTCGTTCGGCTGCCCGGCTATCGCGTTTGCCGGGAAGAACGCGACGATAACCGATCTCTGCGCCGGGTGCGGCGTCTGCGCGGACATCTGCCCATCTGGCGCGATCGGCATGGAGGGACGGCAATGAAACCCTCGTTCGATATCCTGATCGTCGGGATCGGCGGCCAGGGGACGGTGCTCGCCTCGAATGTCCTCGGCGAGGCATGCATCATCGAGAACCGGACCGTCCGGAGCGCCGAGACCCACGGCATGGCGCAGCGCGGCGGGTCGGTGGAGAGCCATATCCGCATCGACGGGAAGTTCGGCTCCCTGATCGTGCCGGGGACTGCCGACCTTCTCGTTGCCTTCGACCTCCTCGAGGCCCTCCGCTACCGCCACTACCTCCCGGCCGCCGGAAGGCTCGTGGTGAACCGGCACCTGGTCGTCCCCACGTCGGTCTACCAGCAGGGCATGGACGTGCCCGACGAGGAGAGCATCCTCGCCGCGCTCGCCGACCTCGACGTCACCTGCATCAACGCCGCAGGTCTCGCAAAGGAGGCGGGGAGCATCCTCTCGCAGAACATCGTGATGCTCGGGGCGGCGTCCGGCGACATCCCGCTCCGGCCCGAAACCCTCGAAGAGGCGGTGCGGCGGTGCGTGCCGCAAAAAACCGTCGAGGTCAACGCCGCGGCCTTCCGGCTCGGCCGGGAAGCGGGAGAGCGGGGTGCCGGGACGCCCTGAGCGAGAGCCGCCGGGCTCCCCATACCATCTATTTTTGCCGTAGAACAGGACGCCGCAACCTGTATTAACCACCCCGCCGAGCTGGTACGCCATGACCGAGCGGGATACAGTTGCAGCACTGAAGCGTCTTGCAGGCGCAAAGCCCGAGTTCCGGCTCTCGGAACTACAGGAAGACCCGGGTGAAAGGCAGTCACTCGAGCGCCTCGCCGGTGAGATCCGCCCGCACCTCGACGGCCTCGGCCTCACCCCCAGGTCTGCCGGCGACGATTACGTGATCAGCCGCCTCTCAGCAGACAGGCCGTTCGCGGTCAGCGATATCGGGCGGCTGCGGCAACTCGCGTTCTTCCGGAACCCGGAGATCCCGGACTACATTCAGCAGCTGGTTGAGGCCTACGTCGGGAGGAAGACCGCCAAGTCCTGGGACGACCCGGCCGTGCTCGACCGGATGCGCAATGCCATCCTCGTCCAGAAGAGCCAGTACTGGAAAGAGCGGCAGGTGAGTTACCGGAAGGCCTACCCGGTCCTCGGCTACCTGGCCTACCACGCCCCCGTCTACCTGGTGCAGTTCGAGCACATCTTCTGGCAGGTCATCAGCCGGGGGCTCGCAAAACCCCACATGCGCATCCTCGATCTGGGCACCGGGCCGGGAGTCGTGCCGCTCGCCGTCATCGACCTTCTCGGACGGATCGGGAGCGGCAAGGCCGAGATCTACGCCGTCGAGCGCTCGGAAGAGCACCTCGAGGCTTACAATGCCCTCGTTCCGGCCGCAGCCGCGGCACAGGGAAACGCCGTGCAGGTGCATAAGCCAATCCGCGCCGATATCGGGGCGCTCGACCCCGGGGACCTGCCCGACCGGATCGATCTTATGGTCTTCTCGAACGTCTTAAACGAGCTCCGCCACCTCGATACCGACCGGCGTGCCGACCTCGTCGCCGGTCTCGCCGACCGCCTCGCGCCCGACGGGACGATCATCGTCGTGGAGCCGGCGGATCTCGCCAATTCGACCGCCATGCGCCGGACCGTGCGGGCGATCGCGGACCGGGGGCTTGCCGTCCACAGTCCCTGCTCGTTCATCCGGGGAACCGCCTGCAACCCCGCACGGTGCTGGACCTTCGAACAGAAGGGCGATATTCGCCCGACCAGGCTGATGGAGCGCCTTGCAGAGGGAAAAGACGGCTACCGGTTCGTCAACGTCGATATCAAGTACTCCTCCGCGTTCCTGCGAAAGGATGCGAAGACGCAGCACGCCTACCGGGTCCCGCCGGGAGCGAAGTTCGCCCGCCTCTCCCACCTCCGCCGGCACCGCGACAAAAAGATCAACGCCGTCGCCGCGCTGATGTCCGGCAACCTCGGCGACAGGCGGACGAAGGTCTACAAGGTCTGCGACGGGACGGCGAGAGACCCGGTCTACGCCGTGGTCCCGGCGACCCTCCGCGGCACGAACCGCGACGCACTCGAGGGTCTCGCCTACGGCGATATCCTCCGGCTCTACGGGGTCCTCGTCCGCTTCAACAAGGACCACGATGCCTACAACCTGGTCGTCCTGCCGGGAACCCGGATCGAGCCGGTCGGGTGCCCGGGGGGAGCGGGGAGCGAAACAATGAGCACCTAGGCTCCTGGAGAGGCCCCCTGCCCCACCGGATAACAGGCTATTGTAGTTCAATCCAGTAGGAGGGAGAACTGCGTGCCCTGTTACAACTCCCATGCACGGATTTCGAGGGAATATCGCGACTGGGGGAAGGAGCTGACGGGGAGTGCGAGCGCAGCGAGCTTGAGCACTGTTAGGTGCGAGGGGGGTCTCCCCCCCCTCCCCTGTCTCTACCTTATACTTGCATATCTGTAACCCCCACCCCACCCGGCCTCCGGCCTCCTCCCCCGCCCCTGAGGGGCGGGGGCAGTGCGTGGCGATAGGCGATGCCCCTACGGGACATCGCTGGACCAGACCGAAAGTCTTAGACTGGCGACATTCTGGTAAGAACGGAGCTCGAGCACCGAAGGTGCGTATTCCCCTCGAAATCCGTGCATGAGGTTGTGACCGGCTGTCTGACTCTCATTCCCACCGAATCAAGATGTAAAGCCTCCGATCGGGTTCTCGGCAGGGGCAGGAGTAAGTGTCCTGCCCCCGCAAACCCGCCGGAAAATGGGACTACGCCCCTCCCCCACCAGCGCGGAACGGGCAGAAACTCCTGAGTGCATAGAGCAGTCCCCCATAGCCGAGGCTGACCGCGACGACCTGGACAATCGCCCCGAGCAGCGGAATGAATATGAGGATCTGCAGGATCACGAACCCCAGGACAAAGATCCACGAACGCCCCGGTTTCCATCCCGCCCGGGAAGCGATGACGTCCCCGAGGGCGTATGCGACAAAGAGCGACGAGAGCATCAGGGCAACGATGAAGAGCAGCCCGCCGACGAGCGCGAGAGGTAGACCGATGATCGTGATTGCGACGATGACGAGGCTGATCGCCGATACGATGATCGCAACGAACCCCACGATCGTCAGGACGACGGGGCTCCTCTCGACCTGCCGGACCACCGCCGCGAACGGATCAGGGAATATCCTGATGAGGAGAAGCCCGAGAATGAGGAACCCGATGGCGGCAAGCACCGAGAAGAGGCCGGGTAGCAGCATTCCCGGCTCCTCCGGCTCTTCATAGGTCACGTTCCCGGCCGTGCCGGCGTTGTTGAAGGTTCCGCTCGAGACCGTCAGGTTGCGCCGGACCGATCCTGCGTTGGTGACCTCTCCCCCGGTGATGAATGCGTCGCGCTCGATGACGGCATCCTCCCCGATCCTGACCGTGCCCCCGGTGACGAGAGCGTTCGTTGCGTTCCCGTTCAGTTCGATCTCGCCCCCGGCGGCGAGCACCTTCCCGCCGACGTCGCCGTTGATGATCAGGGTTCCTCCCGCGGCGATGATGTCGCCGGCGACCGGCGCATCCACCGTCACCACGCCTCCGGCAACCGTCAGGCTGTCGACGGGGGCGCTGACGGTCACGGACCCGCCCGAGGCGATCACATCGTCGGGGATGGGGGTGTCGATCACCTGCTGATCCCCGCCGAGAAAGGTGAGCGCCTGGGTTCCGGACGGGATGAGCAGCAGACCGAGGATGATTATAGCCAGATGCTTCATGCGGCGGGGATAGATCGCTCCCCCTCAAAAAGGTTCGTGCGGAGGAGAGAGTGACAATGGAGAGGCACTGTTCGCGGCCGTTATGGCAGCCGTCCCGGCGGTATGCAAACGGTGAAGCGGCAGCCGGGATCGGCCCGACGTGCTTTCCGGCATGAAAAATGCGTGGCGGATCTCTGCCCACTAAACGAGCGTCTCAAGGCGGCTCTTGAGTTCGGCGATCGCCCCGTCCTTCCCGGAAACGTCCGATTCCTGGAGCAGGCGAATGTTCTCCTCGACCGATGTGGCGAGCCACTCGTTCGGGACGCCGGATGCCGGGAAGAGTTCCAGCCACTCATCGGTTCCGAACGGAATGACCTTGACCAGTTTTCCGAGGATGTTCCAGTCGACGACCCGGTAGTCCTCTCCGGTGCTGGTATCCGCGACCTGTATCGTCCGGTCCTCGTTGCACTCGATGACCCGGGCGTGGATGACGTAAACACTCACCTCGTCCTTATCGGTGAAGGAGATCTGAACCACGTCGCCCGGCTGCGGGCTCTCGGGCACCATGTAGAGGGCGATATCGCCCGGATACATCAGGTCCGGTTCGTACCGGTCTGCAATCCCGATATACCCGGTATCGGAAACATAGAGACGGAGGTATTCCTGGTAAAATTTCCGGATGATCCAGTAGACCGCACCCGGGTGCGTCTCCGCCAGTTTCAGGAGAAGATTGTGGATGGCGCTCGGGATGCTCTCCGGCCGATCCAGCACCTCACGGGCCAGCCTCTCGTACGCTTCTACGACCCCGGCCTCTGTCTGCGTTGCCTCTGCCATTTTCAACAACCCCGGTGCATAATACCGGTAGTAGGATAAAAGTGTTCCTCCGGGCATTTGCGGTGCGTCGTCCTGCCCGGGCCCCGTGCCCATCCTCTCACCGTCCCGGGAGGAGAGAAACCGCCGGTCACCGCCAGGTTCGGATGCGACTGCCGGAGGGAGAGAACTATAATGCTTATATTCGACCGTGACCATACAGTAAAGCAGAGGTTATTGATATGGGTGGCATAAAGGATTCTACGTACCTTGATGTTCAGAAGGCCCTCGCCCGGCGGTTCTCTCCCCAGGACGGGTGGCAGTTTGCATGGTCTCCTGCCGGCAGTGTGCAGCCGGAATGCGTGCTCTCCCGCCGGGTTGCCGGCAGGACCGAGCGGGTGCTCGTGAACGTGAAGATGGCATCCACGGTCCCGGCAGGTGCCGTCGAGGCGCTCAAGGCTGCCGCAAGCGCCGGCAAAGTCGATAAGGCTGTTCTCGTCGTACCCGGCGGGGCGAACGTTTCCGGGGTCCCCGAGGGGATCGACGTTCTGGAGATGGGCAACTGGCAGGTCGTCGGCGGCCGCATCGCCTGGTCGAAGAACATCGAGCGCAACGCGTTCCTCCAGGAGGAACTTGCGAAAAGGGGTCTCGCGTAAAGCACCGGCATCCCATCACAACACTTTTACGACGATTTTCGGCAGGCCCTCCGTCTGAAAGAGGGGAACGCCGCACTTTCAGTGTCCAAATGCCTGTCCGGTTGCCCAGTCTCAGGCTATTACGGGTATTTCAGGCGGGAGTAAGCGGCGCGGCAACGCATACGCGAGGGGGCCGGCCGCTACCTGGCCGGGCACCGGACCCTCTTTCGCCGTGCAGGATCTTAACCATTCGCGCGGCTCCCCTTCCCGGCCGATAATGGCTGTTTTTGGTGAAAATACGATCCGGAAGGTCCGACAAGTAGACGCGTGTCACAGAAAAGGTATATACCGGAGCGTTGAGCTCTCCAGCGTGGATATCGAAATAGATATCCCAATACGCGGGGGCCGCCCATCCATGGTTGACGCCCCGGATGACGCACCCCGCGTGCCCGGAGGCATGACGATCTGGGCTTTCGAACTGTAAAAGCGTTGCGTCGTGCCTCCACCTATCTACACGGAGGTGAACAATGCAACCAAAAACAATCGGGGGATTGCCCGTCGTTCTGCACTCCTCATCGCGGGAATGGTATCCGTGCCGGTGGCGAGCGCACAGACGGGTATCGAAGATTCGTTCGATCTGCAGACCTATCGAGCGAAAGCACTCGAACACGTATCCGCGCAAGAAGGCATTCCCGTAGGAGAGTTAACCATCATAAACGAGGCTTTTGCCACATTCCCCCTTACGGGCCGGATCCTCTGGGGGGCGAAGATACTGGACGAAAAGTCGTCCGCCATCTACGGGGTGTATCTGGACGAAGTGGGGAAGATTGCCGATATCGATGCCGTCAAGGAGGCCGAAGCGGCGGAAAGCAACAAACGATACGGAAAACTGGATCCGGAGCTTGCGGAGCGCGTCTCGACCATGCGGTCCGACGAGAAGGTCGTCGTCTGGGTCTGGCTGACGGAGCCCTCCATGGACCGATCGCGGTTCCAGGGCAACCTGAGCGAGGAGCAGCACCAGGAGCTGCTGAGCCTGCAGAGGGCCGCGTATGCCGCCCACGAAGCGCCGGTGATCGACTTCCTGAAGGCGCAGGACTCAACGGTAGTCTATGCCAGCCAGTACGCCCCGGTAGTGTTCGCGGAGGTCTCCAGGGAGACGATCCGGGACCTGAGCAAGCGGTCGGACGTCGTATCGATGGACATCACCCGGGAGTACGAACCTGCGCTCAATAGTGCAGCGCCGACCGTGAAAGCGGACGTCGTCTGGGGGAGGGGGAAGACCGGCACCGGCATCAAGGTCGCGATTGTGGAAGTGCCGGAGTCAGAGTTGAGTACAAGTTCAAGAATAGAATTCTCAAATCCGTACTTACTTGACGGATCGTCGTACCGCCCCGATCTGCCCGCGAGTGACCATGCAACCGAAGTCGCGGGTGTCGTTGCGAGCAGCCATTCAACGTATAAAGGTATCTCCTATGGGGTACCGGCGCTGCTTTCAGCGAATGCCTACTCGGGATCCCCTTCTGATGTTGCCGCTGCAACGGAATGGGCAATAACGCAGGGTGCGAACGTTCTTAGTTGTAGTTTTGGTGCAAATACATCGAGAGCGATCGATAGTTTCGCTCAATACTTTGACCATGTCGTCTGGAGCAACCACCTGACTGTTGTTGCCGCTGCAGGCAACTCACCCGAGACCGGTAATGTAAAGTCCCCGGGCCTCGCGTATAACGTCATTGCCGTTGGTGCTTTTGATGATGGGGACACATCGACCTGGGCGGACGATGCCATGCTGGGAGACTCCGGCTATAATGATCCGATATCACAGCACGGCGATCGGGAGAAACCGGAAGTAGCCGCCGTAGGGGCCGGGATGATATCTACTTCAACTGCCAGTCCCTGGGTCGGTTATTGCGGTTTTGGAACAAGTTATGCCGCACCGGCAGTATCCGGCGAGGCCGCCCTGCTGATGCACCGGCAGAGCCAGCTCACGTCCTGGCCGGAAGCCGTCAAGGCGGCCATCATGGCGGGAGCGATCCACAACATCGAAGGTGCCAGCAGGTTGAGCGACCGCGACGGTGCAGGCGGGATCGACTGCTCGATCGCCGACGACACCATCGCGAACAACCGCTGGTGGGCGAACACCGTGACCTACGGCGACTTCCCGAAGACCTACGTCCTGAGCGGCATCCCCGCCGGGAAGAAGGTCAGGGTCGTCGCCGCGTGGGACTCGCATCCGCCGGATTCGCACCCCCCTTACGGCACGATCAACGATCCGCTGCAATCCGATTTTGACCTGATCATCTACGATCCTAACGGCGAGCAGGTTGAAGTCTCGTCGTCCTACGACAACAACTACGAGATCGGCCAGTTCGAGACGGAAATGAGCGGGAACTACCAGGCGAGGGTTGTCAGATACCGGTTCGACGGCGCATCCGAGCGTCTCGCGCTGGCCTACAGCATCAGCGACCCCTGAACCCACTTATTTTTGCGTTATGTGTAAACGGAGGAACTGCAATGAAATTGCGTACTTACTCATGCATCACAACGATAATCCTCGCCATCCTCGCGAGCGCCGGGTGTCTGGGTCCGGTTGAGACCAATACAACCGCAAATATCACGGTAGAACCCACACTGGAGCCCTGCGAAACGTGCACCGTCCCTGAGGACTTCTGCGGACCGCCCGGGGTCTGCCCGGGGGAGCCGGTGAACGAGGTCTACGTCTTCACCGACAGGAACGTCTACCGGATCGGGGAGGTGGTGGAATTCGGCATCGCCAACTGCGGCGATGAGTCGGTGGAATTCGGCAGCCCACGCCCATGGTGGATTGACAGATGGGTCACGAACGAGTCAGGATGCATGCCGGGCAATTGCACCGGCGGCACGTGGGAGCTCGTCGGCAATGCAGGATGTGCTCCGACCGTGGTGTGCTTCCTCGACCCCGGAGAGAACTGGAGGGGGCGTTGGGATACTTCAGGGGCGAACCGAAGTGAGACCATATACATGGTGGCGGACAACCTCACTCCCGGGACACACTGCATCTGGTACGAAGGCGGCTACGCCAAGGAGTTCGAGTTTGTGTGACGGGTGAAGCGGGCAGCTCCTGGCCATTACGCAGCCCGAAGGGTCCCGTTTACCAGGAAACATAAGGATATGCACACAATGAAACTACGGATTCACGCATTCATCGCGACGATAACCCTCATCGCCGTCCTCGCGAGCGCCGGGTGTCTGGGACCGGCCGACACCGCCGTAAACGTCACACTAGAGCCCACACCGGAGCCCTGCGAGACCTGCACCGTCCCCGAAGGCTTCTGCGGACCGCCCGGGGTCTGCCCGGGGGAGCCGGTGGACGACATCTACGCCTTCACCGACAGGAACGTCTACCGGATCGGGGAGGTGGTGGAGTTCGGCATCGTCAACTGCGGCGATGAACGCAAGGCGTTTAGCAACCCAACTCCGTGGTGGATTCATCAGTGGGTCACGAACGCGTCCGGGGCAACTCATCAGGGGAAGTGCGGCGACCCGGCGGTGGGGAACTGCACCGGCGGCATGTGGGTGATGATCGCCCTCAGCGGAGTATGTCATACAGGTCAGACGGTGTACCTCAATCCCGGGGAGAACTGGACGATGCAGTGGAATACTACGGATTGGTGGGATACTGCATGGACGAGAGGGGACGTCGTAAAACCGTTTCGGTATCGGATGAGGAGCGACGGGTCTTCGTACCAGATCAGCGACGACCCTCTTACTCCCGGGATATACCGGGTATGGTACTATAACAACGCATCCAAGGAGTTCGAGTTCGTGTGACGGGTGAAGCGGATAACTCCGGCCCCCGGAGAACCAAGGATGCTATTCCCCTATCCATCGCGACGATAGCCGTCATCCTCGTCCTTGCCAGCGCCGGGTGCCTGGAACCGGCCGGCCCGGTCGTAAACACCACCTCGGAGCCCACACCGGAGCCCTGCGAGACCTGCACCGTCCCCGAGGGATTCTGCGGACCGCCCGGGGTCTGCCCGGGGGAGCCGGTGAACGGCGTCTACGCCTTCACAGACAGGAACGTCTACCGGATCGGGGACGTGGTGGAGTTCGGCATCGTCAACTGCGGGGATGAGCCGGTGGAGTTCGGCAGCCCACGCCCATGGTGGATTGAAAGGTGGATCACAAATGTATCCGAGGGCACGCCGGGGAACGATACCAGCGACACATGGGAGATCATCGGCGGTCCGAACTACGTGCCAACAATGGAATGGCCTCTCCACCCCGGAGAGACGGCGATAGTGCGATGGAACACTACAGGCTGGAATACTCCCGAATGGAACGCTGCAATGTGGAACAGGAATATTACAACGTGGAATTCCACAGAGATAAGAGTTAAACTGGAGCGGTGGAGAGTTCACCCGGTGGACGACAGTGTCACCCTTGCCCCCGGAACGTACCGGATACGCTATGGGCGCAACTTCACCAGGAAGTTCGAGTTCGCATGAAGGTGTTGAGCAGGCAACGCCGATCCCGATCCCCGCTCACGCTGTTTTCCGTGCGTAGAAAGAGCCAGCACGAACAGGGAGCGCAGGGCCCCGGTCAGCCAGGCCACGCCATCGCCGGTTCGGGGAAGGCCCGGACCGGGAAGGTCACATCCCGAAATCGAAGAGCGTCGTCCGCGAAGGATCGACGTCGTGCCAGTCCCACCCGAGCGGCTCGATGATCCGTGAGATCGGCCCCTTGAGCGTCTTCTCGAGCATCGTCTCCCAGTCGACGACGAACTCCGGCGGCACCTGGTCGGCGTACTCGAAGCAGACCACGTCTGTGCGCGGGTACTTCGCCGTGACGGTCTTGATGTAGACGCGTTTGGGCTTGCTGCCCCGCTTGAAGTCGGTCCCGAGGTACATGTTCGAATACTTGGCGCCCCGGATATGAGCGTCGTCGTTCTCGTAGTTCTCCAGGTTCTTCCCGATCCCGCCGGGAATACCTGCCTCGTCGAGGGAGTACTCCCCGCGGCGGTACTTCCTGATGACGTCGCGCAGGTATGCCTGCACGTCGCTGAAGGCGTCCCCGCGGAGGATCATCTCGAGGACGGCGCGCTGCACCTCCCGCGTGATCTGCGGGGAGTCGCTGCGCCGGATCTCGAAGCCGACGACGTCCACCTCGTCGACGTCCTTGCCCTCCTTCCAGATCAGGTGCCCGGCGTAGCGCTTCTTTTTGCCGGCCTGGAAGAAGCGGCGGTAGACCTTCTCGAACTTGATGGAGAAGTAGTGCGTATCGGCGTTCAGTTCGGCTTTCGCGAAGTCGCCGTAACTCGCGTTCAGCCGCGCCTCGATCTCCCTCGCCCGCGCGATGGTCTCCTCGAGACCCGCCGGGGGAACCTCGACCATGCAGGAGTCGGTGTCGCCGTAGATGACCGTGTAGCCGAGATCAGTGATGACGTCGCGGGTGTGCCGGATGATCGCCCGGCCGACCGACGTGACCGCCGACCCGATCTCGCGGTCGTAGAGCCTGAACCGGGTGTAGCCCGAGACCCCGTAGTAGGAGTTCATAAGCACCTTCAGGACGTTCTGCTGGAGATCGTAGAGGACGTACTCCGACGATCCGAAGGGGTACCGGTTACGAAGCCGCTTGCGTTCGTCGCGCTCCTCGAGAAGTTCGGCGATGATGCTCCTCGTTAACCCGTCCGGCTCCCGGGCGAACCGGATGCCGTTCGGTGCCCGCAGTTCACCGTCGGGGTTCTTCGTCTCGGGCGAGGCGTTGATCGTCATCATCGCCATCGGGTAGAGCGATTTCAGGTCGAGGACCACCACATTCTCCCGGAGGCCCGTCGCGGGCTCAAAGACGGTCGCCCCCTCGAACTCGTCTCCGGCGGCAAGCCCTTTTGAGGGGAGGACGAACGTGCCCGATGCTTTCCGCAGAACGTAAATGTCGATGACGTTCGAGGAGTTCAACGTCCTGTCGAGCGGGCACCCGACATACCGGGCGATCTCCCGGTAAAACTCGATGATGTTGTTCTTTTTATCGATCCCGACGCAGAGCTCGACGTCACGGCAGTTGTACTCCACGAGCCGGGCCGGGTCGGACCGCCAGAGCGAGGTGATCGTCCCGCTGTAGCGGACTTTCGTCTCTCCGAGTTCCTCCACGGCGATCGCATCGAGCCGGTAGGACTCCTTCTGGGCCTGATGCATCTTCCGGTAGGCGGAAAGAAGGTCGAATACCGCCCTCCCGCGGACGGCGTTCCGTTCGGTCTGCCCCGGCAGGCGCGCGAGGTCCTCGGGCCGGAGACCGAGCGCCGCCATCCGCTTCAGGATGTAGGGAATATCGAACTCCACGAAGTTCCAGCCCGAGAGGATATCGGGGTCGCGCTCCCTGACGTAGGCGATAAGCCCGCGGAGCATCGAGACCTCGTCGGGGTACCCGACGACCCGGTGCCGCTCGTTGATACGGAGGTCGGGTGCGTCGCCCGGCGCCGCGCCGGGCTGCCAGAGGAGAGTCGTGTAGTCGTTGTCGAACGAGTCCCAGCAGGTGACGCAGATGATCGGGTCCCGCTCGGGCTCGGGGAACCCCTGCTCGTCCACGCACTCGATATCCATGATGCAGGTGCGCGCGGGAGCCGCAACATCGGACGGTGCGAGTTCGCGATAGTCGATCACGGAGGCGCCGGCGGGGAGCTCCACGCCGGCACGGAGGCCGCAGTCTATCATGAACCGGGTGGCAAACGGGATATCGGCCTCGTAGTGCTGCCGGAACAGGTCGCGGGCGTCACGGACGTCGCCGGGGCGCCGGGTGTAGAGGCGGCGGAGCGGCTCGCCGCGAATGGAGCGGTAGGCCGTCCCGGGCTCCGGTTCGACCACCTGCGGGAGGGATCTGCCGTCCACCTGATCGGCGGGCGCGTAGAAGTAGGGCCGAAATCCGGTCACGTCGATCTTGACCGCTCTCCCTACGGCGTCCCGGCCGAAGATGTGGATGACCGGGATATCGGCGCCGACGCTGTATTCCACCTGGTGAATGCCGACCCGGACCTTCCCGAAGTCCTCCAGGGTGGCCGGGGTGCTTATGCGAGACGCCAGCACCTGATCAGACATCGAATCTCCTGCAGAGAGCCCGGACGAACGCTCCCGCCTCCGCCATCTTCGCACCCTCCCACTCATCGAGTTCCCACTCCTCGATGCCGAGGATTCCTTCGCGGCCGATCCGGGCAGGAACACCGAGGGAGCAGCCGGAAAGACCGTATTCCCCGTCAAGCACGCACGAGCAGGGGAGGATCTCGCGCCGGTCGTCGAGGACGGCGCGAATCAGCATGGCGATGTGGTATGCGGGGCCAAAGACCGTCCCCCCTTTGCCGCTGATCACCTCCATGCTCGCCCCCCGCATCCGGGAGAGGATTGCTTCGCGCTCTTCGAGGCCGACATCGGCGCCGGTCTTCGAGAAGAGCGGCACCTGGTGCTCGCCGTGCTCGCCGAGCACCCAGGCGGGACCCGTGACCCCCGCCTCGCCGAGGAAGCGGGCAAAGCGGGCGCTGTCGAGCTGGCCGCCGAAACCGATGCACCGTTGCCGGTCGATACCCATCATCTTCCAGAGGCCGTAGTTGTTTGCATCCATGGGGTTGGTGACGGTGATGACGACCCCGGGGAACCCTCGCAGGAGCTCGCTGCAACGCTTCGCCACGGGGATATTGGCCTCGAGGAGGTCCGCCCGGGTCTTGATCCCGGGCGTCCTCGGGGTGCCTGCCGCAAAGACGAAGATATCGGCGTCCCGCATCGCCGCCGTGTCGGTGGAGACCGTGACATCGATGCCCGTGTGCTGCAGGTCGAGCACCTGTGCCCGGAGAAGGGGCTCGTATACGTCATAGACGACGATCTCGTCGACGAGACCGAGCGCGGCGGAGATAAATGCCGTCTCGCCCCCCACCTTCCCTACACCTAGAATTGCGAGCGAGGTCATGGTATCGGTCCTATGTGGATAACGGTAAATATTGTGCGCGTGAAGGTGCCCTGCTGCACGGAGAATAACGATCCGGCAAGGGCAAAGGGACATCTCGCCTCATTCCATACCGGAATCCGGGCTCCGGAGAGCGGAGCTCAATCGTTCTTCACCAGTACACTTGGCGCGAGAGTATAATAATACTCTACTCCCACCTTTTTTCAATGGTTGCGCTTTATCCAGGCCCCATCGAGGTCGGCGGCATCCGGTTGAAGAACCATCTTCTGCTGGCGGCCGGCATCCTCGGAACCACCGGGGCGTCGCTCGCGCGTATCCTGCACAACGGTGCAGGCGGCGTGGTCACGAAATCCATCGGGCCGAGCCCGAAAGAGGGGCACCCCGGACCCTGCCTGATCGTCGTCGACGGCGGTATCATCAACGCCATGGGCCTGCCGAACCCCTCGGCCGCGTTCGCGGATGAACTGGCCGCCCTGCAGGGGGAGCCGGTGATCGCGAGCATCTTCGGGGGGACGCCGGAGGAGTTCCGGACGGTCGCCGGATGGTTTGCCAGCAGGGCCTCCGGGCTCGAGCTGAACCTCTCCTGCCCCCACGCGGAGGGCTACGGGGCGGCGATCGGGAGCGACCCGGCTCTCGTGGAGGAGTGTACCCGGGCGGCGGCCTCCCTCGGGGTCCCGACCTGGGTGAAACTCACACCGAACGTCGCCGATATCGGTGAGATCGGGGCGGCCGCGGAGCGCGGCGGGGCGGATGCGATCGTTGCGGTCAACACCCTGAAGGCGATGCGGATCTCGACGGCTCTCCGCCGCCCGGTGCTCGGGAACCGGTTCGGCGGGCTCTCGGGAAAGGCCATCTTCCCCGTCGCGGTCCGGTGCGTCTACGACCTCTACGAGGCATGCTCCATCCCCATCGTCGGGTGCGGCGGGGTCTCCACCGCCGACAACGTCGTCGAGATGATGATGGCGGGAGCGAGCGCCGTCGAGATCGGGAGCGCGGTCATCGACGATATCGGCATCTTTGGAGCAATTGCAAACGATCTTTACAGCCACGACGGCATCGACGCACGCGAGATCGTGGGGTGCGCCCATGCATGAGCAGATGCCCGCCGCCGTTACGATAACGGAGATCGTAAAGGAGACTCCGTCGATCAGGACGTTCGTCTTCGACCGCGAGGTCGCCGCCCGGCCGGGCCAGTTCGTGATGGTCTGGGTGCCGGGCGTGGACGAGATCCCGATGGCCCTCTCCTCCCCGTCCTCGATCACCGTCCAGAAGGTCGGGGACGCGACCGCCGCCCTCTTTGCCATGCACGAGGGCGACCGGATCGGTATCCGGGGTCCGTACGGGAACGGGTTTGCCGTATCCGGGCGGACGCTTACCGTCGCCGGCGGCGTCGGGGCCTCCCCGCTGCTGCCGCTCGTCACGGCCGGGCAGGTGGACACCTTCCTCCTCGGTGCGCGGACGGCCTCCGAGCTCCTCTTTGCAGACAGGATACGCGACGCGGCAACATTGATGATCGCTACCGACGACGGCACCGCGGGTCATCACGGGTTCGTGACCCAGCTCATGTCAAGGGTGGACCTCGCCGACTTCAACCATGTCTGCGTCTGCGGCCCCGAAGTCATGATGGCGGCGGTGCTCGCCGTCCTCGACCGGGAAGGGTGCGTGGAGCGGGGACAGTTCTCCCTGCACCGCTACATGAAGTGCGGAGTCGGCCTCTGCGGATCGTGCTGCACCGACCCCCACGGCCTGCGGGTCTGCAGGGACGGCCCCATATTCTCCGGCGACGTCCTGCTCGGGAGCGAATTCGGGCGCTACACGCGCGACGCGAGCGGGAGCAGGCACCGGGTCTAATGGACCATTTCATCTTATTTTGCGCTATCTGGTGTTGGTCGTCGCTCCAGGATCACGGGTAGCCTTTTTTGCGCGAAACCATGTGAATGGAGTGGGGTGCGGTCATGCTGCACGGATGAAGACGACCTCTTCTCTGTCAGGCTCGCCCCCACCCCGCCCGCGCTCCGCGCTCCTCAGACGCACCTGCGGTGCTTGAACTCCTGCCGTTCGCTACGCTCCCGGCAGTCGTTCCCCGCCCCTCGGGGCGGGGGCAGTGCATGGAGATATCCGGTGGGAAGCCGTGCATGGTTCTTCTCCGGGATCTTCTCCATGAAGTGGACCGTGGGGATATCGCCATTGGGGGAG
>JASGMC010000010.1 GCA_030156625.1 Methanoculleus sp.
GACGGGCCGTAGGGCCGGAGCTCGAGCATCGCAGGTGTGGATTGCGACGGGCCGTAGGGCCGGAGCTCGAGCATCGCAGGTGTGGATTGCGACGGGCCGGAGCATGTGCACCCCAGGTGCAGAACCGCATTTCTTTCAGGCTTCCTGTCGACCGGCAGGCAGGTTTCTGCGACGCAGGGCCTCGTTCACACCGTCCGCTGCGGTCCGGCAGCATGGCGATCCTCCCCTGCCTCCGGCCGGACGAACCGATACCGGATCCTCGCTTCTCCCGCACATCCGGGAAACCTTAAATCCATCTACCGCCATTATACTGCTCGTGGACGGTACTGTTTTCGGGGACGTGCCCGTGGACGACGAACCTGCCGTAGATGACGATACGGGGGCTGCCGTGTCGATATTTTTTCCACTCCACAACGGCCGCGCTGCCGCGCCACGGATTACTGATTCCGTGAATCTGTTAAGTGATATTCCACGCAAAACCCACAAACGGCAGGGAGTGCATCGGGAGCCACAGAGTCGTCGAATAAGAGATAGGCCGATTGACCGGGCAGTACCCGATCGGAGGTTCACACCCTCCGGAAGTATGCGGATCAGATCATGAAAAAGATCGTTGTGCACGTCCGGGAAGACGGGCATGAAAAGATAGAAGAGGTCCTCGAAGGCCTCCATTATACGATATCGCTCGTTCAGGACATCTACGAGATCACCATATATACGCCGGATGAGAACCTCGACGACCTGATCGAGAAGATCCAGGCAGTACTGGACCTGCGGTACAACGAGAACATGATCGAGGTATCGACGCCGGAGTTCGTCATCTCGTCGCTCCTGAAACGTGCCGAGAAGAAGGTCGAAAAAAAGGAAGAGAAGACGCCTGTCGAGAAACTGCTCGACACGGTTAAGGGTTACGGGGAACTCGATCTCGAAAAACTGTCGTTGACCTCCATCGCCGGGCTGGTAGCCCTCTCCGGCCTGCTCCTCGATAACCAGACGATCATCATCGGGGCGATGCTCCTCTCCCCGATCATGGGCCCGATCTACGGGCTCGCCGTCTATGCCGCTCTTGGCAGGATCCAGAACGCCCTGCGGTGCCTCGGCGTGCTGGCGGCGCTGCTCCTGAGTGTCTTCGTCCTCTCCGCAGCCGCCACTTTTCTCATCAATATAGTCATGCCGCTCGCATTGACCGACGAGATCGCCATACGCCTCGTGGTGAACCCCATCTACACGCTGATGGCGGTGCTCCTCGGGTTCGCAGCGGTGGTGGCGTTCAACCGGGGTACTTCGGAGGTGATTGCCGGCGTCGCCATCGCTGCGGCCATCATCCCGCCGACGGTAGTGACCGGCCTCGTCCTGGTGCTCCAGCCCATGAGCCTCTTCTCGTCCGCGCTGCTGGTGGCCGGGCAGATCGTCGGGCTGATAGCGGGCGCGCTCGTCGCCGTGACCCTGCTGAAGATCGAACCGCGGGATACCCGCGGTCAGACCATCGCAAAACGATACCTGAAATGGTCGGTCGTTCTGATCGTGCTGCTCTTCGCCCTGCTCCTCTGGCTCACAGCGCTCATGTAGATGTAGCGGCGATGCCGCGGCGTCACTTTACTTCCACCCGCTCGCCGGTGACCATGTAGCAGACCTGCTCGGCGATATCGCAGGCGTGATCGGCACAGCGCTCCAGGTAGCGTGCGATCATCACGTAGTCGATACACCGGGGGATGTTGCGCGGGTCCTCCATCATGTGCGTGAGGCTCTCCCGGAAGATGGTGTACCTGAGGTTGTCCACGACGTCGTCCCTGTGCGACATACCCGCGATAGGTTCGATCCCCTCGATCCAGTAGGCTTTGAGGGCATCGGCGATCATGGCGCTGACAAGATCCTCCATGTGCGGCAGGCTCATCAGGTTCCCGAGATGCGGTTCCCCGGAAAGCTCTTCCGCAAGCTGCGCGATATCTTTCCCGTACCGGCCGATGCGGTAGAGCGCGAAGTTCATCCGGAGCGCACAGACGATGGATCGGAGATCGCGTGCCATGGGCTGGTAGAGCGCGATGAGGCGGAGCGCCGCCTCTTCGATAGCATGGCTTTTATCAGCGAGCTCCACCCTCCGGGCATACACGCGCGCGGCAAGCCCGGGATCCCGGTTCTGCAGGGCGATCATCGAGTCGGAGAGCATGCCGGAGGCGAACGCCCCCTGCTCCCGGACCAGGTCCTTGAGGGCTTTGAGTTCCTCGTGAAATTTGTCCGTCATGGATATCCTACCCGAAACGTCCCGTCACGTAGTTGTTGGTCAACTCTTCCTGCGGGGCCTCGAAGATCCGGGCGGTCGGCCCGAACTCGACCAGCCGTCCGAGGTACATGAACCCCGTGTAGTCGCTGACCCGGGCCGCCTGCTGCATGTTGTGGGTCACGATGACGACCGTGTAATCCTCTTTGAGGTCGTCGATGAGGCTCTCGATCTTCGAGGTGGCGATGGGGTCGAGCGCGGAGCAGGGTTCGTCCATGAGAATGACCTCGGGCTCGACCGCAAGCGTCCTTGCGATGCAGAGCCGTTGCTGCTGCCCGCCCGAAAGCCCCATCGCGGAGTCGTTGAGCCGGTCTGCCACCTCGTCCCAGAGAGCCGCCTTCTTCAGGCTCTCATGCACGATCGCATCCAGCCTCTCCCTGCTGCGAACCCCATGAACGCGGGGCCCGTAGGCGACGTTGTCGTAGATGGACGAGGGGAAAGGGTTCGGCTTCTGAAAGACCATCCCGATCCTTTTGCGCAGGTCGACGACGTCGCAGTCCGGAGCGCGGATGTCCTCTTCCTCAAAGAGGATCCTGCCCTCTATCCTGACATCGTCGACGAGGTCGTTGAGCCGGTTGAAACAGCGCAGGAGGGTCGATTTCCCGCACCCGGAGGGTCCGATCAGTGCGGTGACCCTGTTAGGCGGGATAGAGATCGATACGTCGGAAAGGGCCTGTTTGTCGCCGTAGTAGAGGTTCAGGTGTTCTGCTATAAGGATACTGCCGTTGTTCTGCATTGTGGGTCACCACTGAATTGATCTCTGGTAACGTGTCCGGATGACAATCGCGACCAGATAGATGGCCGCCACCAGCACGAGAAGCACCAGTGCCGTTCCGTACTGGTTCTCTCGTGCCCCGGGGACGTTGGTCGCCAGGATGAAGAGGTGGTAGGGAAGCGCCATCACCGGTTCCGTCACCGATGTGGGGAGGAACCGCCGGGAGAATACGACTGCGGTGAAGAGTATCGGCGCAGTCTCCCCGGCGGCCCGCCCGATGCCGAGGATCGTTCCGGTCAGGATTCCCGGCACCGCCGGCGGGAGCACGACCTGCCGTATGGTCTGCCAGGGCGTCGCACCGAGAGCGAGGCTTCCCTCCCTGACGCTGTCCGGCACGCTCTTCAACGCCTCTTCGGTCGTCCGGATGATGGTGGGGAGGATCATCAGCCCCAGCGTGATCTGACCGGCAAGGAGAGACACCCCGAGATTAAGGTAGAGCACCAGGAACGCAAACCCGAAGAGGCCGAAGACGATGGACGGCGTGCCGCCCAGGAGGTCGACGCCGGCCCTGATGATCTCGGTGATGCGCCCTTCCCGGGTGTACTCGTGCAGGTAGATGGCGGCGCCGACGCCGATTGGGAGGGCGAAGAGGATGGCACCCCCGACCAGGTAGAGGGTCCCGAGGATGGCCGGGCCGATGCCTCCCGCCCGGCCGAGGTTGCTCGGCGAAGCGGTCAGGAACTCCCAGGAGAGCGCCGGTGCACCGTTGTAGACGATATCGAAGAGGATGACCCCGAGGACGAAGAGCACGATGCCGGCGGCCGCATACAGGAACCCGAACGCGATCTTCTGTCCGGTCTTTGCAGAGACCCTGCGCCGGACGTATACCGCCCCGAACAGGGCAACGGCGACGGCGGCGGCAACCAGAATATCCGTAGCCGCCGTAAGGGTCCCGAGCGCGCCGATGCCGAGAACAGCGTAGGCGTAAGGCTTTATCGTGCCGCACCCCCTCTTCCGGGCCACACGGGCCGCTGTCGCCGTGTGCTGCTCGCTGACCCGCGCGAGGATGCCCCGCGCAAAAAGGTTGACCGCGAGGGTGATCACGAGAAGTACGACCGCGACCCCGAAGAGCGCGTGGTAGTGAGCGCTGCCGACGGCGACCTCGCCCATCTCGATACCCAGCGTCCCGGTGAGCGTCCTGACCGGAGATAGGACGTTCCAGAGCGGTTCGGGCACGACTCCCGCGTTGCCGGCGACCATGATCACCGCCATCGTCTCGCCGATCGCCCGTCCCATCCCGAGGATGATCGCGGCGGTGATGCCGGAGAGGGCTCCCGGGACCACGACCCCGGCGATCGTCTGCCAGTGCGTCGCCCCGAGCGCCAGGGACCCCTCCCGGTATCCGCGGGGCACGGCGCCGATCGCATCCTCCGAGACGCTGACGATCGTCGGGAGGGCCATGATACCGAGCAGGATGGAGGCGGCAAGCCAGGTCTCCCCGGACGCGACATTAAAAGAGACGCGGATCCAGTCGGTCAGGATGACGAGACCGAAGAACCCGTAGACCACGGAGGGTATCCCCGCCAGGAGCTCGACGGCGGGTTTCATGACCGCGCGAGCCCCGGGCGGCGCAAGTTCGGCGATGAAGACGGCGACCGCGATCCCGAGCGGGACGGCAAGAGCCATCGCACCGAGCGTAACGAGGAGCGTGCCGACGATCAGCGGGAAGATGCCGTATGCGGGAGCCGCTCCCGTCGGGTTCCAGACGTCGCCGGCAAGGAAGTTTGAGACGCCGACCTGCTCGAAGATCGGGTAACCGTTCTGGATCAGGAAGAAGAGGATGAAGAAGAGGGCAACGACGGCGAAGATGGCCGTGCAGAACCAGAATGCCCGGATAGCCTCCTCACGGATCTGCCGGGTCCTCTTCCAGAGGCGAAAAAAGCCGTCCATGACCGGCTCCCCGGGCACCTGCGCGGTCCCCGACGGGGTATGAACGACAGGGCGATCGGATCCCATCTCTCCGGTGAGCGGCGTGCTCCCGCCCTGCAGAGGGTTCGTGGTGCCTGCCCGGGCTTCAGCTTCTTCCTGGTGCGACCGTTCCCCGGGTGCTGCGCCGATCCGGGCCATATGCTTATTGCGTGAGTATATCGGGCGGATAGGCGTTCCCGAAGGAGACTATATGAGTATATTTATTCACCATAAACTCCGGTGGTGTATATACAACACAGAATGCATATATCCTACCGGCACCAACGCGTACTATCCATGGAGATCAGAAAAGTTCAGATCACCGGAGGCTCGTCGTACATCGTATCCCTGCCAAAACAGTGGATAAAGTCCGCGAATATCCAGAAAAACGACCCTGTAGGGCTGGTTGTGCAGCCCGACGGTTCGCTCCTGGTCACCCCGAAGATCAGCGGGGAGTCGGTCCAGAGGGTTAGAGTCTTCGAGGTCGGTGCCGCGACGGATCGCACCTACCTGCTCCGCCTCCTCGTCGGAGCGTACATCGCCGGGTTCACGGCTATCCGCCTTGAGTCGAAAGAAAGGCTGCCGCCGTTCGTACTGCAACTGGTCCGGGAGTTCACGCAGATGGCTATCGGGCAGGAAGTGGTCGGCGAGACGGACTCCTCGATAACGATCAAGGATCTCCTCAACCCCGTGGAGATGCCGTTCGATAACACCATCAAAAGGATGCATCTCTTAGCACGGAGCATGCAGCAGGACGCGATGGCCGCGATAAGGGGGCATGATGCAACTCTTGCCGGAGACGTCGTCATGCGGGACACGGAAGTGGACCGGCTGCACTGGCTGGTTGCGCGGCAGGATAACCTCATCATGAGCGACGCCACGCTCTCGCGCCGGATGGGCATCCCGGTAAACCAGGCGGCGTACTACTTCCAGGTCAGCCGGATCATCGAACGGATAGCCGACCACGCCACCCGGGTGGCGCATAACGCCCTCGCCCTGATCGACCGCGAGGTCGAGGCGGCGACGCTCGACCTCATGGACGAGGCGAGCGCACTTGCCCTGCAGATCTTCTCCTGGAGCATGGAAGCGTTCCATACGGGAGACACCAGGAAGGCGAACGCAACGCTGCAGAGGGTGCGCGACCTTGAGGAGAATACCCGGGAGATCGATACCCGGGTGCTCCGGTTCGAGGCGGTGGTGGCGATCCCGATGAGACAGATCGCAGACAGCATCCGGCGGATCGGAGAATATTCCGGCGACATCTCCGAGAGCATCATCAACTATACCGTCGGGCTGGAAGCCTGAGGCGGCTTTCCGGCCGCGCGATCCCTTTTTTCGAAGAGAGAGCAAACCGATCGATTACGCGCAATCTTCCCTGCCGGCGGTACCATGGGCACATTCATCCCACTCGTCGTCCTCGCCATCGTCTTCCTCCTGATCGCGGTCCGAAAGATCGGGAACGTCAACTTCCGCATCTGGCAGGTGATGCTCCTCGGCGCGCTCGCGGTCCTCGCGACAGGATCGATCACGCCGCTCGATGCGCTCGCGTCCATCAACCTCGACGTGATGCTCTTCCTCTTCTTCATGTTCGTGATCGGGGAGGCGCTCGCGGCGAGCGGCTATCTCTACCACCTCTCATTTCGCCTCTTTTCCCGGGCGGAGTCGGTCCGGCACCTGATCTTTCTCATCCTCGTCGGCGCAGGCTTGCTCTCGGCGCTCCTGATGAACGACACGCTCGCCGTCGTCGGCACCCCGCTGATGCTCTACTTCGCCCGGCGGCACGGCATCTCCCCGAAACTCCTGCTCCTAGCGCTTGCGTTCGCCGTCACGACGGGAAGCGTCGCAAGCCCCATCGGGAACCCGCAGAACCTTCTCATCGCGCTCTCGGGGAGTATCGAGAACCCGTTCATCACGTTCCCGCTCTACCTCGCCGTCCCGACGGCGATCTCGCTCCTGCTCGCCTACGTCTTCCTCTGCCGGGCGTTTCCGGGCGAACTCCACCCCACACCGCTGGTCCACCGCGAGGAGGAGATCTGCGACCCCGGCCTCGCGGCGCTCGCGCGCCTCTCGCTCATCCTGCTCGTCCTCCTGATCGGGGCCAGGGTCGCCGCGGTCATGCTCGCCCCGGAGATCGACATCCGGCTGACCTGGATCGCGGTCGTTGCGGCCATACCCATCCTCGTCGGGAGCGGGCGGCGGTTCGAGATCCTCCGCCGGATCGACTGGCCGACACTGGTCTTCTTCGCCAGCCTCTTCGTCCTCATGGCGAGCGTCTGGCAGTCAGGGTTCTTCCAGCCGCTCATCGAAGGGAGTTCCCTCGATCTCGCCACCGTTCCGGTCATCGTCGCAACAGGCGTCGTCGTCTCCCAGTTCGTCTCGAACGTCCCCTTCGTCGCCCTCTCCCTCCCCGCCCTCTCGCACCTCGGGACATCCGCCGTCGACATGATGGCGCTTGCGGCCGGCAGCACCATCGCCGGGAACATGCTGATCCTCGGGGCGGCAAGCAACGTCATCGTCATCCAGGGTGCGGAGAGGGACGGCGAGACGCTGACGTTTGGCGAGTTCGCGCGGGTCGGCGTCCCGCTCACCCTCGCCCAGACGGCGGTGTACGTGGTCTTCCTCTCGCTCATCCCGGCGTGAGGCGGGTCAGGGCCGGCAGGACTCCATCGACCCCGGAGCCGCCCCGAGATCCAGGTAGATCGAGCCGAATTTGACCGATGCGACGGCGGCCGGGTCGAAGGGCGGGGCAAAGACCTCGAGCCGGCGCCCTCCGGGGTGCAGGTCTTCGACGATGCCGAGGGCGAGGACGAAGTTCTCGGCGTCGTTCAAGGAGACCAGCCTTCCGGCGACCCCGCGTTGGTTCCTCATGTCGGGCACCCGGCCCTGGAGCCCGAGCCCCCGGAGCAGGACTTCCTGCGATCGCGCGTCGGCAAAATAGAATGCGAAACGCTCTTCGCGGTAGCACCGCCGCCCGGTTGCGGTCCGGGCGACGGCCGCAGGGGATACGGGGACCCGGTGGATCGCAATCTCCGGGTGCCGGGCGAAGTTCGCGAGCAGCCGCTCCAGCTCACGCCCGCGCTGGAGGGCGACGATGCGGGTGGGGCGGAGGAGGTCGATCATCTGGAACTGAAACTCGGTGCCCACCCCGCCGGCGACGAGCCCGGGCGAGTCGATGACGGTGGCGCGGGCCGAACATTCGGCGGCTTTCTCGACGAGGCGCTTTGCTCCCGTGAGCGTCTGGATAAAGTGGCCCCCGGGGGAGGTCGAGCCGACGAACCGAAGATACGGCTCCGGCGTGCCGGGGTACAGGGCCATCCCCTCGGTCGTCGGCGGGCCGAGCCGGGACTGCCCGGTGTCGCAGTCGACGTATGCCGTCCTCGTGCGTGCGGCCGCCTCGTCGACGAGGTAGCGGCAGAGCGTCGTCTTTCCGCTGTCCGTCCCCCCGACGACGTAGACGCTTTCCGGGGCATCCGACCCCGGGAACGCCGCGACGAGATCGTCCCATCCTTCCCCGATGCTGATCAAGCCAGGCAAGCCTCCTCTCAGGGATGTTGCAGCCCATGGTTATAGTGCTTGACGCAACGCTCCTCCCGGGGGGGCTGCACTACCCGGGAGAGCCTTTATCAGGAGTGTATCCCTACTCGCAGCGCATGAACAGAACGGCAGCAACCACCGGGCCGGTGCCTGCAGCCATAGGCAGGGTGTTTCCCACCCTCATGGCCACGTCGATCACCGGCAGGGTCGTCACCCTCCCGGGCGACGCGGAGGGCGACGTCTCGCTCATCGTCCTCGTCTTCCTGGAATCCGCCAGTCCGATGACGGATTCCTGGAGCGGCCCCTTTGCCGGGGCGTTCACTGAAAATCCCCGGGTGACGACCTACCTCGTTACGGTCGTCGGCGACAGCCTCATCGGCAGATCCCTTGCCGACCGCATCCGGCAGGGCCTCGCGGGCGGCGTCCCTCCCGCGAAGCACGATCTGGTTCTGACGGTGCCGGCAGATATCGAGGGGTGCCGGCGGGCCTACGGAATAGACGATCCGTCGCTCGCCTACATCTACCTCCTGGACGGGCGCGGCATCATCCGCTGGATGGAGAAGGGGACCACCACACCGGAGGGGCTCGGCAGCCTGATCGATACGGCCCACACGATGCTCGGACCGCTCATGGAGTGACTCACGGCAGCGCACGGCGGCGGACCGGCAAAACGGCGGCGATAAAGGCGAGCAGGGGACCGATCACGAGCGCCGCCATGGCGATGCGCTCCCCGGCTCCGACATGCTTACGGAAGGCCACCAGGAGCGCCCAGACCCCGAGAAGAACGGGGATGAGCGCGAAGACAAGGGTCAGGAGGAGAGCGGCTCCAACGTCCGTTCCCGCGGCCGCGATGACCATCTGCATCAGGGTCATGGCACCGCTCCCGATGTAGAGGAGGCCGGCAACTGCTCCGGAGAGGGCGAAGGGGGAGAGGGGGCGGCGGCGCCGGAGCAGCAGGCCGGCGCCTATCGCGAGGACGGCGATCATCGGTGCGAAGATCAGGAGGGGGGGCTGTCCTTCGTGGCGGTGGATGGCGACGACGTCGATCGGGACCCGGATCCACTCTCCCATGGTGTAGGACTCGACGTAGCCGAGCGCGAGAGCGTAGTTTCCGCCCTCTCCCGGGGTGTAGACCGCAAGGGTATAGTCGCCGGTTTCGGGTGCCGGCGTATCGATCCGGGCGAGGGGATAGAGTTTCAACGGCGTGAACGGTTCGTACTCCGGCTGTTCGGAGAGGGTCCCGGCACCGCTGTCGCGCCGATGCCCTCCGGGACAGCGACATAGGACGGGACGGTTCCCGAGTCCTCGATGCCCGGCCCCGCGAGCACCATCCCGGGCACGAACCCCCCCGCACGCGGGACCTGGGCGATCTCAGGTCCTTGACGACGCCCGGGCGACCACGAACCCCCCCGCACGCGGGACCTGGAGCGTCGCGTATATCCGCTCTCCTTCCTCCATCCGGAACCGGTAGTACCGGGCGGCGGGGCCGTCCCGGACAAAGAGGGGGACGTGAGCGAGGGCGGGCGTCACGGCGAGAAGCACGGCAAGAAGGACGGCGGCCGCCGTGCGGCGTCGGGGAGCCATAGCCGTCCCATGTCTTTGCGGTTCATCATGGTTCCGCGCCCGGCAAAATGGATTAGAGGTTTTTCAGGGCAACGATATCGGTCACACCGGTAAGTTTCCAGATATTCGAGCGCTCTTCGGAGGCGATCGCCTCGAGCGGCTCTTCGGGCTTGTGGCCAAGTGCGGCAAGGATATTCTGTGAGAGGTTATGCGCCCTGATCATGCTCACAAACTTCTCCCGGATGATCTTCTTCTCGATAGCATCCTCGAGCTGTACCAGGTACCCCTGCATGGTCACGAAGGTGTAGCAGGAGAGGTCACCTGAATACTTCTCGATCTCAACGGAAACGTAAGGGTGCTGCCGGAAGAGGTCGTTCTTCCTGCCGTATTTGGTCGCCAGGAAGTAGAGAAACTTTCCGTCGAAGACGTACAGGAACGGGGCGATATACGGGTATTTACCTCCCTGGAATGCAATACGGCTGACAAACCCCTCCGCTATGAGTTTATCGTACTCTTCTTTATCCATACTCGGGATCTTCACGATCTCCATCGGGCATCCTCCTATGCCGGTAACCTGTAAGAGTTCATATAAGTTTCCACGCGAAGGCGTAACTCCTCCTGATAAAGAGTTAATGCCCGACGATTGCGGGCCTGATACCCGTTATCTCTGTTTTAACGGCAGAAAATCGAGGGAGGAGGAGGCGCCCGCAGGCCTGCCGTTTCAGGAGGGGGTTTGAAGAATTTTTGCCGGCGGTTTCTGGTTCCGGCCTCCAGGGAGGGGATTCGTGCTGGCCGGATGTGCCGACCTATGGATGGCGGATATCCGCCGGTGCGGGAAACGGTTTTGTCGGAGAGGTCTTTTTTTCAAACAGACAATATAATAATATTTATATTCATCAATTGAAAGAAAAATGCGCATGAGCAAACACCGTGAAACTGCTCTAATTCTCTTGGGAATTGCCGTCTGCGCGGAATTCCTCCTCACCGCACCGGCCGTTGCCGGCTCCGGCCAGGGGCTCATGGCACTGGAGTCGGGAGAACTGTTGTCGTTCTCACTCGACGAGCTTTCGGCGGCGGAGAACGAATCTGAGCCATCCGGCGTTTCGACACCCCCGGGCGAGGTGAATGCTTCCGAAGCATTCCCGGTACTTCCGAATGAGAGTGTTACCCCGAATACAGCCCCGTTACCCCCGGAAGCAGAGAACGCTTCCGATGTATTCCCGGTACTTCCGGATGAAGGGAACACCTCCGATGCGGTCCCGGTATTCCCGGACGAGGAGAATGCCTCCGGTGAAGTCCCCGTCCCGACCGGGCCCGGTGTCCCCGATTCAAAGCAGGTGGTGCCTGGCGGTCCGATCCCTGCGGTCGATGCACCTCAGTACGGAACCGACGGCTACGACGACGAACGGCTGATAGGGCTGATCAGCACCGCCAGCATTCGCCTGATGAAACTCTCGATGGAGCATGCCTATGCCCTCTACCAGCAGGATGCGGATGCCGCCGCCGTAGCGGCGGACGAGCTGCACGCGTTCTCTGTCAGGCTCCTCCGCGAGGTGCAGCCGCTCCAGGTCTCTCCGGAACGCCAGCCCGTCAAGGACGAGTTCGTCAGGTCGCTCGAGGCCTACTCTGCGGCAAGCGAGACGCTTCTCCACCCGACAGATGCCGATGGAGATGCCGTTCCGGCGGCCTTCAGGGATCTGGCCACGGCATCCGAAGGGCTCGAAACGGTTAACCGGCAGGCTGGCGAGGCGCAGCCGGCCCCCGGCACCCGCATGTCCGCGATAAGCGCCGGGACACCTGCCGCCTCGGCCGCCACAGGGCCGGTCCTGGTCGCACCGCCGGAGAAGGTGCTCCCTCTCCTGGACCGCTACACCTACGACGACCCGTCAGGCGAGAACATGGTCTCTCTGCTCGCGGAGTCCACCCGGACCGCAACGGAGTACCAGGAGGTCCCCATCAATGCGTCGACGCCGAAAGTCGAGGCGGGTGAAGGGCGCATGTTCCTCCTCGTTGCCGTCAAGTCGACCAACCTCGGGCACAGGGGAGACTCCGATCTCTACACCATCGAGACTCCCGGCCGGGACGCGTTCGTTCTCGAATGCCAGGGAACGACGTTTGCGCCCATGGAGGTCCCGCCCTTCACCACGCTCGGGGAGTCGTTTGATCGAAAGACGCTCGAGCGGTACGAGTCGCTGAAAGGCTACCTTTACTTCGACGTCCCTGCAACTCTCGATGTCTCCGGGGCGACTCTCAGGGCGGATCTCGGGGATGCCGGGATGCCCGCCTGGGAACTCGGAAAGAAACTCGGCGAAGAGTCGGGGGATGCGGTATAACCCGCACCGTCCCTTTTTTTCATCTCTTCGATCAGAGCGAGAGCAGTTCCACGTCCCGGGTCACCGTATCCAGCACGGCGATGGTCGGCCGGCCGGTCAGGTAACCGCAGGCTTCCCCGGGGTTGACGACCAGCGTCGACCCGAGTTTCCGGACCTCCGCCCTGTGGGTATGGCCGTGGACCACGATGTCGAAGGCCTTTCGCCCTACGAGCGCCTGCAGGAGTTCACGGTCGTCACCGTGCAGCAGTCCGATCGTCATGCCGCCCGCCGTGACGGCGGCAAAGCCTCCCCGCAGGCTGAGCAGGTCGTGCTCGGCAAACCGTGCCGAAAGGAGACTGTGGTCGCCGTCGTTGTTCCCGAGAACACCGATCATGGGTGATTGGAGATTCGCAAGCCGGGGGATGACGAACGGCGAGACATAATCCCCGGCATGGAGTACCAGGTCCACCCGTTCCCTGTTCAGCTGCTCTACGGCCGTATTCACCATTCCAAGGTTGTCATGTGTGTCCGAGAGGATCCCGATGCGCATGTATGCATTCCTGACCGCCGTCACGATATATATGGCTGTTCATCGTCCCGGCGATCCGGGAAAACAGCGGGGAACTCCGGGAGGCACATTCCTCTCCATGTCAACCGGCACGCGCCTTTACCCACACCGCCCCGGAATTCCTGAATTTTCCACCATACTCCCACTTTTTAAACAGGAAAATCTTTATCTGGCTGATATCTGATACAGGAATAGGAGCGTGCTTCCGGGGATGCACCGGGTCCGGTGCCCTGCCCGGGCCGGGCGCACCGGGAGCGCGGAAACAATGGATTCGTGGAGGTACAGCATGTGGGCATACGTCAAACGGTCTGACGGCAGAACAGAGGAGCGGGAGTTTCCTGCCGGGGTTTCAATCGAGATCGGCGACATCCTCGAAGACGGCTCGATCGTCGTCGATGTTCCGTACCCTGACGACATCGACGACGATGCGGAAGCCCCGGTACTCTACGACGACTGAACGTCGCACGGTTGAGAGCGGCGGGCGGCAGAAGAGCGTGCCGCGCTCGTTTTATCGCTGGAACCAGCCTGCGGCACGCCGCATCGGCTGGACGTTCGCTCCTTCCATCTCGCCGAGAGCAAACGCGAACCTCGCCCGGATGGTCGGCGGAAGGTCGCTCTCCGGTATCGATATGAACCCGTACTCTCCATAAAAATCGACGAGGTTCCGGACCGAGTGCATGTACAGGGTGTCGTGCTGGCACGCCTCGACGAGTGCGTCCATCGCCCTCCGGGCATACCCCCGGCCCCGGAACCGGGCCGGGGTGAAGACGCCGTCGACCTCGTAGCCGTCCGGATGCCGGCGGCATCGGGCGACGGAGACGAGGGTGCCGTCCGCAAAGACTCCGAATATCCGGTCAGTCTCCGGGTCCGCCGTCAACTCGTGATAGTCGAGCCAGATCTCCTCGGCGAGCCCGAACTCCTCGCTTCGCAGTTCCCTGGCCTCGATCTGCAGGTTGATCAGGACCGCCAGCACCAGCATCGGCTGTTTTACGCACCCTGCGACGGCACTCGTGACGCTCCCGAGCGGGGCGCTTCCCGGGGCGTCGCGCTTCCCGATGCGCGGGATGACGACCGTGGAGGCGTCGATCTCGTCTCCTACGGCACAAATGGTGCGCGCCGGGTCCCCGGCCCGTACCAGGACCCCAATCTCCCGCCCTGTGGACGCGAGGCCGTTACGGAGAGCGGCGAGCCGGTCGCCTGTCTCCTGCTCCTCCTCTTCGCGTCCGGGTTCGACGACGTGCAGGAGCACCGCCGTCCCGGTCCCGGCAGGGTCTTCCAGGGCTGCTCGGACTTCAGGAGCCGGGGCCGCGAGATCGGTCGGCACCAGAACCCGTGCAAAGAGCGGCTGCCTGCCTTCTCCCGACTGCGGGACAATCAGGACGTGTATCCGCGCATCCCGGAGCACGGTGGCCGCAACGTTCCCGGAGAAGAGGTTCCGGAGCAGGCCCGGGTCCCTGACCCCCATCGCGATCAGGCTTACACCCATCCCGGCGGCGGCCCTGAGTATCCTCTCCGGGACAGGCGTCCCGTCGTCTTCCGCCAGCACCACCTCGACGGGGTATCCCTGTCGCTGCACCCGCTCCTGCATCTGCCGGAGCACGTCATCGGCGGACGAGGAACCGGCCGCTGTCCGGGCATGGACGAGGACGACCTCGCGGACGCCCGGAACCTCACCGACCCGCTCCGCCATGGCAGCGGAGGCCTCAGAGAGGTCTGTCGGGATGAGCACCTTTGTAAACATGGTTTCACCTCATATTATCCGGTATCCGCCGGGGGGCACATGTATCACGAACCTTGCACCCCTGCCGGGCGTCCCGGTCTCGCGGATCGTCATGCCTGTGATGGAGAGGATCTCCCGGACGAGGAAGAGCCCGAGCCCCCCGTCGACGCCGACGCCGTATGCAAAGATACTCTCTTTCTCTGTTTCGGGAACACCTTCACCGTCGTCTTCGACGCAGATCGAGAGCCCGTCGTCCCGGATCCGGTAGGTGATGACGACCTTTGAAGCTGTCTTTCCGTGGCGGGCGGTGTTTTCGATCAGGTTCGCAAAGACCCGGTCGAGCATCGGGTCGGCAAAGACCTCGAGCCGTTCCACCCAGGGCCGGACCGATATCCCGGGGAGCAGCAGGCCCGATGTCGTTTCCCGGATCACCTCCTGCAGCGGCTGCCAGTCCGGCGGCCGGAGGCCGAGGTCCTGGTAGTCCCGGGTGATCTCTGCGCGGCGCTGCACGAGCCGGGCATCTTCTTCCAGGCTCTCCAGGTGCCGGCGGATGGCGGGGTCGTCGAACTGGTGCATTCCTGCGGCGATCCGCTCGAGGAGGGCGGATACCGCTGCCGCGAGGTCGTTCCGGGTGAGTCGTCCCAGCATGTTCAGTTTGGCGTTTGTCCGGCGGAGCGCGTCCTCGGCGTTCTTCCGGCCGGTGATGTCAATGAGCGTGAGGACGATCCGCCCGTCGGGGAGCCGGCCACCCGACGCGAGCACCTGGACAGCGGCTCCGTCGGCGCGGCGGAGAGACGTCTCATACTCGTAAACGGCGCCATTTCGGTCGATCTCCGCCTTGAACGTCTCCCAGGCACCGGGATTGTCAAGGAATACGGTGACGGGCTCTCCGATCAGGTCCTTCGTCGTGGAGCCGAGGAGAACGGCACCCACGTAGTTTGCCTCTTCGATGCGCGGGCCGGCCTCGCCCGGTACAACGACGAACGTTCCCGCCTCCGAGTTGTCGAAAACCCCCCGGTAGCGCTCTTCCTGCTCCCGCAGGCGGAGAGAGAGGAGCGATACGATGCCGCCGATGGCGGCGAAGACCACCGCCCGCGAGAGAGCCGAAACGGCCAACCCGGCGTCTCCCCCGGTGAAGGGCAGGGCCATCGCCAGGTAGCCGAGGGCGAGAGCGATCGAGAAGGCGATGCCGCGGCGGGGGAACCAGTAGGCGGCAAGCACGATCGGCAGGTACAGCAGGTGCGGGAGGACGCTGGTGATACCGGCAAGAAGCGCGGCGGCGTTCGCGGCGAAGGCGACGAGGACTGATGCCGCGAGCAGGAGGGGGCGGGTATCCCTCCGTGCAGGCCGGCGCCGCCCGGAGATCAGGCTGCTCGCCCCCGAATATGGTTATGAAACGCAGCCGGACCTCTGAATATCCAGACGGGGGACATTGCTCCACGACATGCTCTCTGCATGATCTCCACAAGGCGCTTTGGCTTTTAGGCTTTAAAATGGATCTGATCGGCGGGCCGCCGGGACAGGGCGCGCCGGCCTTCTCTCCACGGAGACGGGGGCATGCAAAAGGCATATGCCATTCGTTCCGTCATTACTGATCAGGATAATCAGGGAACAACCATGAAGATCTCACTCCTCCAGGTGAACACGGTCGTCGGCGACCTCGCCGGCAACGCCGACCGGATAGCGGCAGGCGTCGCGGGGGCATCCCGTCACCGGCCGGACCTGATCGTCGCCCCGGAACTCTCTCTGACCGGCTGCCCCCCGGGGGACCTGCTGCTCAATAAGGGGTTTATAGCGCGGAGCCTCGCCGTCCTGGGAGACCTGGCCGCAAACCTCGCCGATGCGCCGCCGGTGCTCGTCGGTTTCGCCGAGCCGAACCGCTCCGGAACCGGCCGGCCGCTCTTCAACGCAGCCGCCCTCCTCCGGGACGGTGCGGTAGGGAAAACGTTCCGGAAAGCCCCCATCTCCGATGGTATCCTCGATGAAACTCGCTACTTCGAGCCGGCGGCCGAAAGCCCCGGGCTCCTCCGCATCGGCGAAAGGACGGTCGGGGTCACCATCAGCGAGGAGGTCCGGTTCGGCGGGCCGATGCCGGACGTGGTCGTGAACCTCTCCGCATCGCCGTTTGCCGCTGGCAGGCAGCGCCTGCGCGAGGAGGCGCTCTCCCGGTTCGCGAGGGAGCACGGGGTCGCAATCGCCGCGGCAAACCTCGTCGGCGGGAACGACGACCTGGTCTTTGACGGCCGGAGTGTTGCCTTTTTTGCCGACGGAACTCTCATCGCCCGCGGTGCGGCCTTTGCCGAAGACGTCGTGACCGTCGACCTCGCCCACCCCGCCCCGCAGGCGGTCGCACCCGACGACCAGGCACCCGAGTCCGAGATCTGGCGGGCGCTGGTGCTCGGGACCCGCGACTACGTCCACAAGTGCGGGTTTACATCCGTCCATCTCGGCCTCTCCGGCGGGATCGACTCCTCGCTCGTGGCCGCCGTCGCTGTCCGGGCGCTCGGGCCGGAGAACGTCCTCGGGATGCTCCTCCCCTCCCCCCACACCTCCGCCGAGAGCGCCGAGGACGCCCGAGAACTTGCAAAGAACCTCGGTATCCGGGTGGAGTGCGTCCCGATCGCTCCGATGATGGAGGCGTTCGACGGAGCCCTCGCGGGAGTCTTCGCGGGGCTTGCCCCCGACATCACCGAGGAGAACCTGCAGGCCAGGATCCGCGCGACCGTCCTGATGGCCCTCGCGAACAAGTTCGGCTCCATGCTCCTCTCGACCGGGAACAAGTCGGAAGCCGCGGTCGGCTACTGCACCCTCTACGGGGATGCGGCGGGGGGGCTTTCCGTGATCGCCGACGTCCCGAAGGGGATGGTCTACCGGATTGCCCGGTGGCTGAACGCGAAGGATCCCGTCATCCCCAAGAGGGTGCTAAAAAAGCCCCCTTCCGCAGAGCTCCGGCCCGACCAGACCGACCAGGAGATCCTCCCCCCCTACGACCTCCTCGACGCGATCCTCCATCGCTACATCGACTGCTTCGAGTCGGCGGACGAGATCATCGCCGCCGGGTATCCTGCAGAGACCGTCAGGAAGGTCCTCCGGATGGTCGGGCAGGCGGAGTTCAAGCGCCGGCAGGCCCCGCCCGGGATCAGGGTGACCGATCGGGCGTTCGGGACGGACTGGCACATGCCGATCGCCGCGAAGCACTGGTGGCGTTGATGGCGGCGCCCCTCACCGACGATCTGCTCGATATCTACGGCGCCCTCTCCGCGGCGTTCGGCCACCAGCACTGGTGGCCTGCAGAGACGCCCTTCGAGACGATGGTCGGCGCCATCCTCACCCAGAACGTCTCCTGGACAAACGCGGCCCGGGCCGTCCGTAACCTGCAGGACGCCGGGATGCTCGACCCGCACCTGCTCGCCGGGGCCGATACCGCCGACATCGCCCGCCTGATCGTCCCTTCACGGTTCTACAACCAGAAGGCGGAGCGGATCCGGGAATACGCCCGGGTCTACGCTGCCGAGTTTCGGGCGGACACGGCGGCGATGGCGGACGTGGAGACCGGCGCCCTGCGCGAGCGCCTGCTCGCCCTCCGCGGCCTCGGGAAGGAGACGGCGGACACCATCCTGCTGTATGCCTGCGAAAAGCCGGTCTTCGTCGTCGATGCCTACACCCGGCGGATATTCTCGCGCTACGGCCTCCTCCCCGAAGGGGCGTCCTACGACCGGACGCAGCGGCTCTTTGCCGACAACCTCGAAGAGGACGTGGAACTCTTCAACGACTACCACGCCCAGATCGTGCGCCTGGGAAACGCCGTCTGCAAAAAGTCGCCGCTCTGCGATCGCTGCCCCATCCGGGAGGTTCGCGGGGCGCTCCGGTGCGCCGGGGGGCGGGGATGAAGCATATAAGGTATCTCTGGGGCGCGAAGGGAAGTGACCAACAACCACACGAACTTCGCGTTTTCGCGCGAGATCTCGTTGTCTACTGACGATTCACACGAAGTGCAACTGCCCGGAGGATAGAAACTTGAGAAGCCACAGGCTTCAAGCCGCGACGGGCCGAAGGGCTGGAGCGTGAGCACCGCAGGTGCGACGTTCCTCCGGAACGGAGCTTGAGCACCGCAAGGTGCGGGGGCAGGCGGAGTTCGAGCACCGTCAGGTGCGCAGTTCAGTGGAAAGCCGTGCCCCTGGGGCCGCCAGCGCCGGGAGAAAACCGATACCCGCTCATTTCTTCCGGTAGATGTTCAGCCCGATCCTGATCTCCTCGTGCCCCGGCACCGCAACGTTGCCCTCGGTGGAGGCGATCGTGATCGATTTTCCGCTCTTCGATGCGCCGAACTCTTTTTCGAGATCCACGCGTATGGTGAGGACGCTTCCCTCAACCGTCATGTCGACGTTCTTCATACCCACCTGTACGCATCTCCGGGAAATATGCACACCGGTGCGGATACAGCGGAACAACAAACCCTATCCCGCCCCCCACCCAACCGTACCACTACATCAGGTCTTGTGGCGCAATGGATACCAAACACAGCGTTCTGGAGAAATACTTCGGGTATACGTCATTCCTCCCCCACCAGGAAGAGATCATCGATTCCGTGCTCGCGGGGACGGACGTCCTCGCCGTCATGGCGACCGGGGGCGGCAAGTCCCTCTGCTACCAGCTCCCGGCCCTCGTCTTCGGCGGGCTTACGGTCGTCGTCTCGCCGCTCATCGCCCTGATGAAGGACCAGGTCGACGGCTTGCGGGCAAACGGCATTCCGGCGGCGACGATCAACAGTTCGCTCGGGCAGGGGGAGCGGAGGATCATCGAGCGGGTGATCCTCGAAGGCCGCATCCGGGTCCTCTACGTCTCGCCGGAACGGGCCGTGCAGCCGTTCTTCCTCTCGCTCCTTGCACAGGCGGATGTCCGGCTCATTGCCATCGACGAGGCGCACTGTATCTCCATGTGGGGGCACAAGGCACAGCCAACTGTGCTATCTCACATCGATCCGTTATAAACCGCGCAGGGCAAAAAAGTAGTCGCATACCCGGGGTTGTAGCGGAAATATGAGGTCTCCGGTTCACCGACAACGGAGCAGACGGGATGAGGGACGACATCCCGCCCGACGAGCTCAACCGGGCGCCCGAGCCCGGGCTGAACTTTGGCTTCCCCTACTGCCACGCCAGCACCATTTCCGACGCCGAGTTCGGGGCCGGGTCCCATCCCTGCAGGGATTCTACGGGAGGTGCTCGCACCTACCCGGCGGCAATGGAAGGCTATTCGGTCTCGCCAGCGGTGGACGATCCCGGGCGGAGGGGGAGAAGGTCATCCGGCCGGTGAAGCGGTGGTGGTGAGGGGACAATCCCATCTGTCCCGTGGTAAGGCAAAAAACGGCGAGGTCCAGGAATGCTCTGCATAACCGCGGGTGTACCGGAGAGTAAGATCCGTTCGCGTGTAACGTTCCGGTGCCTCGGCAGTTCGATGCCGACCGCCCCATTCCATGGCGGGAGTGCTGGCAGGAGTGCCGCGACCCGGGAATGGCGCTACTGATCACGCGAGAATGGATTATTCTCGGTGTAATTTGTTTTTCCAGTACCATTGGTATTCTTCAGTGCGATTAATCAGTAGATGTATATATCAGACCATGGAGATCATACTTCCTTGGTCGAACAGCCGCGAGAGCATTCGTAGGGTGCCCGATCGATAATTCACGAATTCAATGAGAAGTGAGTGATGTTCGTCCGCTGTCGAGGGTGGGACGAACATCACGACAGCCCGCAGGCAAAGCACGTTGGCTCTCTTCATGCTTAAGGATGTCCTTGTTTTTGCCTCCGGTTCGAAGGGAGATTACCAAATGAGCACGAAACGTATGGAGAGAGTCTTTCCTCTTCTCATGACGGTGCTGATGATAGCCACGGCGTTCATTCCTGCCGTGAGCGCCGCAGAACCGAATACATCGAATGTGGATACCACGTCCTGGATAAATACCTCCGCGGAGATTGAGAGTGCCGGAGAACCCGGTGCGGATACCTCACCGGCGACAGACAGCACCCGCGTGGTCACCGGTTCCGGCAAGATCCGGCTCAAAACCTACGACCCGGAGACCAGGACCATCCGGATCACGGATGAGGGCAGATCCGCCGCCGATGGAGACCTTGAGATCCGGCTGGTGAACACCACACCGGATCTCGGCACCTTCACCGAGATCTTCGAGATCACCGCGCACAGCACGATCGCCCTCGACGAATCAGAGGACTTCCGGGCCACATGGGCGCTCCACAACGGGGAGGAAAACGTCACCCGGGCCGAGTGGTTCGTCTGGGAGAACCGGTTGCATACCGTCAAGATCCCGATCATTGAGTACCGGAACGTCACCCTTGAGATTAATACATCTGAAAATCGTACTTTTGAGAATGTTACCCGTGGAGAAACTCTTCCTGAAACCGCCACGGTCCGGGAACCTTATATCGCCGGCACCGAGACCCGGGAGCGGTACTGGTATGAGTGGGTGCCGTTTGACCCGGCGGGGCAGACGCTCAACGCCGAAGAGGCGCGGACCTTCAAGGTCGTCTACACCAAGCCCGCCGAGATCGGGCAGGTCGATATCAACACCGCCCCGGTCTTCCGGGGCGTCGCGTGCCCGGAGATGACCTGGTGGAGCACTGCCTGGACCGCGCGGGTGCCGATCACAATCATCAACCCGCCAGCGGTCGATAACTACTCTCACTGTGAGGTCGTCTCGTTCCTTCCCGGCATGCAGAGCGACTTCGATGACGTCCGGTTCGCGACCGACGACGGCACCGTTCTCGACTACTGGAAGGAGTCCTATACTGCATCCGACTCGGCCGTCATCTGGGTCAATCTCCCCGCCGGTGTGACCTTGATCTGGATGTACTACGGGAATGCGGCAGCCACCGATACCGGCAGCAGAGATAACGCTTACATCCTCTACGACGACTTCAACGGCCCGGATCTCGATACGACGATCTGGACGGACACACATCCCGACGGCCATTACATCTCCAATGGTTGGATATACGATGTCCGAACTCAGGAAACCGGCATTCGTGGCGTTCTGGTATCCAATGATAATGTGATCGCCAACGGCGAGCCGGTGATCGTAGAGATGCATATCCACGCCGATGGCCTCGCCAGTCCCGGCTACTGCTCCGGGTATCTTCCTATCTTTATTGACCACATCGACCACGACTCCGCGATCCGGAACGGTCTGCTCTGGTACAAGCAATCGTCAAACTGGTGCCGGTACGTCCTTGTGAACGGTGTTGCATCATGGCGGCCGGGAGCATCGCGTGGCCTCGCGGTTGGCGGCGACTACTACAACACCTGGATCATCACACCGTCCAGTCAGACCCATACTGTCAGTGGGAGCGCCTCCTACACCGATGTATTTGCTGGCACGACCGGAATCTCAAACCATCGGATGGTCATTCTGGGCGGCGATAACTCGGTTTCCGGCCGAGTCATGCGGATGGACTGGATCCGGGCGCGGAAGTACGTCGAAACCGAACCGACATTCGCCTACGGTACACCGGAGTTCGAACCGCCAGTGGCGAACTTCACGGCCTCGCCAATCACAGGCGCCGCCCCGCTCACCGTCCAGTTCACCGACACATCGACCGGCAGCCCGACCTCCTGGGCGTGGGACTTCACAAACGACGGATCATGGGACAGTTATGCGCAGAATCCGTCCTACACCTACAACAACCCCGGCACGTACTCGGTCAAACTCAGGGCCACGAACGCCGACGGGGACGATGAGGAGGTCAAGACCGATGTCATCACGGTGACTGCACCGATCTACTATGTCTATGCTGAAGCGGGAGATAGTGGAACATCAGTATACAACATGGCAAAAGGATTCTGGGAGACGATCAAAGACGCCCAAAGCGGATGGACCACGTGGAGAGACTGGCGTAACGAAGATGACATTATTAAAAGCGATTCCTCTCGGGAAGGCCACTGGAGGAAAACAGCGGCAAATCCTCCAGGCCATGCGGATCAATGGGTCGAAAGAGCGGATTTTGCATACTTTACGGGTCATGGGTTTCCCAATGGTTTCCTTTTTGAGGAGCCAGATGAAGATTCCAATTTAACCGAAGCACACGCGCAAAACATATCGCTGGGGTCCGGGCGCACCAAATGGGTTGTACTTGATTCATGCTCAAGTCTCAATGAAAGCAGCCAGACAAACTGGCATGCGTCCTTTAATGGACTGCGGATGCTGCTGGGCTGGGATTCGCCAACAACTCCGACGAATATACCTATCGGTCGCGGAGAGATGTTTGCAAAACTAATGATGGGGCAATATCCAGATCCTACCGCTTCCGAACTCTCAATATTCGAAGCTTGGACATGGGCAGCAGTGTATACGTGGGAAGGTTACTCCCCTGGAGAGGACATATATACTGCGATCATATACGACACAAATTGCTTGAATGATATGCTCCCCGGATGGGGCGGGTATTCAACCTCTCCAAGCGGTTTCCTCGAATATAACAAGACACTTGTAAAAAATGTGAATGAGGGAAAAGATGTTGAAAAATCGACTATGCTGGATTCAACTAATGGCAGATATTCGATACATACTTCTGTGCCCACTACATCAGGTAAACTCATGACGTATATATCTGAAAAACCAGAGTATACGGAGGAGTGGGTAAGTTCGCTGGCAAGGAACCTCGGAATGTCCGGGAAGAAAAGAGAATCGGAAAAGGCATATTACGCTGATGAAACCGAAGAAGATGAGTTCTATTTCGTCGTGCAAAAGGATGCCAAAATCATTGCATTTAAAAAATATCATCAGCAATCGGGAGAACCCCTTTCAGCCGAAACAGCGACTGAATCAGTACATGAGTTCTTGGAAAATGCCGGCCTCATGTTCCCCGATGCAACAGACGCCAATATCGGCTATAATACCGGTGAAAGTATTTCTCCTTCGGGAGAACGTGTCCAAACTTGGAAACAGATCGTAGTAACTTTCCCCCGCGAACTGAACGGCCTGAGGGTATGGGATTCACAAATCCTTGCCGATGTGGATCCACAAGGTAATGTCGTCAGATTATTTATCAGCTGGCCGGATTATAAGCCACATAAAGAGGTGTCACTGAAGACACCTGAACAAGCCTTTGAAGAGTTCCAGAAGGAATTCGCCAGCATTCATGGGGAAAAAGCGGAAAAAGTTATCGTAACCGATGTTTCGCTCGGGTATTCCTCATTGCCGATCTCTGGAACACAACGGTGCCTTCAGCCGACATACGTCTTCGAGGGGTCCGTTCAACGGGGAAGTTTGACCGATGAGTTCGAACCTATCATTATTGAAGCAAGCGGTGAAGGGGTTGATATTGCATGACCGGAAAAGATGAGAACTGTCGGAAGATGAGAGCACCTGTGGTAAAAGGTTCGATATCAACATTTTTTGTCCTCTGTCTTCTGCTTACCACCTTTATCGTTTCAGCAGGATGCACATCGCAGACCTCATCGGCAGTCCCTTTGCCGGACGTCACGCCTCACGATAATTCCCAAGAATACAGAGATCTCAATCCAGAGGAGAATAACACCCTGGAGAACAGCAGCTCGCACGATCCGCGGTTTTTTAACGCAAGAGAGGGCATGTATTCGATAAATGCTTCGTTCCCCGATGTTTCCAAGAAAATCATGGTGTACACCCCCGAAAAACCGGAGTATACAAAGGAATGGGTGAGTTCGCTGGCAAAGAAATTCGGAATGTCCGGGAAGGTAAGGGAGTCGGAAAAAGCATATTACGCCGATGAAGCCGAAACAGATGACTATTATTTCGTTGTGCTGAAGGATGATCGAAGTATCAGCTTTAAAAGTTATCATCAGCAGTCAGGAGACCCTCCTTCACCCGAAAACGCAACAAAATCGGTGAAGGAATTCCTGGAAAGCGCCGGCCTCGCGTTCCCCGGTGCAACAGAAGCCGGGATCAACTATGATACCGGGGGAAGTATTTCGTCTTCAGGGGAGTATGTCCAGAACTTTAAACAGATCGTAGTAACGTTCAACCGTGAGTTGAACGGCATCAGCGTATTGGGTTCGAGTATCATGGCCCGTGTAGATGCGCAGGGAAATATTATCGAATTATTTTTCCACTGGCCGGACTACAAGCCTTACAAGGAAGTTTCGCTGAAATCCCCCGAACAGGCCTTTGCCGAGTACTTGGAGTACCAGAAAGATTCGCTGTATATCACAGGAGCCCCGATGAAGCCGGAGAAAGTAGTGGTAACCAGGGTCTCACTGTTTTACCGATCAACGGGGAAATATGTCGAACCGATATATGTATTCCAGGGATACGGGCAGCAGGGGGAAGTGACACAGCCCTTCGCCTCGGTGTATGTCGTGGCAACGGATGAGGGATTGGAAAGATGGCTTGTGTACTGAAAGAGCGTTCCGATGAACTCAAAAGAGCACCGGAAAGGGTTGACAAGTTCATTCGCTACGGGGAACCGATATACTACATGCACAAGATTCCCGTACACGCCGGATACAGAGGCAGTTATCTCCAAGCCAGTTGAAAGAACCGGGTATTCAAGGGACGAATTCTTTGCTGGCAAGTCCCCGGTACCTGCGGGGGAAAGCGTGCGGATGTACCCATCCGTCACCTTTCCCGATGGCGGTTTTCTTGAGCGCAAAGCGACGTTCACCACCGTCCTGAGCCGTTCCGTACCGGTACGATATCGGGCTGATCGACTGGACGACCGAGGAGCGGATCCACGATGGAGACAGAACCGACAGCGAGAACGAGATCAGGACCTGCTGGCACACAGATTCGGCGACACCAGCACCAGCACCAGCACCAGCACCAACACCGCCCGCACCCGACACACATCTACAGCAGCGCCGGCACCTACACGGTAACGCTGAACGTCAGCGATGCTTGTGGGTACGATATCAGCAGCCAGACCCTTATCACCGTCACCTCGGACCAGACCGTAATGAATCCGGCCCTCTCCTTTGCATCGCCAGACACCCTGATCCTGCGCGAAGGGAAGAATTTCGTCTCGACGCCCTGCTACCTCACATCCGGACACGATACAGCGGGTACGGTCTTCCCGGACTTCGGTACCGATGTCCGGGGATACAGGTTCGAAAACGGCCGGACGGTAATCCTGACGGCGCAGGATGAAATTCGGTCGCTTGAAGGATACATAATCTACTCGGACGGGTACCACGAGATTTCCCTTCAGTTCGAAGATCCCCAGGTACATCCGACAGTTACAAAAGACCTCGACGAAGGCTGGAATCTCGTCGGCTTCTATGGTTTGAGCCAGGAATGTGCACGGGACACGCTCATTTCCCTCAGGAACGTGTGGTCGGAGGCAAAGGGCTGGGATGCCGGGTCGCAGGAATACGAGACCTCCTTTATCAGGGATTCGACCGGCGATACCAGCGACCAGCGCCTGATGTTTCCGGGGAAGGCTTACCTGGTGTACATGACGGAAGAGGGAACTCTGTTCCGCTCGTACTACCTGACGTATTCCTTCTGCGCCGAATGGGTGGGCGACTATCACGGCATGCAGACTCCTCTCTTCAGCGCCGAGGAAGAGGCCGAAGGCTTCTACGACACGCTTGAAGGGTCGAGTTCATGGACCGGCCAGTTCATCAACGGCAACGACGCCGCGATGGAACGGCACTGGAAGGACCCGGCCTTCGGCGGGATTGATTCGAACCACATCGACAACGCACACCTGGCCTTCTTCGTAGGCCACGGGTGGGAGGGCGGGTTCGTCTTCGGGACCGCCGCCGACGATTACGAGCTGAACTACAGCGAGGCGCGCTGGGGCAACACGAAGACCGACTGGATTATTCTCGGATCGTGCAGCACCCTGAATGAATCCACGCGGGAGCACTTGGAGGATGCCTTCGAGGGGCTCCATTCCATATGCGGCTTCGATACCATCGGAGGCACTCACCCGGATATGGGGTGGTATTTCGCCCAGCAACTGATGGATGGTGAAACCATCTGGGACGCATGGTCTGCGGCGACAGATCAGTACGTGTTCCCGAACGATGGCAGTCTACGGTCAGCGGTTCTCGCCGCGGACATTGACGGTGACTTGAGCACGCATGATTGTCTTGATGACCATATTTACGGTTACGGATCGTCGATTAATCCGCCCGGTGATCCACCGGCATTTCAATACGTGACAAAGCCATGTATACGGGAGATTTAAATGACAACAAAACAAGTTGTAATCGGAATTGCTGCCCTCTTGCTAATTATTGCCGGGACAGCACTGGTGCCAGCGGTGTCTCCGCAGGATGATGAAGGTTCAAACAGGGGAATCGAGATCGTCGGACCATACGGCGTGCAAAGTGTCTCTGAGATCGCTCTCGGTACCGCCCTCACGCGGTACCCCGAACAGGCAATGGTCTACAGGACGGTCGATACCATCGTATCGAAGGACGACGCGCTGAAGATAGCGGAGAAATTTGGAGTGATCGGACCACTTGAGGAAGATACACTGTCGTATTACATCAAAGACGATCCCTATACGTTTGATATTGAGAAGGAAGGCGGTTGTCTATCCTATACATGGGAAGGGCGGTGGAACGAAGGCGAAGGATACCGGGATTTCCCAGAACACCTCCCGACCGACGAGGAGTGCCGGAAGATCGCCGAAACGTTCCTCGCCTCTCAATGCTCTCATACCCGAGGGAGCTGTGTATTCTGGTGTTGCACATGGGAAGGGGATTTTTTCGAACCGCTCGGGAGGGACACCCATCGTCACGTACGAAGATCGTGACGTCCTCTTCTCCGACACCCTGAGCGGCCTTCCCGTGGCCGGAAGCGGGATCCGGGTCACCATCGGCGGGGGCGGTGACATCCTTGAGGTCACCAAACGCTGGCGCGACGCCGAACCTTACAAGGAGTTCTCTATCCTCTCCCCAGAGGAAGCGGTTGAGGAGCTCAAACAGACCGGGGTCGTCACCGCGGTGAGTTCACCGAAGAAGGCGGTCGTCGACGAGGCCAAGCTCTGCTACTATGCAACCCCGCCGGCACCGAGCAGCCGTACCTCAAACCGACCTACTACTTCCGCGGCACCGTAGAGGGAGAAAAGGAGGCCGGGACCTTCTACCAGTACGTTCCGGCGGTCCCGGAACTCGGGAAGGGGTTGTACTGATCCCCTCTCTCCGTTTTGCAAGACGCTGATGCCCATGATGAACCAGATCGCAACCGGACTCGTCATTCTCGTGCTGCTCGTTGCCGGGACGGCACTGATACCGGTGGAATATCCGCCGGACGATGAAGGCACAAGCGGGGGAATAGTGCTGTCGAAGACAAAAATCGGGATAATCCTGGTGGTCGCCATTGCGCTCTCTGCAACCATCTTCATGGAGTGAGAGAGTTCAAGGATTTCTTCACGCGTCAGCGACATTTTCCTTGAATAACAAATATTTGCTCATTATATGTAGATCTATTCTTAATCTGCTCTCTAATTCTTGATTAAGGAACAATTGATACCCAGGTTAAAAAATTATGCCATAGTTGAACAGTTACCATCGGTTATCATAAGCGGGTCAGATATTTATCAGAATGGGTCGACAGGACAGCATCTGGTCGTTATCAGTTACTATGATGCAGATTTTCCCATGGTTATCGCAGATACTTATGTGTAACTCCCATTTAGTTCGCGATATGATTGACGATGGAGAACGAGATAATTCGCGCCGGTTCAATGTTCACCGACACCTCCGATGCCTCGCCAACGAAATGTTACTGGACTTCGGTGACGGTACGAACTCGACCATGCAGAACACAACGCATACTTACGAATCGCCCGGTAGTTACAACGTCACGTCCCGTACGTGGAACGACCACGGGAGCGATACGGTGGTGGGGGCACAACTTCCGGCCGGAGCCGGGCGGTGCTCGCGGGCAATCTTGTGGTGCCGCTCACCGAGCCGCGTCCGGAGGGCATCGTCGCGCCGGAGACCGGGGAGGACTACGACGAGGCGCTCTTCCTCCGGCTCCGCCGCCTCCGGAAGGTCGTTGCCGACCTCGATCGCGTGCCGCCGTTCGTCGTCTTCCACGACCGGAGCCTCAAGGAGATGGCGAAGATCTACCCGGGCACCGGCGTCGCCCTTCTCCGGGTCTACGGGGTCAGCGAGGCGAAGCTGAAGCGTTATGGCAGGAGGTTCCTCGACGCCATCGATAAGCATTGCGCCGAACAGGGGATCGGACCGGAGCAACGGAGCGGGTGACCCCGGCGGGAGGAACCGGGTCACAGATCTGTAGCACCGCCGCCGCAACTACAGTTTTCTGACAAATCACTATATAAATCTGTAGTTCAGAGATTGTATTGGTGAAAAGCGATGGTTGCACTTACTGAAGAGATGAAGGCAGCGTTTAGCACGATGAAGGCCTTCCCGGTCGCCACGGCCTCGAAGGACGGGTGGCCGAACGTGGTGCCGATCGGGTTCGTGGAACTCGTCGACGACGAGACGATCTGGATCGCGGACAACTTCATGAAGAAGACGCTTGCAAACGTCCGGGAGAACCCGAAGGTCTCCATCTACGTCTGGGGACCCGAGACGAAGGGCTGCTTCCAGGTCAAGGGCGACGTCGAGGTCAGGTCCGAAGGCCCGGAGTTCGAGAAGATGCAGCTCACCGTCCGGTCGAAGATGGCGAAGGCGCCGGCGAAGAACCTCCTCGTCATGAAGATCCGGGAGGTCTACGAGTGCTCTCCCGGGCCGAAGGCCGGGGAGAAGATCCTTTAAAAACATTTTTGATGGCCTCTGCCGGGGTTGTTTCCCCGGCCCCGTGCAGGAGAGGGGGTGAGCATCGGGAGGGTGTGATCCTCTCACTGCTTCTTCCCTCTGGCCGGTCGCGACTCGTACAACGGTAATCACATTCTTTTTCCCTTCGGGAAGCCGTGACCCGAAGCCCTTCAATCTGCCCGGACTCCGTTCCCCTCATATCTTTGATGTTCTGCAGGGACTTCTTAGAGTATCCGCCCATAATGCCGGTCGTTAATGGGAGGCGTAGTTCTCAATGGACGGGGATGGGGAAAAGAAAAAGATCAAAATGCTGTCATTGTCGGAGATATTCTCTGGTTGATCGAGTTTGCGGTGACCTCTTCCGCCAATCCCCCTCCATTTTTGAACATGGCTCAGCCCACCGCCGTGGGGTGAACACGTACGTGTCCGTGTCGGCGGATGCAACAGAGGGCCGGGAAATATTCAGGCGCACAAATAAAAATGAATATTACCGTATTCCTTCTTCGGCCGGCAAGTACGAAGCACCCCCCGTCAGCCGACAACCGCCACCGTCCAGGTGGCCTCATCCGATCACATACTCGGGTGCATCTGCTGCCAGAGCACACAGGAGGTATTGGAATGCTGAACAAAACATGCATTGGCATGGCCATTCTCGTCGTCCTCTGCATCGGCCTGGTCGGCTGTGCGAGCGCACAGGAGGGCATCCCGACGCCGGACGGATTCGAGAAGACCCTGGTCTACATGGGTGCGGGCAAGTACGACCCGTCGGTCCCGCCGGAGGAGGGGAACCTCACCGAGTGGTACCACATGGAGGTCATGAACCGGACGGACGCCGAGATCGCTGAAGAACAGCAGGCGGCCGACGCCTACTTCGAAGAAACGTTCGGTCCCGGCCTGCCGCCAGCAATGGCCTTCGGGTTCGACCCGCGCAACGAGTACCGCGCCTACTACGTCTCCAACGAATCTGCCCCCTCGGAAGGCTGGGTCGTCCGTGACGGCGGGTTCATGGTCATGATCCCCGAAGGCGGCATGAACCTGACCGGCACCTGGGGCGGTGAGAACGGCACGTTCGTGCCGGGCGGATCCTTCCTGGTCATCGGCGACTACAACATCCTGATGAGCGAGGGGAACGAAACCGCGAACATGACCGACAACGCTACCGGCAACGCGACCGCTGAAGAGACGATGATCATCCACTACCAGTCCGCCGAACCGATCATCCCGAGCCAGGAACTGGACGGCGCTTTCTTCTTCCGTTGCACCCTCATCAGTGACGAGTTCGGCGAGGGGATTGCCCAGGGCGTGAGCGCTCCGCAGATGGAGGACAACGTCACCCAGGCGAACATCCGCAACGTCCTGACCTTCCCGGCGTTCGGTCCGTCGATCGACCATACTGCGGGAACGGCCTGAGACGGGCTTTCGGCCGGTCTGCCGGCCGATCCCCCCTCTTTTTAGAACCGGCGCGGATCGGTCTCCACATCGACTACGACCGGCACGTTCATCCGGACAGCCTCCCTGATGACCGGGCCGAGCGCTTCGGGCGTATCCACCCGGATACCCGTGGCCCCGCAGGCCTCTGCATACTCGACGAAATTGGGGTTGAGCAGATCCGTCCCGAAGTTCGGGTACTCCTCCATCATCTGCTCGACCTGGATCATCGCGAGCTGCCGGTTGTTCAGCACGACGACCACCATCGGCAGATCGTACTTCACCGCCGTGACGAGATCGGCCATCGCCATGGAGAACCCGCCGTCGCCGGTGATGCAGACCGCCGTCCTCTCCGGGTAGGCGAGCTTCGCCGCGATCGCAGCCGGGAACCCGAACCCCATCGTCGCGAGGTAGCCCGACATGACCATCCGCTGCCGCTTCATCCGGAAGTTCCGGCCGAACCACCAGCAGTTCTCCCCGACGTCGACGGAGATGACCGCGTCGTCCGGCAGGGTCTCCGAGAGCACCTTCATGATGTACGGCGGACGGAGCGGCACCGCCGCAGCATCCGCCTCCCCGTCGCGCTGACGGTCCCATTCCTCTTTCAGCGCCCCGATCTGCCGGAGCGCCGCCGGGTCGTCCCGTCCCCGGATGCGTTCCAGCAGTTTTGGAAGCACGTACCGGCAGTTCCCCTGCAGCATCACTCCCTCAGGACCCTTCCCGAGTTTCTCCGGATCGACGTCTACCTGGACGAGGGGCACGTTCTCCGGGACACCGGTCAGTTTCGAGAACCCGACACCGAGGGTGATGAGCAGGTCCGCCCCGTCCGCGAGCTTCCTGGCCGACGGGGCACCGACATCGCCAAGGATACTCAGGAACCACGGTTCTGTCTCTGGAACAATGCCTTTTGCCCGGAACGTCGTCAGAATCGGCGCTTTGATCTTCTCGGCGAGAGCGACGACACCCCCGGCCGCGTCGTAGGCGCCCCATCCGGCAAGGATGGCCGGCCGCTCCGCCGCGTCGATCCGATCGGCCGCCCGCCGGAGGTCGGCATCGACCGGAAGGATATCGAGGGACGGCAGGCAGGACTCGCGGGTGCAAAACCCCGATGCGAGCGTTTCTTTCTGGATGTTGTTCGGAACCGAGAGCTGGGCGACGCCCCGCCGGAGAAACGCGTACTTCAGTGCGGTCGTGACGAGGTGCATGGCCCGGGTTTTATCATATATGGTGTTGTTGAAGACCGTGATCGGCCGGAAGAAGGCGTCCTGGTCGATCTCCTGGAATCCACCCGGCCCCGTGTACTGGAACTCCACCTGGCCGTTGATCGCAATGACCGACGCCCGATCTTCTTTTGCATCGTAGAGCCCGGTCGCAAGGTTCGTCGCACCCGGACCTGCAATGGTGACGCAGGCGGCGATTCCCCCGGTCAGCTTGTTGTAGGCCGAGGCGGCCATCGCGGCGTTCTCCTCGTGGCGGACGACGATATACCGAACTGCCGGGTTCTTCCGGATCGCATCGACGATCCCGAGCGACGACGTCCCGGGGATGCCGAAAGCCACCGTCACTCCCCACCGTGCGAGCTCTTCGACGATGACGTCAGAGACGGTCGTCTCTTCTTCGCCTTCGGGCTTCTTCTCCGGCGCGGGTACAAACGCGTCCTTCCCTGCCCGGCAGACCGGGCACCGCCAATCGTCGGGGAGCGCTTCAAACGCCGTCCCTGCAGGTATCCCACCTCCGGGGTCCCCGATCGCTTCGTCATAGATGTATCCGCAGACCGTACATCGCCATCGCGCCATGCTCATCCTCCTCTCTATTCGGGATGCTGTGCTACTCACGGCTCCGCTTTATATCAGGTTTTCCCCGCACGGCGCAACGCCGCCCGTTATACGTGCAGGATATCCGTATGGTTCGAGATCTCCGAGTTCGTCGTGCAGAGGTTCCGTATCCCGAGGGCGTGGACGTCGCTGTTCCCAGCCAGGCGGGCGAACTGCTTGAGTTCTTCGGTGGATACCCGGAAGTAGTTCTCCAGTTTCTTCGCCGAGATCTCGGCCTTCAGTCGTTTCCGCAGCTCCGGGTCCTGGGTGGTGACGCCGACCGGGCAGGCACCGGTGGCGCAGAGGCGGTACTGCTGGCAGGCGCAGGCCATCAGCGCGGCGCTCCCGATGGCAACGGCATCGGCACCGAGTGCCAGTGCTTTGGCAAAATCGGAGGAGATACGCAACCCGCCGGTCACCACGAGCGAGACGTCCTTCGCTCCCCGCCGGTCGAGATGCCGCCGGGCACGGAAGAGGGCATAGATCGTCGGGACCGAGGTCGCCGCCTTGACGTACTTCGGAGCGGCGGCGGTCGCACCCGGACGGCCGTCGATGGTGATGAAATCGGGCCCGGCATGCAGCAGGGCGTCGAGGTCGTCCTCGATATCTCCCGCCGCGATCTTGATCCCGATGGGCCTTCCGCCGGAGACTTCGCGGAGCCAATCGACCTTTGCCTTCAGATCGTCCCGGTTCCTGATATCCTCGAACGTCGCGGGGCTGACGATGTCGGTGCCTTCCGGATAGCCCCGGACCCGGGCGATCTCGGGGGTGACCTTCTCGGCCGGGAGACGGGCGCCCATACCGGGCTCTGCGGACTGCCCCAGCTTGATCTCGACGGCATCGGCGGCTCGCAGGTTCTCTTCGGTGATGCTGTAGCGGTTCGGCACGTATTCGAGGATGTAGCGGTGGGCGTGCTCTCTTGCCTCGGGCAGCATCCCGCCCTCGCCCGACCCCATCGCCGTCCCGACGGCGGCGCTTCCTTTTGCGAGCGCGATCTTCACCTCCCGGGAAAGGGCGCCGAACGACATATGCGTCACGTAGATCGGGGTCTCTATCACGAGCGGTTGCTTCGCCGCAGGCCCGATGATCGTCCGGGTGGTGACGGGAACGTCCTCGTTGAGGGGAAGCCTGGCGATCTGGGCGCCTTTGATCAGGATGTCGTCCCAGGAGACCGCCGGGAGTTTCGTGCGCATCGGCTCGATGAGCGACTCCCCGGACGCGGATATTGCATGGATATCCGCCATCCAGACCTCGAGGTCGTCGGATCGCCTCGTCCATTCGCCGAGGTAGCCTTCGAGGTCTTTGTGGTCGAGGTGAGTGACCGAGACCTCGGTCCTCGCCCCGCAGACCGGGCAGGTGAAGACCTTCGTCTCTCCGGGCGCTTTCTCCTCTTCCCGGATCGGCTTGAGGTGGGTCTTATCGGAACTGCAGATCGGGCACTTCCAGTCTTCGGGAAAATCTTCCGGCTCCGTGCCGGGTTTGATCCGGGTGAGGGAGTTTCCACGCCGGGTGTCGTACTCAAAGGTATTGCAGACATTGCACCGGTAGCGGGTCATCATCTCCCTCTCCTGAGATTACTGTCCCAACTGAGTTTGTTCCGACCCTTTTGTGCAGTAGTAGATCTGCTTGAGCCCCATCTTTTCGTGTACCGGGCATCCTCCGCAGATACATCCCTTCTCTTCGGATATGCAGGCGCTCTTCCCGATTGTGACGAAGCAGAATCCGCCCTCTTCACCGCATTCCACCCAGGTCGGGCATTTTTTACAGGTGCACATCGAAAGGACCATCTTCTTCTTCTCTTCAAGTTGCTGCTGGTTCGTCTCCATTTTCTTCTCCTCTGTACCGTGTTTGGACACGGTGTATTCTTCCGACATTTAATGAACGTTTTGGCGAAGCAGGGCTCTGCGAGGGCGTTTAGTGCGCACCGGGGCGATTGTGGTGCACCGGATCCCCCACGCTGCGGTTCTGGAGCCGAGCCGGTGATTTTAAATAATCATGCCTCACTATGGACCGCGAGGAACGCCTATGGACAAGTTCGAGATGCTGATGCAGAATATGCGGGAGATGCCGCCCGAAGAGCAGATGAAGATGATGGAGAGCAACCGAGCGGCATGCACCTGCCCCGGCTGCCCGACGTACACCTCATGTGCGAAGAATGCAGATGAACGCCTCTTCTGCAATACCGGGAAGAGTTTTATGTGCATCTCCGAAGAGAAGAGCTGTCTATGCCCCACCTGCCCGGTTGCGGAGAAGATGGGCCTGAAATACCAGTTCTACTGCACCCGGGGAAGCGAGAAAGCCCAACGCTACGAGAGTACGCTCTGGGGTACAAAGATCATCTAACCCTTTTACACCGCCCGGCGATATCGTCGCGGTACGGGCCGATAAAGCGGCGCCGGTTGACGAGGACGCAGACGCTTGTTTGCCTGGAGAGTGCCGATACCCCTCTGCGCCTTGAGTTCGGCGATGAATTCTTCGATGAGATCGATGTCGCTCTTCTCGAGCCCTCTTTCCTCGAGTCCACGGGCAATCGACTTGTACGCGTAGACTCCTTTGGCATGATGGAATTCTCGGTCCTTAACAGGCAGTGTGGTTAAGCTCTGTATGAAAGGGGGTCAGAAGAAAGGGCCATGCTCTTCGCCGCGAATCAGGCGTGAGATGTGAGCGCCGGGAGGGAGATTTGAACTCCCGAGGTGCCAGGCACCAGTGGCTTTCAAGGCCACCGCCTTCCCGGACTAGACTATCCCGGCTCGCCTTAACCTATTGGTCACCCGACGAAAAAAAGGTTGTTCATCCCCGGCGAACGAGGATGACGGCGAGAAGAGCAAGGAGCGCGAGGGCCGCCGGGACCGGGGCAGCCTGGGCGGGGGTGGGCGTCGCATCCCCGAAGAGGCCGGGCGCGGTCTGGCTCACCCTGACCGAGTCGGCATTCGAGGCTGAGACCTGCACCGTGCCGCTGTCGTTGTAACTCATGGGGTAGACCTTGACGTAGACCGGGCCTCCCCGTGCCGCAACCTCCACGGTCTCGGGCTCAAGCATGCCCTTGCTGTTCACCTTGCGGAGGTTATCGTCCTCGTCGATGTACTCGACCACCCAGTCGATCCCGGCCGAGGTCGCGATCGTCACCGTGCCGCTCCGGGTGTCGACCTCGAAATACGCCGGAGCGGACCGGCTGGCGGGGGAACTCGCGGATATCATCTCCTGCGTCGCCGTCGGTCCCGGCGTACCCGTCACCACGAATACGGCGTCGCCGATGTAGCCTTTGTTGTCGGAGAAGGTGACCTCGTAGGTGCCTCCTGCGGATATGGGCACTTCTACGGAGAACGCCCCGCCTTTGTCGGTCGCGACATACCCAGGACCGTAGACGCTGGCGCCGTCGTGCTCGACCAGGACCCGCACGCCCGCATCCCCGATCTCGCCGATCGAACCCCGGAGATCGAGGCTGCCGTCGAAGTCCTGGTTGAGCGAGGAGGATATCGTGAGACTCCCGGACCGGTCGACCAGGGTGACGATCTGCTGTGTCTTCGAACTGCTCCCGAAGGTGGAGAGCGTGGGGTCGATGAGCTCGATCGAATAATCCCCTGCTTTAAAGCCGCTGGTATCGAACGTCGCGGAGAACGTACCGTCCTGTTGCACGATGATCGTCTTCCTGCCTACTTCGCTCTTCCCTGGCTTGAGAACGTATAAGATGATCTCCGTGCTGAACCCTGGATCGAGCGAAGGTTTGGGGAGACCTCCCACGATCGTGGTACCGGTGATTTCGAGCTCGTCGCCGACGTACACCGTCTGCGGAGCACTGATTGAAACATATGCGGCCGATGCCGTGCCGACGAGCACCATCGCGGCGATGATCGTCAGCCATGCGATCCTTTTCATACCAGTACATCAACGAATAAGAGGTATAATGCTATCCAAATTAACCGAGAAGCCGCTGGCGTCCTGGCGGGGGAAGGACCTCTATGAAGGCCGGATCCTCGATACGCTGACGGTAATCTTTCGTAGCGGCGGGTGTTCCTGGAACCGGTGCAGGATGTGCGGCTACCGGCACGAGCGCTACCCGGACCTTCCCCGGGACGAACTCACCGAACGGCTGATCCGCCAGGTCCGCTGGGTGAAAGAGAACTTCTCCGACGAGGACTACCAGATGCTCAAGATCTTCACGTCGGGGAGTTTCTTCGACCCCGACGAGGTTCCCCCCGCCGTCCGGCGCGCCGTCGCGGAGGCGTTCCGGGGCAAAGCCGTGATCGCCGAGACACGGCCTGAGTACGTCGATGCGGAGGCGCTCCGGGAGTTTCAAGAGATCATCGATACCGGCGCCTGGGCAAAACCGCTCTCTGTCGCCGTGGGCCTCGAGACCACGAACGACGTCATCAGGGAGAGGGGCATCGACAAGGGGTTCTCGTACGCCGACTTCCTCCGCGCCGCAGAGGTTGCGCACGCCGCCGGCGCGGGCATGAAAGCCTACCTGCTGATGAAACCGCCGTTCCTGACCGAACGCGAGGCGCGCGACGACATGATACGCTCCATCGGGGACGTCGCCCCCGTTGCGGACAGCATCTCCATGAACCTCTGCACCGTCCAGAGCAGGACCGAGGTCGAACGCCTCTGGAAACAACACGCATTCCGGCCGCCGTATCTCTGGAGCGTCCTTGACGTGCTGATCGCTGCCCCGGTGCACATCCTCTGCGACCCCGTCGGCGGCGGGCAGATGCGGGGCCCGCACAACTGCGGCGCCTGCGACGGCCCGATCGTGAAGGGGATAGGCGATTACTCGCTCTCTGGCGACGTCGAACTCCTGCGCGCCTTGAGAGAGACGGAATGCGGGTGCAAAGAAGAGTGGGAGTTCGTGCTGGACCGGGAAGAGCCGTTCTGTATGCCGCTCACCCGCTAGCACTCCCCAAGTATCTCCAGCTGCTCGCAGAGCAGCGGGAGGAACGTTCCCGCGTCGCTCACGACGCCGATCGCCTGCGTCGTGCCCCGGTCCATCAGTTTCGTCACCGATGCGGGGTTGATATCGACGCAGACGGTCTTGACGTACGAGGGGAGGCAGTTCCCGACGGCGACCGAGTGGAGGAGCGTTCCCACCATCACCACCATCCCGAGATCGTGAATGTGGCGGCGCATGGCGTCCTGTGCCTCCACGACGTCCGTGATCGTGTCGGGGAGCGGTCCGTCGTCCCGGATGGAGCCGGCGAGCACGAACGGGATGCCCTTCTTCACGCACTCGTACATGATCCCCCCGGTGACTATCCCCTGGTCGACCGCGTTCCTGATGGACCCGGCCCGCATGATCTCGCTGATGGCGCGGATGTGGTGCTTGTGCCCGCCGGTGACGAGCGTGCCTGTTTTGACGTCCATCCCGAGCGACGTGCCGTAGAGGTTGGACTCGATATCGTGGGTGGCGAGCGCGTTCCCTGCAAAGAGCACGTCGATGCAGCCTGCGCGGATCATCTTCGCAAGGGCGTCGGCCGCTCCGGTATGGACGATGGCGGGGCCGCCGACGAGCGCGATCTTCCCCCCCTCTTTCTTCAGTTTCAGGATCTCGCGGGCGATCTTTGCAATGATCGCCTCGCTCGGCCTCTCAGACGAGACGGTCCCGTGCATGAACTCGAACGTGCTGACCTTCCTCGGCCGCTCGGGGTAGACCACCCGGACCCCGGTTTCGCTGACGACGACGGCGTCCCCGGCCTTGATCTTCGATATCGGAGTGCAGATAGCCCGTTTCACCTTCTCGTCGACCACGATATGGCAGTCCATCTCGATACGCTCGACGGGCAGCCATTCGTCCCGGTATTTTACGAAGGTCGGGTGGTTGGTGGTCGAATAGAATCCCTTCGGAAGGATCCGGTCGCCCTCTGCCGGTACGAGGGTGACGTTCCCGATCTCGGGGGTGCGTGCGCCGAGCCGGTGCAGCTCTGAGAGTATGGCGTCGAGTTGCCGGTCGGTGGGCGCCGTCACGCGCAGCCGTGCGTAACTCGTGTCCGTCTTCATTCTTCCGACGTTGAACGTGAGGATCTCGAATTCTCCTCCCATATCCATGA
>JASGMC010000088.1 GCA_030156625.1 Methanoculleus sp.
TCACGCTCCTGCCCTCCGGCCAGTCGCGCTTCGGAACGTCGCACTCCCCGTCAGCCCCTTCCCCCTATGGCGATACTCCCTCGAAATCCGTGTCCGGAGGTGTGTGGCTCTTTGTCGGGCCAGATTTACCCGCTAGGAGGTCTGAGTAACAGCGTTACAAATGGGAGGTTAGCCGCACTTCCCGCGCCGGGGCTCGCACACCAGTATCCAAAAAGAGAAGACAACCGCCGAAGCGAGAGGACCCCCCCCTCACTTCACCGACTCTTTCATCTTGTCGACGACGTCCTGGAAGAAGCCCTTGCCCTTCTTCGCGCCCTTCGCAGAGGGTTTGCGCCCCTCGATCTCGAGCAGGCGCTCGTAGAGTTCGCGCTCCTCCTCAGTCAGGCGCTCGGGCACGACGATATGCACCCGCACCAGCATGTCGCCGGGCTTCGTCTGCCACCGCACGCCCTCGCCCCGTATCTTCAGCCCGGTGTTGTGCTGCACGCCGGCCGGGATATCCAGGACGACGGTGCGCCCGTCAATCGTCTGCACCTCGACCTCGGCGCCCAGCGCCGCCTGGGCCGGGGAGATATCGACGGTCGTCTCCAGGTCGTCGCCCCGCCGGGTGAACGACCTGTGCGGCGCGACGCTGATCTCAATATAGAGGTCCCCGCTCGGCGCACCGTACTCCCCGGCGTCGCCGTAGCCCTCCATCCGGAGGCGCATGCCCGTATCCACGCCCGGCGGGATCTTGACCTTCACCGTCTGCCGGGCACGCCGGTGCCCGGTTCCGCCGCAGGCTTTGCACCGGGACTCGGGAACCCTCCCCCGGCCGCCGCAGGCGGTGCAGGTGCTCATCCGGACGAAGTTCCCGAATATGGACTGGCTCATCTGCCGCACCTGGCCGCTGCCGCCGCAGGTCGGGCAGGTGGTGGTCTTCTTCGTCTCGCTCCCCGATCCGTCGCACTCAGGACAGGGCTCGACGTGGTCTACACCGACCTCCTTCTCGGCTCCGAACGCCGCCTCTTCGAGCGTGATGCGCATCTTCATCAGGAGGTCGGCGCCGGGGCGTGGGCCGGCCCGCTGCCTGCCCCCGCCGCCGAAGAAGGTCTCGAAGATATCCCCGAACCCGGAGAAATCGGCGCTGAACCCGCCGGAGTATCCGCCGCCGGAGTATGACCCGCGGGACGCGCTGCTGTAGGCCTCGTGCCCCATGTTGTCGTACTGGGCGCGCGTCTGGGGGTCGGAGAGGACGCTGTATGCCTCGTTGATCTTCTTGAACCGCTCCTCGGCCCCCGGCTCCTTGCAGACGTCGGGGTGATATTTTCGTGCCAGGTTCCGGTAGGCTTTCCTGATCTCCTTATCGTCGGCGTTTCGCGGGACGCCGAGGATATCATAGTAGCTGTCCGGACCCATCGACCTCACTCTTTGACTTCGTAGTCGGCATCGACGACAGTATCATCCTTCTTTGCGGCTCCTTCCGCCTGCTGCTGCTGGGCGGCGGCCGCCTGTGCCTGCTGGTACATCTTCGTCGTGATCGCATATACCGCTTCGGTCAGGACGTCCATCTTCTGCCTGATCGCCTCGAGGTCGTCGCCCTCGAGCGCCTTCTTGAGGTCGGCGATCGCGCTCTCGATCTTCTCCTTATCTGCGGCGTCGATCGAGTCTCCTGCATCTTTTATCGCCCGCTCGGCGGTGAAGATCGCGGTGTCGGCGGTGTTCCTCAGTTCGATCTCCTCGCGCTTCTTCTGGTCCTCCGCCTCGAACTTCTTCGCCTCGTCCATCATCCGCTGGATCTCGGCTTCAGACGGGCGGGAGTCCTGCGGCTTGATGGTGATCGACTGCTCGTTGCCGGTACCGAGGTCCTTTGCCGAGACGTGGACGATGCCGTTTGCGTCGATATCGAACGTGACCTCGATCTGCGGGATCCCCCGGGGCGCCGGCGGGATGCCGGTGAGCTGGAACCGGCCCAGAGTGAAGTTGTCCTTCGCGAGCGCCCGCTCGCCCTGCATCACGTGGATCTCAACCGATGTCTGGCCGTCGGCGGCGGTCGAGAAGATCTGGCTCTTCCTTGTCGGGATGGTGGTGTTGCGCTCGATGAGCTTTGTCGCGATGCCGCCGAGCGTCTCGATACCGAGCGAGAGCGGCGTCACGTCGAGGAGCAGGACGTCTTTCGTCTCGCCGGTCAGCACGCCGGCCTGGATGGCGGCGCCGAGGGCGACGCACTCGTCGGGGTTGATGCCTTTGTCGGGCTCCTTCTTGAGGACCTTCTTCACGGTCTCCTGGACGAGCGGGACACGGGTCGAACCTCCGACGAGGAGGACGTGGTCGATGTCGTCGGGGCTCAGTTTGGCGTCGGCGAGCGCCTGCTTCACCGGCCCGACGGTCGACTCGACGAGGTCGCCGATGAGTTGCTCGAACTTCGCCCGGGTCAGATCGATGTCCAGGAACTTGGGGCCGCTCTCCGTCGTCGTGATGTAGGGGAGGTTGATGTTGGTCTTCTGGACGGTGGAGAGCTCGATCTTCGCGTTCTCGGCCGCATCACGCAGCCGCTGCATGGCGACCGGATCATTCCGGAGGTCGACGCCCTCCTTCTTCCTGAACTCGTCGGCCAGGTAATCGATGACCAGTTTGTCGAAGTCGTCGCCGCCGAGGCGGTTGTTGCCGGCGGTCGCCTTGACCTCGAAGACGCCGTCACCGAGCTGGAGGATGGAGACATCGAACGTGCCGCCGCCGAGGTCGTATACGAGCACCGTGGACTCACCTTCCTTATCGATACCGTAGGCGAGGGCGCTCGCGGTCGGTTCGTTGATGATCCGGAGCACCTCGAGGCCGGCGATGGTCCCCGCGTCCTTCGTCGCCTGCCGCTGGGCGTCGTTGAAGTAGGCGGGCACCGTGATGACGGCCTTCGCGATCTTCTCGCCCAGGTACTCCTCCGCGTCCAGCTTCATCTTCTGGAGGATCATCGCGGAGATCTCCTGCGGCGTGTAGGTCTTGTCCCCGATGGTGACTTTGTCGCTCGTGCCCATCTTTCGCTTGATCGACTGGATGGTGCGGTTCGGGTTGGTGATTGCCTGCCTTTTCGCGACGTTGCCGACCAGCCGCTCGCCATCCTTGGTGAACGCTACGACGGACGGGGTGGTCCTGCCGCCTTCGGCGTTGGCGATGACCGTCGCCCGCCCGCCTTCCATGATTGCCATGCACGAGTTGGTTGTCCCAAGATCGATACCCAGAACTTTTTCCGAAACCATTGTGTTATTCCTCCAATCCTCTAGATACTACAACTTTTGCGCATCTGATGACCTTGTCCTGCATACAGTAGCCGCGGACGGCCTCGTCGATCACGGTGCCCTCCTTTGCATCCGAAGGGACGTAAGCTATCGCCTCGTGCCGCTCCGGGTCGAAAGGAAGGTCCCGGCATTCGATGGGCGTGATGCCGTGCCGCTCGAGGATGGTCATGAAGAGTTTCCTGATCTGTTCCATCCCTTCCGTGAGGGCTGCACCGGCTGCTCTCTCCGCCCGCTCGAAGTTGTCTACGACCTCGAGCAACTCCACCGCGAAATTCTCGATGGCGAACGTCGTACGGGCGTCGAGTTCCCGGTCCATTCGCTTCCGGTAGTTGTCGAAATCCGCTGCAAGACGCAGATAACGGCTGTTAAGGTCGTCATATGCTTTTTGCAGCTCTTCAAGCGCCGGAGATGCTGCATCCGCCTCGTTTGCGAGATTCTGTTGCTTCTCGTTTGGTTCGGATGTATCCTCCTTCATACGCCTAACCTGTTTCAAAATGATGTTAATGTAGTAGTTCGATTATTTATTGTAATGTAGTTCTATATAATATTATCTCATACTGCAGGCACCCGTCACCGGTAACGGGTCGGATTTCCGATTGGACCTCCATCCGCCCGTATTCTCCCGTTGATATGCGGATCCGCGGAAGGGGGACTGTTTTCACTTCCGGCCGTGCGGGTGTCCTTGGCACCGGCCCCGTCTCCCTGCCGGGGAAATACGACCGGTTCTGCGGGCAGCGCCAGATATATCTCTCTATCCCGCTCACGTGTAACCATGAAATGGGCACTGCTGTCTGTCTGGGACAAGGCAGGCATCGTCGATCTTGCAAAGGTGCTCGTTGAGCACGATTACGGGCTCCTGAGTTCCGGCGGCACCGGGGTGACGCTCGCGCGGGCCGGAGTTCCGTTCACCGACGTCTCGACTTACACGGGCTCGCCCGAGATGATGCACGGGCGGGTCAAGACCCTCCACCCGAAGATCCACGGGGGGATCCTCGGCCGCCGCGGCATCGACGACGCCGTGATGCAGGAGCACGGCATCGAGCCGATCGACCTCGTGGTGGTGAACCTCTACCCCTTCGAGGCGATGCGGGAGGCAGGGCTGACGCTGGAGGAGATCATCGAGTACATCGATATCGGCGGCCCGGCGATGGTGCGGGCGGCGGCGAAGAACCATAAGTACGTCGCGGTCGTGGTGGACCCCGGCGACTACGGGAAGGTCGCGGACGCCGTCCGGCGGGGCGGCTTTACGGCAGAAGAGCGCCTGAACCTCGCAGCAAAGGCGTTCGCCAGGACGGCGGCCTACGACGGCGCGATCACGAACTACCTCACCGGCATCGACCGGCCGTTCCCCGATGTCCTCACCCTCCAGTTCGGGAACGGCAGGACGCTCCGCTACGGCGAGAATCCGCACCAGGCAGCGGCGGTCTACGGCGATGCCGGCATCGCGGGAGAAGAGCCGCTCCAGGGGAAGTCGATGTCCTACAACAACTACCTCGACGTCCACGCCGCGGTCGGCCTGCTCCGTGAGTTCGACGACTGCACCGTGGTCATCGTCAAGCACAACAACCCCTGCGGCGTGGCGACCGGCGAGGGTCTCCTTGAGACTTACATCGCTGCCCGGGAGGTCGACCCGGTCTCGGCCTACGGCTCGATCGTCGCGATGAACCGCGAGGTGGGGGCGGACGTCGCCCGCGAGCTCACCGGGACGTTCGTCGAGGTCGTGGTCGCCCCATCCTACACGCCGGAGGCGCTCGAGATCATGAAGGCCAAGGAGAACATGCGGGTGCTCCGGCTCCCGGAACCGGTCGTGCAGGACGAGGTACGGAGCATCGACGGCGGGGTTCTCCTCCAGCGCACAGAGCCCTACCGTGAGGACTGGCGGGTCGTGACCGAGCGGGAGCCCGACGCCCACGAGATGCGGGCGATGGAGCTTGCCTGGAAGGTCTGCAAACACACGAAGAGCAACGCCATCATATTTGCGAACGAAACGGAGGTCATCGGGATCGGCGCCGGGCAGATGAACCGGGTCGAGTCGGCGGAGATCGCGGTCAAAAAGTCCCGGAAACCTCTCGCCGGGTCGGCGGTCGCCTCGGACGCCTTCCTCCCCTTCCCCGACACCCTGGAGGTCGCGGCGGCGGCGGGCGCGACGGCGCTCGTCCAGCCGGGCGGCTCCATCCGCGATGCGGAGGTCATCGAGGCGGCGAACCGGCTCAACATCGCGATGGTCTTCACCGGTGTGCGGCATTTCCGGCACTAAGGCCGCAAGGAACCCTTTTTTTGAGCCAACAAAACAGTTATATGCACCACCTTCTCTCCACGGCCGAAGGTGGTATGTTATATGGACTACGGCAGTCTCATCTCCGGGTCGTTTCGTTACACGAAAGACGCTCTCTGGGGCGAATGGTGGCGATGGGTGCTCCTGATCATCCTCTCGCTCGTCCAGGCGTTCACGCTCTTTTTAGTCCCGCTCTACAACGGCTACATCGTCCGGGTGCTCTCCGGCAGGACGCCGGCCCCTGAGGTGGACGGGTGGGGCAGGCTCTTCGTCGATGGGTGGAAGTGGAACATCATCACCCTCATCTACCTGATCCCGGTGATCCTGGTCCTGATCTTCTTCGGGGGGGCTGCGGTCGTCTCCGCTATAGCGGCGCGAGGGTTGGACAACCCTGACGCATGGGCCCCGGCCGTTGCCGCCGCGATCTCCGGGATCCTGGTCGCGGCCGTCGTCTGGTTCATCATATCGTTCATTGCCCTCTTCGCGGTCGTGCGGTTCGCCCACACGGGCAGCCTCGGCCAGGCGTTCAACTTCGGGGCGATCTTCTCCCACATCGGGAGGATCGGGTGGGGGTCCTGGATCGTCGCGGTCATCATCCTCGCCCTCATCGGCCTCGTGTACGCGTTCGTGCTCGGCATCATCGCCTCGATACCGGTTCTCGGGTGGATCATCAACCTCTTCCTCGGGGTGGCGTTCGGCATCTTCCAGGCCCGCTACCTCGCCAGAGCCTACGACAGCGCCCCGGCGCCGGCGTGATGCGGGACCCCTCCTCCCCACCCGCATCACCGCCGCCGTTGCCGTGCCTCCCCCCGATTTCTGCACCCCGGATCCCCGGGACGCGCTCTCAACCCCGATTGTCCGGTTTATACCTCTATAATCGCCCTGTTTTTGTAAAGGTGAGCTTTGAGAAGAGATATCATGGCAATGCTTTTATATCATCTCGTCTCAAGGTAAATCGTAGGCGATTTATCTATGGATTATGGAAACATGCTGAGCGATTCGTTCGGCTACACAAAAGATGCTGTCTGGGGCAAGTGGGTCCAGTGGATCCTGCTCGTCATCAGCACGATCATATTCCCTGTCATCATGGGGTATATGGTCCGCATTTACAGCGGTGTTAAGCCGGCTCCCGAGCTTAAGGGCTGGGTCGGGCTCTTCATCGACGGTCTGAAACTTCTTATCATCGGGCTCATCTATGCCATACCGGTCTTCATCGTCATGGCCATCTTCATCATACCGGCGATAGCGATCACCGGCAGCAACGGAGATTCCATGCTCGCTCTCGGGTCGATGGGCATCGGTCTTCTGGTCATGATCATCGTCGCGATCATCATATCGCTGGTCTCGGCGATCGGTGTCATCCGGTTTGCGCAGACAGGCAGCATGGGCCAGGCGTTTGCCTTCGGCGCCATCCTCGAACACATCGGAAAGATCGGCTGGGGGAGCTACATCATCGCTCTCATCGTCCTGTGGATTGTCGGGGTTGTTTTCAGCATTATCGTCTCCGCACTGGGCGCGATCCCGATCGTCGGGTGGCTGATCGCGATCTTCCTGTACCCCGCCTGGACCATCTTTACGGCACGGTACATGACGCTGATCTACGAGAGCGCTCCGGCGCCTGCTTAAAACCCTATCTTCTTTTTCGTGACCGGGACCGCCGGCGGAGAGGTTCCGGATACCGTGGGCACGGCACGCACATCGCTGTTATCGGGATCCGGGTATTATATATGCCGCGGCGCTCCGGATCGTGCCGGAGCGATCTTTGCCCTGATTAGCTGATTTATTCGGGTTTAATTGCCCTGTTTTCGGAAAAGGCTATGGAGTGCACTCGATTTGAACCAACACGATTATATCGCATTTTCTCGCACCTACTCGTAGGTGATACATCTATGGACTATGGTAATCTTATCTCCAGCTCATTTGAGTATACCAAGGACGCCCTGGTCGGAAAGTGGATGGAATGGATCATCTTGGCCGTCCCGGCACTCGTGCAGGCGATCACGTTCTCCCTGATTCAGCTGCTTTCCGGCTACGTCGTGCGGGTAATCTCCGGCAGGACGCCTGCCCCCGAGGTCAACGAGTGGGGCAGGCTCTTCATCGACGGGTGGAAGGCGAACATCATCGCGCTGGTCTACATGATCCCGGCGATCCTGGTCTTCCTGCTTCTCGGCGGCATCGGTCTCATCGCAGGGATGGCAACGACCGACCCGACTGCGGCCGGCGCCACAATCCTCGCTGCACTGGCAGGAGCCTTCCTCGCCATCATCGTCGCGATCGTCATGTCGTTCATCGCCCTGTTTGCCCTGATGCGGTTCGCCCACACGGGCAGCCTCGGCCAGGCGTTCAACTTCGGGGCAATCTTCTCCCACATCGGGAGGATCGGGTGGGGTCCTGGATCATCGCTGTCATCGTACTCATCGTCGTCGCGTTCGTCTACGGCTTCGTGGTCGGTATCATCAACATGATCCCGCTCCTGGGTTTTATCATCGCTCTCTTCCTCAACGTTGCGTTTACTATCTTCTACGGCCGCTACCTTGCCCGGGTCTACGAGGACACGCCCGCTCCCGCGTAATATCGGAATAATCCTTTTTTTTCCTGGTGTCCTGTCTTTGCCGCGGCATTCCCTGTAACCAACCGGCATCCTTCGTCCATAACGATACCGGGCGTAAGATCGGGACTTTTCCCCTGCGAACAAAGCAGCGCGTTTATCTCCATGAACGCGAGATTCTTACCCGAACATGCGGTGATACACATGGATTTCGTCCGATTACTCAGCGAGTCCTTCGACTACACAAAGGAAGCCCTCTGGGGCAGGTGGGTCCGCTGGCTCCTCCTGCTCATCAGCACGATCATATTCCCGCTCATCTACGGCTACACGGTGCGGGTCATGAGCGGCACAAAGCCCGCCCCCGATCTTGAAGGCTGGCTCGGACTCTTCATCGACGGCATCAAACTGCTCGTCATCACGATCATCTACTCGATCCCGCTCACGATCCTCACGCTCCTTCCCGTTGCGTTGTACTTTATCCCGGTCTCGGCAACAACTACCCCGGGAACGGGCTCCGGCTCGCTCCTCAGCCCGGAGCTGGGCGTCGTCGCAGCCCTGGTCATCTTCGTCATCTTCATCGTCGCCGCCATCATCATCGGCATCCTCTCGACCTTTGCGGCGGTCCGGTTCGCCCGGATGGGGAGGATGGGCGAGGCCTTCAGGATCCGCACTCTCCTCACTCACATCGGCAGGATCGGGTGGATCAACTGCTTCATCGCCCTCCTCGTAATGGGCATCGTGATCGCGATCGTTGTGTTCGTCCTCATGCTCATCCCGATCGTCGGCCTGATTCTCCTCCTCCTGCTATCGCCTGCATTCATTATCTTCTCAGCCCGGTACATCGCCCTCCTCTACGAGAGCGCCCCTGCGCCGGCATAACCCCCCTTTTTGCTCCGCACCAGAAGCCCCGAATGCCCAACATTTAAGTGGCGCCGCCGCCAATTCTCTAACGGTGAATTGCACTATGTGTGATCGTTTTATTTGGTGAATCGATTCGCTTTTTTGATACTACCTTACGGGACGGCGAACAGACACCGGGTGTCTCCCTGACGCCGGCCGAAAAACTCGAGATCGCAACGCATCTTGCCGACCTCGGCGTCCACGTGATTGAAGCAGGATCAGCAGCCGCATCCGCGGGAGAGAGGCAGTCCATCCGTGCCATCGCCGACGCAGGCCTTGGCGCCGAGTGCTGCACCTACGTCCGGGCTCTTCCCGGGGATATCGATCTTGCCGCCGACGCCGGCGCCGACTCCGTCCACCTCGTCGTCCCGGTGAGCGACCTGCACATCGGTAAGAAGCTCCGCAAAACCCGCGAGGAGGTCTGCGAGATGGCCTGGAGCGCCGTCGAGTACGCGAAGGAGCGCGGCCTCATCGTCGAGCTCTCCGGGGAGGACGCATCCCGCGCCGACCAGGCGTTTCTCGCGGAAGTCTTCCGGGAAGGGGTCGAGCGGGGCGCAGACCGGCTCTGCTTCTGCGACACCGTCGGGCTCCTCACGCCCGAGCGGGCCGCCGCGATCGTCCCGCCGCTCCTCTTCGCCCCGTTCTCCATCCACTGCCACGACGACCTGGGGTTCGCGCTCGCAAACTCCGTCGCCGCCCTCCGGGCAGGGGCGACCTGCGCCCACGTCACCGTCAACGGCCTCGGGGAGCGGGCGGGGAACACGGGGCTCGAAGAACTGGTGATGGCGCTCGAGGTGCTCTACGGCGTCGATACCGGGATCGCGACCGAAGAGCTCTACCCGCTCTCGACCCACGTCGCCCGGCTGACCGGGGTGCCCCTCGCGACCAACAAGCCCATCGTCGGCGAGATGGCCTTCACCCACGAGAGCGGCATCCACGCCCATGGGGTGATGCGGGACGCGAGCACTTACGAGCCGCTCCGGCCCGAGCGGGTGGGGAGGAAGCGCCGAATCGTTCTCGGGAAACACTCCGGGTCGGCGGCGGTCGAGGCTGCGCTCCGCGATATGGGATATGCCCCGGACGCTGCGCAGCTTAAGGAGATCGTCGAGAGGATCAAACGCCTCGGGGATGCCGGGATGCGGATAACCGACGCCGATATCATGGCGATCGCCGATACCGTCATGGAGATCGAGTTTATGCCGTGCATCGAACTGCGCCAGTTCACCATCGTCTCCGGGAGCAACGCGATACCGACCGCCTCGGTGACGATGCTCGTTCACGGCGACGAGATCACCGGTGCCGCAGTAGGGACCGGGCCGGTGGACGCGGCGATCCGCGCGCTCCAGAAGTCGGTCGCAGACGTCGGCAGCGTAAGGCTTGATGAATACAGCGTCGATGCCATAACAGGCGGCACGGACGCCCTTGTTGATGTATCGGTGAAACTCAGCAAAGACGGGAAAACCGTGACGTCACGGGGCGCGAGGACCGACATCATCATGGCAAGCGTCGAAGCAGTTATCGCAGGGATGAACAGATTACTCAGGGAAGAGCATGAAGACCGGAGCCAGGACTCTGAT
>JASGMC010000089.1 GCA_030156625.1 Methanoculleus sp.
CCCGGGTCTCGCGTTCGTCTGCGCTCGCGTCCAAAGCGACCGGCTACCCGATCGCCCGGGTGGCGGCAAAGATCGCGATCGGGCTCCGGCTCGATGAGATCATGAACACCGTGACCGGTGTCACCCCGGCATCCTTCGAGCCCGCCATCGACTACGTGGTGGTGAAGGTGCCGCGGTGGCCGTTTGACAAGTTCAAGTCCGCAGACCGGACGCTCACCACGGCGATGAAGAGCACCGGCGAGGTCATGGCGATAGGACGGACGGTTGAGGAGGCATTCAAGAAAGCGCTCCGGTCGCTCGATACCGATATGCAGCGGCACACGAGCCCAAGCGAGATCCGGATGATCCTCACGTCCCCCACCGACGAGCGGTTCGGGTGCCTTTTCGATGCCTTCCGGGAGGGGTTCACGGTCGGGGAGGTTGCCGATCTGACCGCCATCACGCCGTTCTTCCTCGAAAAGATCAAGAACATCGTCGACCTCGAACGGAAACTCGAGACCGCGTTTGCACCGGAGGACGTCAGGGCCGCGAGACGTTACGGTTTCTCGGACGAGGACCTGCAGGCGCTGACGAAAAAGACCGTCGACGAGCTTGCGGCCCTCTCCGGGACGCCGACCTATAAAATGGTGGATACCTGCGCTGCCGAGTTCCCGGCCACGACACCCTATTTCTACTCCACCTGGGAGGAGGGGTGCGAGCTCGTCCGGAACGATGCAAAGAAGGTGCTGATCCTCGGTTCCGGGCCGATCCGGATCGGTCAGGGGATCGAGTTCGACTACTGCACCGTCCACGCGGTGATGGCGCTGCGCGAGGAAGAGGGGATCGAGGTCCATATCGTCAACAACAACCCCGAAACGGTCTCGACCGACGCCGATACCTCCGATAGGCTGTTCTTTGAGCCGATGCAGCTTGAGGACGTCATAAACATCCTCAAGAAGGACGACTATTACGGCGTCATGGTCCAGTTCGGGGGCCAGAACTCGGTGAACCTGGCCGTGCCGCTGGAGGCCGAGATCCGGCGCCTCGAGCTACCGACGAAGATCCTCGGGACATCGCCCGACGCCATGGATGCGGCGGAAGACCGTGACCGGTTCAGCCAGCTTCTCACCCGGCTCGGGATCCCGAGCCCGGCGAACAGTTCCGCCTACTCGGAGGGGGAGGCGCGGGAGATGGCCGGGGCTATCGGCTACCCGGTGCTGGTCAGGCCGTCCTACGTCCTCGGCGGGCGGGCGATGGAACTCGTCCACGACGAGGCCGAACTTGAGAGTTACATCAAGGAGGCCGTCCGGGTGAGCCGGAAGCACCCGGTGCTGATCGACTCGTTCCTCCAGGGCGCTGTCGAGGTCGACGTCGACGCGGTCTCTGACGGAACGGACGTCCTGATCGGCGGCATCATGGAGCACATCGAGTGGGCCGGCGTCCATTCCGGCGACTCGGCCTGCGTCATCCCGCCGCAGTCCCTCTCGCCCTCGGTGATCGCGCGGGTGCGCGAATACACGAAGAAGATCGCCATCGGCCTCGGGGTTGTCGGGCTGATCAACATCCAGTACGCCGTCCAGAACGACGTGGTCTACGTGCTCGAGGCGAACCCGCGTGCGAGCCGGACCGTGCCGTTTGTCGCGAAGGCGACGGGCATCGCGCTCGCGAAGATCGCGGCGAAGGTGATGGTGGGCCGGAAACTTGCCGATATGGGTGTTGCCGAACGGGAGATCGAGCACGTAGCGGTGAAGGAGGTGCTCCTGCCCTTCAACAAGCTCCCCGGCGTCGACACCGTGCTCGGGCCGGAGATGAAGAGCACCGGCGAGGTGATGGGCATCGACTACGACTTCGGCCGTGCCTACTACAAGGCATGCACCGCCGCGGACAACACCCTGCCGACGACCGGGAACGTCTTCATCTCGGTGACGGACGAGCAGAAGGAGGAACTCCTGCCGGTCGCGCGGAAGCTCCGGGAGCTCGGCCTCTCGCTTTATGGAACGAGCGGGACGGTCGATTTCCTCACCCAGAACGGCGTCGAGGCGAACCTTGTGCGGAAGGTCCAGGAAGGATCCCCGAACGTCATCGATGCCATGCGTTCGGGCGGCATCCGGCTGATCATCAACACCCCGGCGGACAAGGCGTCCCGGCAGGACCACATCCAGATCATGCGGGCCGCCGTTGATTACGGTATACCCTACATCACCACGCTCCAGGCTGCCCGGGCAGCGGCGATGGCAATCGACGCCATCAAGCGCGAAGAGATCACCCTCGAGCCGCTCGGGCACTACCACGGGCTGGCGTGATCCGGGATTTATCACCTTCTCTTTTTGTTCCAGTGTTCTCATCTAGTTCAGCTCACACGAAGAGCGCGAAGCCGCGAAGGACGACTTTCCCGGAGGGAAAAGAGTTCAAGCACCGCCAGGTGCGAAGTGCGAACGGCAGGAGCTTGAGAAAACGCGAAGCGTTTTCGAGTGCGACGTTCCGCAGGAACGGAGCTTGAGCACCGCCAGGTGCGAAGTGCGACGTTCCGCAGAAACGTCGTTCTGAATGGTGCTCAAACTCGGCTACGCTCGCAAGTCGCACCTACGGTGCTCCAACTCCGCTTCTGACGAAGCGTCGCTCTTCGCGTGAGACTGCATCGATTCCCGGCGCTGAAAACACCCCTGTCAGAGGTCACACTGCCTGCGGTTAGCAACGCAACAGCTAGACGGTTGCGTGAGAATCTTCTGCAAAAAAGAGGGGGTTATGCGTTCCCGAGCCAGGCATTGACCTTCTCGGGGTTTGCATCGACCCACTTCTGTGCGGCTTCCTCTTCAGGCATGCCGTCAGCGATGTCGGTCATGACCGAGGCGATATCCTCGCTGGTCCACTCAAACCGGGTCAGGATGCCGTAGGCCTCCGGGTCGTCGGTCTTTAAATCCTGCCGCGCGAGGGTCACGACATCCTCGGCCCCGCCGTAGACGCCCTTCGGGTCGTCAAGGAACTTGAGGTCGTAGCGGCCGAACTTCCAGTGCGGCGACCAGCCGGTCACCACGACCCACTCCTCGCTGTTGATGGAGGAGCCCAGCTCCGCTGCCATGCCGGCACTGCTGCTTGCAACCAGCTCGTAGTTGAGGCCGTACTCATCGATGGCCTGTTCGGTCCGGGTCATGATGCCCGCACCGGGCTCGATGCCGATGATCCTGCCGTCGAACTGATCGGCGACGTCGTTCATCTCCTCGATCGAGTCGATGGTCACGTAGGTGGGGACGACAAGCCCGATACGCGCCGCTGCGGGTATGTTCTCGTTCACGTAGTCAATCTGGTCGCCATACTGCTCCCAGTAGTGCTCGTGGGTGTGCGGGAGCCATCCGGTCGTCGTGAAATCGACATCCCCGTTGGCGAGCGCCTGGAAGAGCGGCCCCGCATCTACTGCGACCAGAGTGACGTCATATCCTGCTTCTTCAAAGACCTGCTTCATCACGTTGGTGCTCGCTATGGCACAGTCCCAGGTGACGTAGCCTATGCTGATCTCCTTTGCCTCAGCCGGCTCCGTACCGGTGCAGCCGGCAGAGAAGAGGCAGAGTGTCAGGATCAAGCCCGTCAGTGCGAGCAGGCTTCCAATTTTTCGAACCATATTTCACCTTGTAGATTTTGTCCCGCCGGAAGGCGGGCAGATTGCATTCAGAACCCGGCTGTGTGGGGTTCCGGGTTCTCGCGAACTGTCCGGGACGGCGACTCGCCGACAGACCGGACATGGAGCAGAGGTGGCGGTACATGCCACTCCTGGCGTGTTTGCACCCCAGGGCAAAAAGGCCAGATTTTGACCAGCTCAACGTATGGTCCTAACATTATATAGGTCTTACGCCTCTCGTTCGGCGAACGGAGCCCTCTTGAAACTGGATTTTAAAGTGCGCGTAGCCGGGAAACAATTCTCGATGCGCGAGCGACGTCGCCGTTCTGCCGTTGTCCGGTATCCGGGAAGTACGCGAAAAAATGTGAGATCCGATCCGCCTTTCCCCGGTCACCGGCTCTCGTCGCGTTGCGGCACAAGATTCTGGGTGATCCGATCGAGGATGATCGCGATGATCACGATGGCAAGCCCCGCCTCGAACCCCATGCCGATATCCACCCGCTGGATACCCACGAGCACCTGATAGCCGAGCCCTCCGGCACCGATCATCGACGCGATGACGGTCATGGAGAGGGCGAGCATGATGCACTGGTTCACCCCTGCCATGATGGTGGGAAGCGCAACCGGGAGTTGCACCTTCAGAAGTTTCTGCCGGGGCGTGGAGCCAAAGGCGTCCGCGACCTCGATCAGTTCCACAGGCACCTGCCGGATTCCGAGGTTGGTGAGGCGCAATGCAGGCGGCATCGCGAAGACGACCGTTGCGATGATGCCCGGCACGTTCCCGAGGCCGAAGAAGATCACGGCGGGAATGAGGTAAACGAACGAGGGCATGGTCTGCATGAAGTCGAGGACCGGCCGGAGCGCTGCATTGAGCGCGTCGCTCCCTGCGGCCGCGATACCGAGCGGGATCGATATCGCGAGCGCGACAATCGTCGAGACGAGGACGAGCGCCAGGGTGAGCATGGCGAGGTTCCAGAGTTGCAGGTCCCAGATCAGCAGCAGGCCGAGCGCGGTGAGCGCCGCCAGCGTGATGTCGCGCCGGGTGACGAACCAGACCAGCACGGTCGCGAGGATGATCAGAACGGGTGCCGGTATGGCGAGCAGGAGATCCTGCAACCCGTCGATGAGGAACCCGAGCCCTCCGCTGATGGCGTCGAGCAGCCAGCCGAAGTACTGCTCGATCCAGTCAACGAGCGCTTCGATTGCGTCTCCAACGGGTAGTTTAGGCAGTTGCATTGACATCCTCCCCCTTTCGTGCCAGAGCGGCGAGTATGGCGCCGCGCGATATGACGCCCCTGAGCCTGCCGGTATCGTCTACCACCGCCACGGGGTAGGGACTCTCGACGATCAGCGAGATGATGTCGGAAAGCGATGCGTCGGGAGCCACGACGGGAACGTCGGTTATGAGAATATCGGCGAGCTGTTTGCCCTTCTTGACCGCCTCGGCGGCGGCGTCAAGCGTCACCCGGCCCTGGAGTATGCGCTGGCGCGTGATCACGAATATCCCCGGGATGTCGTGCTCCTCCATGAGGTGCAGGGCAACCCTCGGCCCCGCAGTGCACTGGGCGACTGGTTCGGGGCGGCGCATCACCTCGCTTGCCGTGAGAACCCTCGTGAGGTCGACGTCGGCGACAAACTTCTCGACGTAGGCGTTCTCCGGGGTTGTCAGGATCTCCTCCGGTGTGCCGACCTGCACGATCGCACCGTCCTTCATCAGGGCGATGCGGTCGCCGAGTTTCAGCGCCTCGTCGAGGTCGTGGGTGACGAAGATGATCGTCTTGCCGAGCCGCTGCTGGAGGTCCAGCAGCTCGTCCTGCATGTCCCTGCGGATAAGGGGATCGAGGGCGCTGAACGCCTCGTCCATCAGGAGGATGTCGGGGTCGCTGGTGAGCGCGCGGGCAAGCCCGACACGCTGCTTCATGCCGCCGGAGAGCTCGTCGGGCATGCTCGCCCCGTAGCCCCCGAGCCCCACCATCTGGAGTACTTCCTCGGCTTTCTCGTGCCGTTCTTCCGCCGAAACCCCCTGGATCTCAAGGCCGAAGGCGACGTTGTCGAGAACCGTCTTGTGCGGGAGGAGCGCAAAGCTCTGGAAGATCATTCCGAGCTTGCGTCGCCGGGTCTCTCGGAGTTCTTCCTGGCCCATGCCGACGATGTCCTCGCTGCCAAGCAGTATTTCGCCCTCGGTAGGGTCGATGAGTCGGTTGATGCACCGCAGGAGCGTTGATTTCCCGCTCCCGGACAGCCCCATCAGGACGAACGTCTCGCCCGGCATGACATCGAACGAGACGTTATTGAGGGCCAGCGTCAAGCCGGTCTCCTCGTAGATTTCGTCTTTCGAGCGGCCCGATCTATGGAGTTCCAGTGCCTTCTCAGGATTCTGCCCGAATACCTTGGTCAGGTTCCTGACGCTGATTATTGGTTGTAGTGATGTTGTGTTCTCTATGGGTATCTTCTCAAAAATGGCGGACTCCTCCAGCTTCACGATTTCTATGTTATCTGCCTTATAATTTCGGGTTCCTTAAACCCCTCCTGTTTTTGGACAGTTTTTAGTTTTTGGGCCATTTTGATGTTTTTTAAACGCTGGGCTGTGTGAATGCCCGTTATCCCGTGATTTATCTATAGTGTGGCGGCTATTTTCTCTATAGTGCCCATTCTTCCGGATCCCGGGACCCCCTCCCCGGCCCCCGGTGACCCCGACCGCGCAGATAGGCGCCGGGATTGCACGATCGCTGCGGCAGCGTCTCCGACACCGCCGCGCCCAATCCTTTGGCGCCCGGAAAAACAGTGGTGGTCGGGATTCCTGCCGGGACTTCCGTCCATACCATTTCTTTTATTGGGTGAAAGGTCGAATCAATGTAGATTACTCCAGACTGCCTGTCAGACAGGGAACCAGGAACGCGGAGATCAGTACCATGGAAAAGGGAAAAGTCGTCCTAGCATTTTCGGGAGGTCTCGACACCTCCATCTGTATTCCCCTCCTGCGCGAGCACTACGGGTTCGACGAGATCGTCACCGTTGCAGTCGACGTGGGCCAGCCCGAAGAGGAGATATCCCGGGCAACCGAGAAGGGCCGGATGCTTGCAGACAACCACTACACCATCGATGCGAAGGAGAAGTTCGTAGCGGACTGCATCTTTCCCTCGATCAGGGCGAACGGGTCGTACGAAGGTTACCCGATGGGCACGGCGCTTGCCCGCCCGCTGATCGCCGAAGAGATCGTAAGGATTGCAAAGCAGGAAGGCGCCTCGAAGATCGCGCACGGGTGCACCGGCAAAGGAAACGACCAGCTCCGGTTCGACTTCATCTTCAGGGCCGCCGGATACGATATCGTTGCGCCGATGCGGGAGATGAACCTGACCCGCGAGTGGGAGATCCGCTACGCACAGGATCACGATATCCCGGTGACGGTGGCGAAGGACAAGCCCTACAGCATCGATGAGAACTGCTGGAGCCGGAGCATCGAGGGCGGCAAACTCGAAGACCCGGCCTTCCACCCGCCTGACGATATCTACGCCTGGACGGTGTCGCCGAAGGATGCTCCCGACACGATGGAAGAGATCAGTATCGAGTTCGAGCAGGGAATCCCGGTCGCTCTCAACGAAAAGAGGCTCCCCGGCCTCGCCCTGATCCGGGAATTGAACCGGATCGCCGGAAGGAACGGTGTGGGCCGCAACGATATGGTCGAGGACCGGATCCTCGGCCTGAAGGCCCGCGAGATCTACGAGCACCCGGCCGCGACCGTCCTCCTTGCCGCGCACAGCGATCTAGAGCACCTTATCCTGACGCGCTCGGAGCTCGCGTTCAAGCATATCGTCGACGACAGGTGGTCGGAACTCGCCTACATGGGGCTCGTGCACGAACCGCTCTTCTACGCGCTCAATGCGTTCATCGACAGGACGCAGGAACGGGTCAGCGGCACCGTGGACGTCGCCCTCTACAAGGGCAGCGTGAAGGTGCTTGGCCGGAGCTCGGACGGAGCGCTCTACTCCGACGATCTGGTATCCTTCGACTCGACGACGCTCGACCAGAACCACGCCGTCGGATTCTCGAATTATTTCGGTCTGCAGGCACGCCTGCTCAAAAACCGTAAGAAATGTTGAAGGTGCCTACAGCACCTTCTTCCCGGCTTCTTTTCCAGGCGTGCACTCGAAGACGTCGGTGATCTTGATGACGATGAGGGATTTCGCCGGATACTTGTCGCTCTTTGCTTTAATCTGGTCGCGGAACTTCTCGTATTCGGGGCCGGATGTCCTGACCTCCGTCGAGCCCTTTATCTGGAAGCAGCGCTTGGTCTCCTGGTCGTAGAAGTAGAGCGCCACAACAGGGTTCTCTTTGAGGTTTTCAAGCGTCTTTTGCATGTAGTTGTCCATGATCCAGACGGTGTCGTCGGCGACGAGCTGTATCGATGCCATCGGCGCCACGTTCGGGACGCCGCTCTTCGACGCAGTGGCCATGGGCATGACTTTGGTTTTGGTAAATATCTCCTTAATCTCACCTGAAAGCGCAACCATACGGTTCACCTCTCCATGGAAGCGGAACGGGCGCAGCGGGGCGCCGCAACCAGTCCGATAATGTGGTTATCCGCGCTATCGATATATATGGGCTCTGCCGGAACCGGCAGTGCCGGCCGTTCGGCGGTGACTGCTCCCGGCACCACCCCATAACGGCACGCCTCAACCCCAAATCCCGCCCGAATCAACAAACCCTGCCTGAGAAGCCGACATGCGGTCCAGGCAACCGGAGGAAGAACTTCCCCCGGGGTTTCCCCCGTTCTCCGGGTCCAGGTCACCGTATGGCTGCATGGAAAGATATAAAGAGGGAGACGGGGAAAAGACTACTATGTGTGCCCGCTTTTTGGAGCGCTTTTTCAAACCTACACCGCATATCGTCGAAAGTCCGCCTCCGCCGTCGCTCTCCCACGGGGCGGGTGCGGGTGTTCCCGAGTACCGGGTGAAGCCCTATTTTATCGTGGCGTCTGTTGAAATGGGCAATACTACGACAAAATGCATCCTGACCGGCACGAACCTGGAGACGGGCAGGTCCTATGTCATCAACAAGACCGTGACCATGAGCCGTGACGTCCGGCAGCCGTTACCCGGCGAGACGATCTTCGGGGAAACCCTGGACGGCACTGAACTGACGCGGGAGTCGGTCACGGAACTGGTGCGCGACACCCTGATCCGGTGCCACAACGAGGCCCACCTGAGTATCAAGGACGACCTGGATTTCGTCGTCAGGAGCACCGGTGTCGTGGCGGCGATGGACTCTCCCGACCAGGTCGGGGACTTCGTTATCGCTCTCGCCAACGGCTGCCTTGAAGCAGGCGTTCCCCCGCGGAAGATGACGCCGCCGATGTCGATCGACAACCTCCCGCCGAAACTCCGGCAGTTCTCGTTTGCCGATAAAGTGGTTTTCGTCGGTGCGGTGGCCGGCGTCGTGCCGCCCGTCGGATGCACGGGCGTCGAGATGGTGGCAAACGAGATGGAAGGGGAACTTGCGATGGCGGGAATCAAGGAAGGCGCCAAGTGGACGCCGGTCGACTTCAGGAACCCCTGTGTATCCATCGATTTCGGGACGACGCTTGATGGGCGGGTCACGAGCGATGTCGCCCCCGATGAACCGAATCCGTTCGCCCAGACGACCGGGAACTTCTGCGGGCTTGCGGGTGCCATACCGGACGCGATCGTCCGGGGCACCGGGCTCGTGAAGGACCGGACGGGGACGGCTCTCGACCTCTTCGGCGACCACAGTATCAAGGGCGCGTTCGGGGGCAGGAAGCGTTCCGTCGTCGAGGAATACGTCGACCGGTGCCACGAGCACATCGATATCCGGATCGTCCCCCCCGACCGGACGAGGTTCGGGCGGGTCCCGGTCTGCGCGGAGGTGGCCGACAGGTCGGGCGTTGCCCTCATCGGGTGTGACTCGGGTGTCAACGGCAGCGAGATGCCGGATCTTGAGGCGATCGGGCACGAGATCCACGAGAAGCACGGCATGGGCATGCTGACCGAGGTCGTCGACCGGGTCTGCGCGAGGATGGCGCTCCGGCTCATCGATGTCGCCGTCGAGAGAGGAATGGTTCCGCCGAACTCGTCGATCGGGTTCACCGGGCGGGCGGCGATCTCGGGGAGGAAGCCCGAGTATATCCTCGCGGGCGTAGCCGAACGGAACCTTTACGACTCCCCGAACGACCACCTGGTCTTTGTCGACGACGGTCTTGCCCGGGGAGCGGCACTGATGGGCCGGTGCATGAATTCTCTCGGGAAACCGAAGGCCCCGCTTGGCGGCGTGCGGGGAGGGCCATGTATTATGTCCCGCCGGATCAAAATAGGAAAGTAGGATCTGGTAACCATGGCTGAAGAAGAACTCTATGATATGCTCGTTCCTCCGGGAGTGCCCCGGAGGATGATCTACGACGTCGTCGAGAAGTACGACGTGGATGTGGTGCGGCGACCGCAGAAGCTGTCGTTTGCGAACATGGACGGGGACACGAGGGAACTGCTGGCATTCCGCGGGAAGAGAGAAGTCGTCGAAGAGGTGCAGAAGTACCTTTTCGCGCAGCTCAAAGAGTTCATCGCGGAATAGATTCACTTTTTTCTTATTTGCGTGCCGGGGATTGCCGGTGTGAGGCATGGCCCGGACTGTACGGTGAAACCGGGGTGGTGCCTAGAGGAATGAACTGAACCCGGTTTTCTCCGACTCACCCGTACACTGGACCGTGGGGGTATCGCCATGGGGGGAGAGGCTGACGGGGAGTGCGATGCTCCGGAGGAGCGGAGCACGAGAAGCCGTTAGGCTTCGAGGTGCGAGCGCAGCGAGCATGAGAAACTCGAAGAGTTTCG
>JASGMC010000090.1 GCA_030156625.1 Methanoculleus sp.
AGGTGTTTCTGGACAATGTCCCAGAGATCATCGTCAATTTCCCGGAACGCCATGATCTCCAATTTTATCTGAGAAGACTTATAATTATAGGATCACCTCATGATATGATGGCACTTGTCCCCTGACCAGTCTCTCGCATCAACTTATTCTCTCGGAAAATGCTAGCCGCTAAGTCTTTGCACTTTCCAGTTAAATTCCTGAGGGGATTTGACAAGAAGGGTAGCGGAATGAAACTCCTGTAAAACGGAATTGACATTAAATCCGGTCTACATCCAGAGAAAAAGTCACTGGGAATCTCAACCGATTATCAACCGCCAGGACACCACTGGATGCAGTCAGAAACCCCTAAACCGCCTCCACCGCCATAATCTCTTCATGCGCTACATCGTCACCGGCGGGGCTGGCTTGGCTCAAAACTTGCAGACACAGCCGCACCCGATGGTACTTGAACTCCCGTGCTACGGCCAAGCCGTTTCCTAGTACAACACCCCTATCCTCATCAACGACCACGCCATAGCGGGTTAAAACCAGCGTACGTAAAACGGGACTTCAGGCTGCTGCACCATTCTCCCCAAAAGCGTTAACGATCTCACCTAAACCTCCAGGCAAAAAAGAAACCCGTATATTAAGCCGCGCGAAAGAAACATGACATCAGGTTCCGGAGTTGGAAAACCCATGCATATCCCTATCGCCCAGCCTTCCCTCGATAAAGAGGAGAACGACGCCGTTCTCGCCGTCCTTGCCTCTGGCATGATCGCCCAGGGTCCGGTCACCACCGCCTTTGAGGAAGAGTTCGCCGCCTACTGCGGTGTTCCCCACGCCGTTGCCGTCTCGAACGGGACCACCGCCCTCCACGCGGCGCTGCTCGCCGCCGGGGTCAGGCCGGGGGACGAGGTGATCGTCCCGGCATTCACGTTTTTTGCGACCGCCTCATCGGTCTCAATGTGCGGTGCGGTACCTGTCTTTGCCGACGTCGATACGGTGACCGCCACGATCGACCCGGCCGACGTCCTCGCAAAAGTCACCCCGAAGACGAAGGCCGTGATCGGCGTCCACCTCTACGGCCAGCCCTGCGACGTTGGGGCGGTCCGGGATATCTGCGACGATAAGGGTCTCGTCTTCGTCGAGGACGCCGCCCAGGCCCACGGGGCCACCTACCGGGGAGAGAAGACCGGCAGTCTCGGCGACCTCGCCTGCTTCTCGTTCTACGCGACGAAGAATCTCGCCACCGGGGAGGGCGGGATGGTGACGACGGCCTCGGACGACTACGATGCCCGTCTCCGCCGGATCATCAACCACGGCCAGAGCGAGAAGTACCTCCATACCGAGCTCGGCTACAACTACCGCATGACCGATATCAACGCCGCGATCGGGAGGGTGCAGCTTGGGAAACTCGACGGCTTCAACCGCCGCCGGCAGGAGAACGCTGCGTACTATGGTAGCCATATCACGGCGCCGGGGCTCGTGCTCCCGTCGGTCGCCCCCGGCCGGAGCCACATCTGGCACCAGTACTCCCTGCGGGTCACCGAGAGGTTCCCTCTCTCCCGCGACGAGCTCATGGCCCGCCTCCGTGAAAACGGGATCGGCTGCGCCGTCCACTACCCCATCGCCCTCTCCCGGCAGCCCTTCTATGCCGGGGCCGCGGCCTGCCCGGTCGCGGAAGCGCTCGCGGCCTCGGTCCTCTCGATCCCGGTCCACCCGAACGTCACCGACGAAGGACGGGCCTACATCTGTGAGACGATCAACGGGGTGATCTAGATGGACGCGGGCGTCATCGGCACCGGCGTCATGGGCAGGAACCATGTCCGGGTCTACTCCGAACTCAAGGAGGTCGGGACGACCTACGTCTACGACCTGAACACGAAGGCAGCCGAGGAGGTCGCCGCCGCCACCGGGGCGGAGGTCTGCCGCTCGATGGAAGAACTCCTCCGAAAAGCCGAGTGCGTCTCGGTCGTGGTCCCGACCCCCTATCACCTCCGGACGGCGGGAGAGGTCATCGCCGCCGGGGTGCACACCCTGATCGAGAAGCCCCTCTGCCTCACCGTGCGCGAGTGCGAGGAGTTGATCGGGCAGATCCCCGACGGGCTGGCGGTCGGCGTCGGGCACATCGAGCGGTTCAACCCGGTCGTCACCGAGGTTGCGCGGGTCGTGCGGGATCCCATCTACGTCTCCTTCCACCGGCACAACCCGGCATCGGCACGGGTGAGCGGGAGCTCCGTCGTCGAGGACCTGATGATTCACGACATCGACGTCGCGTTCAACGTCCTCTTCCCCGGGCGGGAGTACACCGTCCACGCGAGCGGGACCGGGGACGTCGCCGCGGCCCTCGCGGCCTTCGGCCGGACGCCGGTCTACCTCTCGGCCTCCCGGAAGTCCTCGAAGAAGGTCCGGTCGGTCTACATCGAGGAGGAGGACCGGACGATCGAGGGCGACTTCATGACCCAGGAGGTCTATGTCTACCGGAAGCCCGAAGCCTACGGCCAGGAGAACGGGCTCTACCGCCAGGAGAACATCATCGAGAAGCTCCTGGTGAACAAGGTCGAGCCCCTGAAGATCGAACTCTCGACATTCGTCCGGGCCGCACGCGACGGGAAACCATTCACGGTGACGCCGGAGCAGGGGCTCTCGAACGTCCGGGTCTGCGAGGCGATCTCCCGGAGCCTTGCGGCATGAAGGTCCTCTCGGTCGTCGGGGCCCGGCCCCAGTTCGTCAAGTGCGCCCCGGTCTCCCGGGAGCTCCGGAAGGTCCACGAGGAGATCCTCGTCCACACCGGCCAGCACTATGACTACCTTCTCTCGGAGGTCTTCTTTTCCGACCTCGGGATCCCGGCACCCGACCACCACCTTGAGATCGGGTCGGGGAGCCACGGGGTCCAGACCGGCCGGATGCTCGCCGCGATCGAGGAGGTGATCGGGAAGGAAGGGCCGGAGATCGTGCTCGTCTACGGGGACACGAACTCGACCCTCGCGGGAGCGCTCGCGGCGGCGAAGATGCACGTGCCGGTGGCGCACGTCGAGGCGGGGCTCCGGAGTTTCGACCGCCAGATGCCCGAGGAGGTGAACCGGGTCCTGACCGACCATTGTTCTGATATCCTCTTCTGCCCGACTGCGACCGCCGTCGCGAACCTCGCGGCCGAGGGGGTGACCGCGGGCGTCCGCCTCACCGGGGACGTGATGGTCGACGCGCTCCAGCAGAACCTCCCTCTTGCAAAAGAGCACTCCACGGCTCTCATTGACCTCGGCCTCTCGCCAAAGGGGTATTTCCTCGCCACGGTTCACCGGGCGAGCAACACCGACGATCCCGCCGCGCTCCGGGCGATCATGGATGCGTTTGCCCGCCTTGATGCGCCGGTGGTCTTCCCGGTCCATCCCCGGACGAGGAAGAAGTTCGCCGAGTACGGGATCGCGCCTGCCGCGAACGTCAGCGTTGTTGAGCCGCTCCCCTACTTCGACATGCTCGCCCTTCTCTCCGGCGCCCGGGCGGTCCTGACCGACTCCGGCGGCGTCCAGAAGGAGGCCTACATCCTCGAGGTGCCCTGCGTGACCCTGCGGGAGAACACCGAGTGGGTCGAGACCCTGGAGGACGGCTGGAACGTCCTCGTCGGTGCGGATGCCGACCGGATCGTCGCAGAGGCTGATGCGGCCGGCGATGCGCGCCGGCAGCACGCCGCCCGGTTCGGCGACGGGCATGCAGCCGCGCGAATTGCGGCGATCATCAGGGAATCTGAACCCTGAAGACAAGCCAGAGATGCATACAATAGATGTGCCGGGTACCAAGCACGTCTACGGTTTCCAGCGGAACTCCCCCTCGTTGGGGTACAAGATCACGATGCTCAACCTGGGGAGTTCCCGCTCAGGGGCGAGGAGCCCGGGCTTGAAGAATTGCTGAGATCGGTCGCCGGTGCGGGGAAAATTCTCCCGCATCGCGGATTTTGCGAAGAACGCCGGGTGCGATGTGGGGACCTTCGCCATCCGGACACCTTTTCCCGATAAGCGAGAAGCGGGAAATCAGGCACGACCGCGTGTGCGGCCCGGGCCAGTTGGCACGGGGATGGGGGAGGTACTCAGACCTGGATGCCTGCCCGGGCAAGCGCATCCTTGATGGAGACGAGCTCCTTTCTCATCTCTGCGAATTCGTCCTCAAGGTGCTTTTTGGTATCACTTCTGAGCCCTGCAATCTCTTCTTTCGTCTCCCTGCCGAGTTGGAGCATCTCGTCCTGTTTATTCAGCATCCGGTCCTGCTTGTCCAGCATCCGGTCGAATTTCATATCCATGCTGTGCAATACATTCCCAGCGTAATCCATCCGCTCGAATATCTCCTCCTGGATCTCTCCCCGGATGATCTCAAAATCGGCGTACTCCCCGGTTGCCTCTTCCCACCTGATGGTGAACGATTTGACTACAATAGGTCTTTGTATGATATTGATCGCGTTGATGAACTCCCGGAGATCCTCTTCGCTCCCCTCTGCAACAATCTCGACCTCCCCATTCTCGAGATTCCTCACATACCCCGAGATATTCCGTTCAAACGCCTCGTCGTACACATGTTCCCGATAGCCGACCCGCTGGACACGTCCCCGTGCAGTGGCCACAAACCGTTTCATTCAATTTCACTCTGTATGGCGGACATAAATAGTTTCTCCGGATCTGCACTTCACCCGGCGAAGGTCTCTTTGGACCCCTGCCTGCATCACAAAAGGGAGGGGAAGAAGACAGAATATCAATCATGAAGACAAACCAGAGATGCAGACAATGACCGAGAACCTCGCAACACTCATCAAGAAACGCGGCCCGATCCGGACGATCGGCGTCATCGGGATGGGCTACGTCGGCATCCCGGCGGCGGCGCTCTTTGCGGACGTCCCGCACTTCGAGCACGTCTACGGCTTCCAGCGGGACTCGCCCACGTCGGGGTACAAGATCGCGATGCTCAACCGCGGGGAGTCGCCGCTCAAGGGCGAGGAGCCGGGACTTGAAGAGCTGTTGAAGAAGGTCGTCGGCGCCGGGAAGTTCTCCTGCACCGCGGATTTTGCGAAGATCGCGGAGTGCGACGCGGTGACCCTCGCGATCCAGACGCCGTTTAAGGACAAGAAGGACCTCCTGCCGGACTTCACGCCGCTCATCGAGGGGCTGCGGAACGTCGGGCGGCACCTTAGGCCCGGGATGCTCGTGGTGCTCGAGTCGACGATCACCCCCGGCACGACGACAGGGATGGCCCGCGAGATCCTGGAGGGCGAGTCCGGGCTTGTTGCCGGGCGGGACTTTGCTCTCGCGCACGCCCCCGAGCGGGTGATGGTCGGCCGGCTGCTCCGGAACATCCGGGAGCACGACCGGGTCGTCGGCGGGATCGACGAGGTCTCGACGAGACGGGCGGTCGAGCTCTACTCGCCGGTGCTCACGACCGGAAGCGTAATCCCGATGAGCGCGACCGCTGCCGAGGTGACGAAGACCGCCGAGAACACCTTCCGCGACCTGCAGATCGCGGCGGTCAATCAACTCGCCCTCTACTGCGAGGCGATGGGGATCAACGTCTACGACGTCCGGGCCGGGGTGGCGTCGCTTGAGGGCGAGGGGATCACCCGGGCGATCCTCTGGCCGGGGGCCGGGGTCGGCGGCCACTGCCTGACCAAAGATACGTATCATCTGGAGCGGGGGGTGCAGGTGCTCGGGGGCGATCTCGACTACCCTCCCGGCCGGGAGTCCCTCTACACCCTGGCCCGCGGGATCAACGACTTCATGCCCGAGCACATGCTCCACCTGACCGAGTCGGCGCTGGCACAGACGGGGAAGACGTTGAAGGATTCGACGATCGCGCTCCTCGGCTGGGCATTCATCAACGACTCCGACGACGCGAGGAACACGCCGGCGGAGCCGTTCCGCGATGCGGCGATTGCTGCCGGGGCGGAGGTTGCCGTGCACGATCCCTGGGTGGACCCGGCGACGTCACCGGACGCGCCGCCGGGGATCTCGCGGGACCTCGATGGGGTGCTTTCGGGTGCGGACGCCGTGGTGGTCTTTGCCGGGCACAAGGAGTACCGGGGGCTGGTGCCGGCTGAGGTCCGGCGGTTGTGCGGGTGTGAGCAGCCGGCGATCGTGGATGGGCGCAACGTCGTGGACCCGGATGCGTGGATCGGTGTGGGTTTTGCCTACCGCGGGATCGGGCGGGGCGACAAGAACCGGCATGTGCTGCGTGGATAACACTACTTTTTTCGGTCTGACGGTTTCATTTGCAAGGCAACACGGCAGGAGATCGTCTCCATCTTCTTGCGGGTAAAGGCCGGCGAACGGAGTCGGTTTCGGTATATCCTGTGCTGTTGACAGACGGAACCTCTTTCACTAATTAGTCGAACTACGTTCCACGTGGAACAGAATGTATCCATTAAGATCGTTGCTCTCCTGCTCAGACGTCACACCGGCCGGGTTCGACCTTCGCCCGGGTAAACGTCTGTTGGTCGAGGACTCCAGGCAGAGACTCTTGCAACACAGGCCCACGCTTTGCACCTGTTTTCAGCGCGTTGCAGCCGGTGATGGCACTCAAAAGATGGCGTTGGGGCGTCCGATCCTGATTTTCACCCCGTGAAGGTGGTATCGTGAGATCTTTTCCGGCATTCCGGATTTCGCACACACCCGCACATCCATCCACCCCGGCACCGGTACCGGGGGCTGTGTGCGTGTTCTGCTGTACTTCAGTACTAAGAGAGAGACGCATCTCTCTATCTGTACAAGTACTGCCGGATCCGGCGCCTTCCCCGGCTGTTCGATCTCCGCGGCCGGTGCTGGAATCCTGCGGTAAATCTGCTGCAATGTTGCAACTCGCACCTCCGGTGCTCGAACTCCGTTCCTGCGGAACATCGCAACCATCGGTGCTCCCGCTCCAGCCCTCCGGGCAGTCGCGAGCTGTAATCGTCGGACCTAGGGGTGATAGTTTATAATCCTCCGAGAGGGTTACCAGGATGACCGACGCAAAGACTACCTGGGGGCTCGTCTACGAGACAAACCGGGACGTGAAGTGGATCTGTAAGATGCTGCAGAGAATGGAGGTGCGGGACGAGGAATTCGAGGCCCGGATCCGGGCGCTGGAGGGCTGGCGGGCCGAGAAAGCGGGAGAGGAGCGGCGGCTTTCGACGGTGAGCGCCGGGGCCGGCGGGGTCGTCGGCGGGGTGGTGGCGGTGATCGTGCGGGTGCTGGGCGGGGGGTGAAAGGGGAAGGAAAGCCTGCCCCAATATCAGGTGGGAAAAGTTGAATCTAAGTGGCTGTACAGCGCAAGGTCTATGATATCCGAACATGACAGCACCGCAGGTATTCTGTAGACATCCGGACATCATCCGCTTTGAGAGAGATCAGAAATATCAATGACTGGGAATTTGCGGGCATATTCACCAGTCAGGGTGAGTTGTTGCATAGATATAGCGGTCGTTACAACGGAACCTTGCATGTTGAGATACCAGATGCAGACCGGTTGAGCTCACGACACCAGATACTGACCCACAATCACCCATCAGACACCTCATTCTCGCAACCTGACCTGGAGACCGCAGCGCTGTTCGATGTTGCGGAGGTCAGGGTTGTCGGAGAAACGGGGATCTACTCCATGAGACCTTCGCAGAATGGGTGGCCGGAACCGAGTATCATCGGGAATCGGTTCAGAGAGGTTGACTCTGACCCGGAGTTCAACTCCCGTATGCTCGATATCGAATTTAGCGCTGAATTCCTCGATCAGGCAAAAGATGTTTATAGAGACATCAGGCGAATCCATTCGGATCTTCGCTGTCGTCAGGTGGCAGAGACATTCGGGCTAGCCTACGAGGGAGCACGTTGGAGCACAGAATAGAGAGATATAGGCTTCCGATCCATCAGCGCCACCCATTTTTTGTTCTTGGGCTGTTCTTCTTCAAGGCGAACGCCAACAATGTAACACATTCGATCCTATATCAAAAAAGCAACCAGATACTCTGACTCAATTCAGAAACCCCTAAACGCCCCCCCGCCCAAATCTCTTCATGCGCTACATCGTCACCGGCGGGGCCGGCTTCATCGGCTCGAACCTTGCCGACACCCTGGCACAGCACCACGACGTCGTCATCATCGACAACCTCGCCACCGGCAGGCGGGAAAACATCGAGCACCTCCTGGATCACCCCCGGGTGACGTTCGTCGAGGGGAGCATCACGGACCTTGACCTGCTCATGGATACGTTCCCGGGCGCGGACGGTATCTTCCACCAGGCGGCCATCCCCTCCGTGCCCCGGTCAGTGAAGGACCCGCTCGCCTCGAACGAGGCGAACGTGACCGGGACGGTGAGCGTGCTCGTGGCGGCGAAGGACTGCGGGGTGCCCGCCGTCGTCGCTGCCTCCTCCTCCTCGGTCTACGGCGACACCCCACCTGATCCAGAGCGATGATCGATCTGGAGCTCCTGATCCGTACAGGGACAGTTACATCACCGGGTCGTAGCGGGGACAGACCGCCCACACCTGCGCCCTGTCCCGGGCACGGGATCGACGATCCTGGCCTTCGCGAGCGCTTTAAGGTGCTCGTGGCGGGTTGCCTTCCCGACCTGAAGGTAGTCCTACGCCGCCTGTCCGCAATTGTCCGGATGCCGGTATCGGGATCGGGGGCAGATTCCCGGATTTCTGGAGGTTTTATCCGCGAAATGCAGAATTTACATACCTCCCTCAGTCCGGGTTTTGTCCGCGATTGTCCGCAATGACCGGAATGACGGATTGAGCACATATCGCCGCAGCCTCCCCTCCCGCTTCACGGCAATTATGCTCATCTCGGCAAGAGTGGAGAGATCGCGCCGGGCTGTCCGTGCGGTGCATCCGTAGATGGTGCCGTACTCCTCTGTCGATATGAGCTGTGACGTTGCGGCAGGGTCAGAGCAGGCGCTACAGTACCTGTTCAGTCGGGGCGCTCATTGTGGCACTTTTACTCATTGTGGCAATTGTGCACATCAATAAATACCATAACGATCCACAGAGATGCATGTCTTCCGCCACAAGCGATGCCGGCAGCCAGATCAAGCGCATTCCCGTGAAGGAGCCCACCTGGAAGGACCTGCACGACCTCAAAGAAGCCGGAGAGAGCTACGATGAGCTGCTCAGCCGGATGATCCGGCGCGAGCGTGACTATCGCGACTGGAAGATGGTTGTCGAGATCGAGGAGACCGGCGAGTTCGTAGCCTTCGACCCGGACGAGATTCTGCGGGACGACTGAGGATCTGGGGAGCAGGAGAGCGTGTTCACCGTTCTGATCGAGAAAAAGGCACGGGAGTTCTTAAAAAGGCTCCCCCCAAAAACCCGACGGATCGTCGTCGAAAAGATCCAGGATCTCGCGGAGGACCCGTTTCCGGGAGGAAACAAGGAAAAACTTGAGTATCCCCATCCTCCTACAGTCTACCGCCTCCATATCAGCAGATCCTTCACTGTCTTTTACATCATTGAGCACGAGGAGAACACCGTCAAAATTGAGAAGATCGTGACGATCGAGAGGGCCCACAAGGAGTATTCACGCCGGTGAGGTCCGGGCCGTGCTCGCGGTTCCGGACGCGCCCGAAGGGGTTGTCGTCGGTGAAGGCCTGGACGAGGGTGGTAAACGACGTTACATCGGCGATCGGGGTCATGGGGTCCCGGACCGCCGTCTTGTTCACGGTCTTCTGCACGAAGTCTGCCATGGGTTTTACTCCTTTGCCTGTATGCTCCCGGGAATATGACAGACAACTATAGGGTGGACGGGGGAGGATATCAGTCTGACTTTATCGGGAAGCCAGGATTGGGCACGAATTCACCGATATAACCCTTACGGCCAGGCTTTTTCTCTCCGGCATCCTATTGCTCTCGGGGAGGGTTACCAGGATGACCGATGAGAAGACCACCCGGGAGCTCGTCTACGAGACGAACCGGGACGTGAAGTGGATCTGCCGGACGCTCCAGCGGATGGAGGCGCAGGACGAGGAGTTTGAGGCCCGGATCCGGGCGCTAGAGGGCTGGCGCGTGAGAAGGCCGGCGGAGGACGCGATGCTCCGTCAGGAGCGAAGCGTGAGAAGACCGGAGGTCTTCGAATGCGGACGGATCTCGACGGTGAGCGCCGGGGCCGGCGGGGTCGTGGGTGGGGTGGTGGCGGTGATTGTGAAGGTTCTGAGCGGGGGTAGGACTACAACAGGCGCCAGGAGGGCGTGGGTACCGTTATCCCTCTCCAACCCGACGACCGGGGACGTCCCCGGGATCCAGATTTGAACCCGCGTTTGAACTCTTCCAAGCAGGTTAGATGACCACCCGAACACGTCGGTCAAGTATTATCATCACAAAGGGAGATGCTATTCTATCGGTGAGATCATGAGGACGTTCACGGCCGTGCTCTACAGGGAAGAAGACATGTACATCGCGGAGTGCCCGGAGGTCGGCACCGT
>JASGMC010000091.1 GCA_030156625.1 Methanoculleus sp.
GAGATTTGAACTCCCGAGGGGCTCAACGCCCCACGGGCTTTCCAGGCCCGCGCCCTACCGGTCTAGACTACCTCAGCAATGTGCATCATTAGTTGGCGGGATATTCTATTAATAGTAGCTCCCGGCATCGGCCGCCAACCCCTCATTGTGCCCCGGCGTGCGCCTTCCAGCCGCGGGGGTAGGTGCCGGGCCGCATCAGGACGGTGGTGGGGGCGACGACGAACCCGGGTTCCCCGGGTTTCAGTACCGACGAAGCGACGAGCCCCCTTCCGAGCCCCACGAGCTCGCCGCGTTCCGTCACGATCGCGACCGTCTCGCCTTTCGCGAACCCCCCCTGCTTCGCCGTGACCCCCACTCCGGCGAGCACCGCGCCGTGGCAGACGGCGTCGACCGCGGTGTCGCGGACGACGACCCTCGGGAGGTCGCCGATGGCGGTGTCAGGGGAGAGGAGCATCCGCCGAAGCGGGCCCGGCTCACCGTCCCGGGCCGCTGCGGCGGCATCGGCGAGTTCGTGAAGCGTTACGGCGGCGGCCTCGTCGAACGATCCCGACCGTATTCTCCGGAGTTCCTCCATATGGGCGCAGACCCCGAGCGCGTAGCCCATATGGACGCAGAGTGTCCGGATGTAGGTCCCGGCATCGCACCTGACCCGAAAGAGGACGAGCCTGCCTTCCATATCCAGGACCTCGATCTCCTGGATCTTCCTGATCCTGAGGCTCCGCTTTACTGCACTCTTTTTGGGCGGCCGCTGGTAGATCCGGCCGGTGAACTCCTTCGCCACCCGGTCCACGGCCTCGCGGGATGCGTCGCCGTGAAGACGCATCAGGCAGATATACTCCTTGTTGTGCGAGAGGAGGACGGGGGCGAGCCTGACGGCGCCGCCGAACATGACGATGAGCACCCCGGAGACCTGCGGGTCGAGCGTCCCGGCGTGGCCCACCCGGCGCCCGAGGATATCCCCGACCCAGGCGGTCACCTGGTGGCTGCTCGGCCCCCGGGGCTTGTCGATGACGACGATCCCGGATTCCGGGACGGCGTAGTCTTCCTGGCCGGTCAACGGTCTCACCTGCCTTCCGTGTAGCGGTTCAGCGCCTCAAGGGTTCCCGCGAGCGACCCGTCCCCGACGACCGCCGGAGGGTGCCCGCCGGCCCGCATGGCGTCCGCGGTGATCTCGCCGATGGCGATGAGGAGCAGATCGCCGCGGGGGCGCCACCGGGCCTCCCGGTAGGACATGGCGCTCGTGAAGAGGACCGCGTCGGCGGCGTCAAGCGCGAGTTCGGCGCCTGTGGGGACAAGCGCGTAGACCCGCTCCTCCCTGACCGTCCCCCCCGCTACGGCGATCGCATCGAGGAGGCCCGGGTTCGGGACGTCTGCCCGCGGGATCCCGACCGTCCGGCCCCGGAGCCAGTCCCCGAGGTAGGGGACGAAGTCCCGGGAGTAGAACGAGGGGAGAACCTCCGCCTCGATCCCGGACTCCTTGAGGACTTCGGCGGTCTTGGGCCCGATGGCGATCACCCGGGGCCACCGCTCGAGTTTCGGCCCGACGATCGCGGCGGGGAGGGCGCTTGAGAAGAAGAGGCAGTCGAACTCGCCGCGGTGGACCGCCTCGACGAACGTATCGATCCGCTCACCTCGCAGTTCCGCCCGGAGCGGCGAGACCGTGTAGCAGTCGTGACCGTAGGAAGTGCAGAGGGCGCGGTCTCCCGCCGCCTTCTTCTCGAGCCGGGTGATGGCGATCTTCATCGCTACAACCTTCGTCCCGGTGGAATATGACTGTATCGTGGGACACGATTCGGTTGGTTTATCCCCGGCGGTTCCAACCGGTAATTAACGTGCTCTTCGGTATCGTGCTCGGGGCCGCCGTCGGTATCGGCTGCGGCGCCGTGAGCGGCCTCGTCCCCGGCATCCACGCGAACACCATGGCAGGTGTCCTCCTCTCGCTCCAGGCGCTCCTGCTTGCCTGGTTCGACCCGGTAGTCGTCGCTTCCGCGATGTTTGCCACCCTTGTTACGCACACATTTCTCGACAACGTCCCGGGCACCTTCCTCGGCATCCCCGACGCCGACACATCGCTTGCGGTTCTCCCCGCGCACGCCCTCTGCCTCGAAGGGCGGGGAGAGGAGGCCGTCCGGATATCGGCCCTCGGGAGCGCCGTCGGCGTCGCCCTCTCGCTCCCTCTCGCGCTGGCTTTCGTCCTCTTCCTCCCCGCCCTCCAGCCGGCGATCGACTGGGGCATCGGCCTCGTCGTCCTCGCGGTGGCGGGCTACCTCATCGTCGTCTCCGAGTCGCCGGGCTGGGCGCTTGCGGTCTTTTCGGTCTCGGGGGTTCTCGGGCTCTTCTCCCTCGGCTACTCCTTCCTCGCCTGGCCGGCGGGCGGCGAGTCCGGGGTGCTGATGCCTCTCCTCTCCGGGCTCTTCGGGATCGCGGTCCTCCTCAAGGCGTCGCACGGGGCCATGCCCGCACAGCACTTCACGGGCATCGAACTCCCCGGGGGTGCAATCCGGCGGTGCTCCCTGCTCGGTTCGGCTGCCGGCGCTCTCGTCGGCTGGCTCCCCGGCCTCTCGAACGCCACGGCAAATACCCTCCTGACCTCCGTCGTCGGCTACGACTCCAATCCCCGGGAGTATATCCTTGCGACCAGCGCCGCGAACACCGTGAACGCCTTCCTCGGGCTTGCGGCGTTCTACGCCATATCCCGGACGCGGAGCGGGGTGATGGCGGCGATATCGGCGCTCGAGGAGATGCCGCCGGCCACTGCCGTCCTCCTTGCGGGCGCGATAGCCGCGGTCGGCGCCTACCTCCTGACGGTCCTCCTCTCGCCGACAGCGGGGTGGTTCGGGGGCGTGAACGTCACGAACCTCAACTACGGCGTCATCGCCTTCGTCGCTCTCCTCTCCCTCTTCCTCTGCGGCCCGTTCGGGGGTCTCGTCCTCCTGCTCGCAACGGCGGTCGGCTGCGTGCCGGCTCTCGTCAACATCCGCCGGGTCTACTGCATGGGCGCGATCATGGTCCCCGTGATGGCCTACTCCTTCGGGATCATATAAGCCCGAAGAGCAGGCCGATATACCCGGCGTACGCGAGGAGCATCACGAGCCCCCACCCGCGCCGCACCCACGCCCGGGAAGAGAAGAACGGCAGGATGGCGGCGACAAACCCGAACATGACGAGGATGTCGGCGTACGAACCTACCGTGATCGGCAGGACGATCGCCGCGCATCCCATCACGAAGAGGAGGTTGAAGGTGTTGCTGCCGACGATGTTCCCGACCGATATTCCGCCTGCACCCCGCACCGCAGCCACGAGGGATGTGGCGAGTTCCGGGAGCGATGTGCCTACGGCGACCATGCTGACGCCGATGACGAACGGGCTGATCCCGAAGGCGACGGCGAGCCCGGTTGCGGATTCGACCAGCAGCCGGGAGCCGAGGATGACCGCAATAAGCCCCCCGCCGGTGAGAAGGTAGTCGCGGATGCCCTGGCTCTCGAACGTCTCCTCGGTGGCCACGCCCTGCCGCCACAACACCGCCATGGCAAGGGCAAAGACCCCGAGCATGGCAATACCGGCGGGAAGGTCGAAGACTCCGCGGAGGGCGAGAAGCGAAAAGAGGGCGGCTGCCACAAACATCACGGCGACCTGCCCGGGCTGCGCCCCCTCTTCCCGGAGCGCCCCCGGGTTGACGACGGCCACGATGGCGAGGACGAGGGCGATGTTCGCCACAGTGCTCCCGAGGATATTCCCGAGCGCGAGGTCGGGTTCCCCGGCAGTGGCGGCCTGGAGGTTTACCAGGAGTTCCGGAAGGGATGTCCCCAGCGCAATGACGGTGAACCCGATCAGCGCCGGTGAGACCCGGAACCGGGCGCCAAGCCCGCTCCCTCCGCCGACGAAGAAGTCGGCTCCCTTGACGAGGAGGAGGATGCCGACGAAAAACTCCGGGAGGGAGGCGGCTACCTGCGAGAGCATGGTTGCAGGATATGTGGCGGCTCCCGGATATCAGTTGCCGTTCGGTTCACTCTTATATCGGCCGGGCACCAATACCGTACCATGCTACAGCGCTACTGGTTCGGAGACGTCGACGAGGTGGGGTGCCGGGCCGCCGGCACCGATCCGGCCGCGCTCGCGGAGCGGGCGGCCGCGCTCCGCACCGGTATGGATTCGTTTGTGCCCATCGACTGGGAAACTGCCCGGGACTGCGGGGTCGTCCGGACCCGGGAGGAGTACGTCGACCTGCTCCGTTCCGTCTGCACCACCCTTGCCCGGAAAAAGATCGCCCTCTCCTACCAGGGCCGGGACGTCGAACTCCTCCAGATGGTCAGGATGCTCGACGAGCTCGACAACGTCATCAACCTTCTTTCGGAGCGTGCCGCGGAGTGGTACCAGGTCACGAACCCGTCGTTCTCCCGGAAGTACCGCTCCCTTCCGGCGAAGAAGATGCTCGGGATCATCCGGAAGGGGGCCCGGGGAGGTCTGTCCGATGCGGCCGAAGAGATCGATCGGCTCGCCGGGACGAGGAGCCGCCTGATGCGGGAGGTCTCGGCCCGGGCCGACGAGGTGATGCCGAATACGAGCGCCCTCATCGGCGGGCTGGTCGCAGCCCGGCTCCTCTCCAAAGCCGGGGGGCTTCCCGCGCTCGCAAGGATGCCGGGGAGCACCATCCAGGTCCTCGGCTCGGAACGTGCCCTCTTCTCGCACCTCCGGGGCGGGACGCCGCCGCCCAAGCACGGGATCATCTTCCAGCACCGGCGGGTCCACAACGCGCCCAAACCTGTGCGGGGGCGGGTGGCCCGGGTGCTCGCGGCGAAACTCGCCATCGCGGCCCGGCTCGACTACTACCGGGGCGAGGCGGTGCCGGAGTTCCTCAAAGACGCCCAGGCGCGGATCGACGAGGCGGGGGTCGAGGCATCATGAAGTGGCTTGGAAACGTGCTGGTCTCGCCCGGCGAGGGCGGGGTCTACGGGGAGCGGACGCTTGAGGGCTACCGGGTCTGGGACCCCTACCGGAGCAAGCTGGCGGCGCTCTACACCCTCGGCGGGGGGATTGAACTCACCCCCGAAATAAGGGTGCTCTACCTCGGTGCGGCGAACGGGACCACGGCCTCGCACGTCGCCGACTACGTCGAGACCGTCTACGCGGTGGAGTTTGCGCCCCGGCCGATGCAGGATCTCCTCGAGGTTGCACGGCGGAGGAGGAACATCATCCCGATCATGGCCGACGCGAGCCGGCCGGAGGAGTATGCGCCGTTCATGGAGGCGGTCGACCTGGTCTACCAGGACGTGGCGCAGCCCAACCAGGTCGAGATCGCTGAGCGGAACCTGGCCTTCCTCAAACCGGGAGGCCACCTCATCCTGATGCTCAAGACCCGGAGTGTGGATGTCCGGCGGGACCCGGCCGAGGTGCTCGCCGAAGCCCGGGCCGGGCTCGAGCGGCGCCTCGATGTCGCGGACGTCCGGTGGCTCGACCCCTACCACCAGGACCACGCCGCGATCGTCTGCTCCCGGCGGGGGTAGTATATATTAGAAGGGAGGGCGACTCCTTCACATGGACCGGGTCGTCTTCAACCCCTTCTCCCCGATGATGCTTCTTTTCTTCCTCGGACTGCTCGTTCTCTTTCTCCTCGCCGTCATCGTCTTTCCGATCCTTTTTTTGACGGCGATCGGGGCGACGTTCACGCGGCTCGGGTTCTCCTGGTGGCAGGCGCTCTTCATTCTCTTCCTGACGCTTATCGGGAGTTTCATCAACATCCCGGTGAGGACGCTTGAGGGCCGGCCGGCGGCACCCGCCTACGACCGCTACGCCGTGATGTACGGGCGGCTCTACCGCATCCCGCGGCAGGCGCCGCGGACGGTCCTCGCGATCAACGTCGGCGGCGCCCTCATCCCGGTGGCGATATCGCTCTACCTGCTCTACGAATCGGTCGTGATCAGTGGTGGCTACCTGCTTCTCTGGCTCGCGCTCGCCGGGGTCGCGGTCGTGACCGTCGCAACGAAACTCGTCGCCCGCCCGGTGCCGGGGCTCGGGATCGCGACGCCGTTCTTCATCCCGCCGTTCGCGGCGCTCTTTGCGGCTCTGATCCTCTCGCTCTTTGCGGGCGGCGTCCCGGCCGCGGCGGTGATTATCGCCTACGTGAGCGGGACGCTCGGCACCCTGATCGGGGCGGACCTCTTGAACCTCCACCATATCGCGGAACTGGGGGCGCCGACGGCGAGCATCGGGGGGGCGGGAACGTTCGACGGGATATTTCTCTCCGGGATCATCGCGGCGCTGCTCGCATGAGGGGGTAGGGCGTCGGGAGGAATCCGGCGGCCTGACCCGGCGGCGAAGCCTGAGGGATCTACCCGTTCCGGGCTTGTGCGCCGGGTGAATGCGTTAGATAGTTGCCCTGTCACCCACGACCAAAATGATTGTGCCGTGCACGGGAAATCGAAGATTTCCCTGACAGGCACAACCCAGAGGGTTGTGCCGTGTCATCCCCACACCTGTTGGCCGCGCTCTTCCCGCTCCGCCCCTTTAACCCCGCAAGACGAAGGGGATCGCGACCGGCTTGATTTGATGGCGTTGAGATCTGAGATACCGGTGATCGAACCTGATATATACTACTGTGGTGGTACACGGTAGTATGTCAGAGATGACATCAATTAAGATCGCAACAGGGGTAAAGGATCAACTCAACCATCTCAAGACACATCCCCGTGAGACCTACAGCGATCTCATCTCCAGGTTGGCCTCCCAGGCGCAAACAGAGTTGCCTCCATGGCAAATTCCTCTTATTCATGTCAGGATCAATGGAGTCATCCGGGAACTCAAGCATCCTATCGAGATCTCGGTTGAGATGGATGAAGGGGAGTATATCCTGTATAATCACGAGTACCGACTACTGGTCGTCGCCCCGGATCTCTCTGAAGGTTTGAAGGACATTATTGACGAGTTTGAGGAAAACTGGAACGATTTCGTTCTGCAGGATGAGAGTGCTTTACTTGGAGGTGCTCGCGACCTGAGGAGGAAGCTCATCGCACTCGTACCCGGAGAGACCTGATCGTGCCTCGAAAAGACAAGACCGTCGTACGCCGTCTCATGAAGAAGGGGTTTGATGCCAGGATGTCAAAACATATCAAACTGGTATTTAGCTACAACGGTTGTGACACAGGAATCCGTACATGGGTTTCCCATGGCACAAAGGAGATTAGCGACCAGTTGCTTTCTCGTATGGCGGAACAACTCAATCTCTCCCGGCAGCAATTCCTTGATCTCATCGACTGCCGACTCGATGAAGCGGGGTTGATTGCAGTATATAGGGAGATGCACCTATTATGACGCTGGACGTATCGACTGAATGGGGAGGCGCTCTTTGACCAATCTCCTGGAGTTTCGGGTTGCCGTATCCCGGATCTCGCCCGTCATACCATCGCCTTCTTGCCGATGTAGTCGTACAACCGGTGCTCGAAATCGTCGAATTCCCGGATCGTCCGGTACGCGACGTCGTAGAGGAACCGCTCGTCGGGACAGTGGATTACCTTTCCGCGGAGGACTTCCGCCCGGACATAGAGCGGCAGAAACGAGAAGATCTGGATGTCGTAGCGGTCGTCGGCAAGATCGGAGAGCGCTGCAAACCTGAACCGGGCTGCCTCCTCGCGATCCCCGTCGTAGTAGATGCGAGAGTTAGACATCGGACCCTGTCCTCGCCCGCCCTTCGGCAACGGAGCCGTAGAGGATGATGAAGCGGACCTTCTCGAAACCTTCGACGGTCTCCGCCCGCTCAAGTGCGTGCCGGACAAAACGATTCACTCGCTTTCACCCCCCGGGCCCTCCCGGGCGTGCCCGGAAGTTCTGTAGGCTCTAGATGTGGATCGCTCTCACATCAACGTTTCCCGCGGTGGGGGGCTGTCGGTGCGGGGCTCACGTTCCGGCGCGGTGGTCTTCCCAGAGCCCGGAAAAGACCTTCACCTGCCGGGCGTAGACGTCCGCCGAGTCTTCCTTGTACTCGAGCGTCGTCGGCACATCGGGGTGCTGCCGGAGCCGGGAGAGGACCGCCGCAAGGTCGAGGCCGCCGTCGGGGTGGTCGAGTTCGAGGTGCTCGTCGGTGATCGAGCCGCTTCTCACGTTCGAGAGGTGGTGAAGGGCCACGTCGAGTCTCTCGAACCGTTCTAACTCATCCACGAACGAGAGACGGCGGTAATTTACGGTGCAGGCGAGGTGAGGGAAGTCGAGGCAGAACCGGGTGATTATTTTGCCCGCAAGGGCCGCGAGTTCTCCGGCGGTGTTTCCGAGGAGAGGGTAGCCGGCGTAGACCGCGGGGAGGTTCTCGAGGGCGAGGCGGGGATCGGCGTGCCGGTCGAGGAACCCGGCGAATGTTTCCACGGCGGCAAAGCGGCCTCCCGGTTCATATCTCCCCGCGTGGAGAACAATCGTCTCCGCGCCGAGGGTGTCGGCGGCTTCAAGGGCCTGGCTCATCGCCTCCTCTATATATTCCTCGATCTCGTCCGCCGGTCGGTCGTCATAGGCGGCGGGGGCGCAGGGGTTGACGCCGTGGCCGTGGTGGGGTGCGTGGATGACGGCGGGGATGCCGGCCGCGGCGACTCTTGCGAGGTGTTTTTTGAAGAGGGGCCGCGGCAGAGGGATTGCCTGCACCTGGATATGGCGGATTGCGCCCTCTTCGTAGAGTCCCGCGAGCAGGGCAAGCGTTCCTTCGTCGTCGAGCCGCACGGTGCAGCCGAGGTTGTAATCAGCCATATACCAACCCTCCGGTGTATGGGTTTTCAGGTGTCGGAGAAAAAGGTTCGAGTAGCCCGGAGCAGATTCGAACTGCTGTCGCGAGATCCAGAGTCTCACATGATTGACCGCTACACTACCGGGCTATTGGGCTCTAAAATGTTATTTTTGAACCCTAATTAACCTGACGGCTCCGGGTCACACGCCGGACGAGCGGGGGCACTTCCCGCAGGCCCGGCAGACCTCGGCAACTGGCCGGATCTCGGTACCGGATTTGCAAAACGGCTCGATGTCGTTGAGATCCCGGCGGTAGTAGACATGGGGGACGAGCGCGATATGCGTGTAGCGCCCGCAGGCTACACCGAGCCGGTCCGCGATCGCCTTCTGGAGGTGGACGAGCGCGTACATATTGGAGCCGGCGGCGGAGAGAATGTCGTTGCTCCGGAAGACGACCTTCATCTGGAGTTTCCCGTCCCGCAACAGGCACTGGACGAGCTGCAGGCAGGGGCAGTCGTCCAGGTTCTCGTCGACGACGGGGTTCCAGGTGATCGCGACCGCCCGCCGGGAGTTCGGGGCCTGCTCGAGTTTCCGGGCGATGTAATCGATCTGGTCGACGTGGACGTCTTCGCCGTCCACCGTGAGTCCCTCCTGGACGGAGTGACCCGGTCGCTCCAGAGGTGCGACCCGGAGCGTTTCCCCCCAGTCGAAGAGCCGCCGGTGGTAGTCGTACTCGAACTTCGCGTCGGAGCCGTGCAGGAGGTTCTCGGCGTAGGCGTCCAGGAACCGCTTCTGGAACCGGGAAGCGGGGCTCGCCATCGGCTCGCTTTCCGGCGACTCCACCTCGAGCGCGAGCTCCTCGCACTCGATCGTCGCCTCGTCGTTCTCGGTATCCAGCACCCATCCCTTCTCGAGGACGGTCCTGACCGCCAGTTCGTGTGCCCGTGCGAGCGTGGGGGCCCGAATGATCCGCATAGAGAGTAGTTGGCGGGCCGGGGTAGAAAAGGCTCCGCACTGGGGAGGGCCTTGTATATAGATGCTCCGGCAGGTGGCGGCGGCCGGGGCCGCTGCCGGGTGCGGGCGGAGCGGGCACCCGCGGTGCCGGCTGCCGGGAGATGCCGGCCGGGTGCGGCGCCGCGGGGAAACCGTGCGGTTACGGGGCAGAAGGAGCGCCGCCGGGGTCCGGCACTCCCGTGTTTTTTTGGAGTAAAACTTTTATCCTCGCATACCTATGAATCCCGGTGATCCGGGAATGAAGCGTGATCCTGGCGCATTCGGGGCGTTTTCCACCATTGTGGTGCCTTTTCGGGACGCCAGATCCCCGGTCGACCACAAAGGATATATTAAGTGTTCCACAAATATTGTGACATATTCCGTGATTCGGAGTATAGAGCGTGGTGAACCCGTATTCGACGTCTG
>JASGMC010000092.1 GCA_030156625.1 Methanoculleus sp.
CGTAACCCGCACCTGGCGGTGCTCGAACTCCTGCCCTCAGGCCAGTCGTAACCCGCACCTGGCGGTGCTCGAACTCCTGCCCTCAGGCCAGTCGTAACCGGAAACTCTCCGGATTTTCAAGTTCCTGTCCGGTGCACTTTGGAGTGCTCAAGTTCGCTCGTGCTCGCACTCCCCCGGCAGCGGTCTCCCCACGCTCCCCGGGTGGCGGGAACATCAAGATTTATATAGTACGGGCCATATCCTTCCCCCGGTGATATACCGTGACAAATGGAGACCTCACGGCGCAGGTTTTGGCGCCATTTGAGCCGGTCGAAGAACTGGCCCGTAACGTTATTCTGTTTCTGCCAAATCTTATTGCAGCGATCATCATCCTCATCATCGGCTGGATCCTCGGGCGCATACTTGGAAGAGTAGTTGCCGAAGTCCTCGACCGACTCGGTGTCGACGACGCACTCCGAAAGACATCGGCCGGCAAGCAGATTGAACGATCCACGATGAACATAAGCCGCCTCTTCGACCTCATCGTCCGCTGGTTCATCTACCTCATCGCGATCCTCGCAGCGGTCAGCGTCCTCCAGATCCCGACCCTGACAGCGGCGGTCGCGGCTATCGTGGCCTACATCCCGAACATCGTCGCATTCATCATCATCCTGGTCGCTGGATTCATCCTGATCGACTGGCTGATCGACATCCTCCAGAACATGGGGGAGACGCAGCAGATCCAGGGCTTCGGGCTGATCGCGATGCTGCTGCGGGCGTTCCTCTACTTCGTCGTCGCCATCCTCGCGCTCCAGCAGCTCTTGATCGACCTCTCGATCATCTACGTCTTCGTCGTCCCGATCGCCTGGGGAGTCGGGCTCGGCCTCGGTGCGGCGATCGCCATCATCGTCGGGCTCGGCCTCCGCGATCGGGCGCCAGAGATGATGGACCAGTTGATGGACATGGTGAAAAAAGAATAACCTTTTTTTTCAGCAGGCGGGCTTACAACCCGCCGAATTTCCCGACATGCTCCCGGGCCCGGCGGTGGCGAGGGTCTTCGCCCCCTGCGGTGGCTTTGCGGCCGTAGTGCCGCCGGTCCTCCCCCACCGGGCAGACTTTGATGCAGATCCCGCAGGGGGAGATATGGCGGCGGGCGAGGTCGGCGCTGTTTTCGGCGCAGGCCGCCTTATCGGTGAGGCCCTCGGGGTAGTCCCGCTCGTCGAGCGCGCCCACGGGGCAGGCGCTGACGCAGAGCATGCACCGGGTGCAGAGGTTTTCCGCGAGCAGCGGATCGGGCGGGAGGTCGGCGGCGGTGAAGACCGAGCCGAACCTGACCCGGGGGCCGTACTCCGGCGTGAGGAGGGTGTTGTTCACGCCGAAGGTCCCGAGCCCCGCGAGGAGGGCGGCGTGGCGGTGCGAGAAGAAGGCGACGGGGTTCTTTTTGAGCACCTCGATGCTCCCGTAGCCGTCCCGGGGGACGAAGACCGAGGGGTAGCCCTCGTCGTTGAGGAAGGAGGCGAGCCGGTAGGTGTACTGGTCGAGCAGGGTGTTGACAGTCTTATACAACTCGTGATAGTAGATCGAGGGCGAGGTCTCGAGCACCGGGAGGTGGACCGGGAGGCCGATGACGATCACCGACCGGGCCTCCGGAAAGATCGACTGCGGGTAGAACTCCTCCGGCATCCAGGGCAAAAACGGCGGGTTCTCCCACCGGTCCGTCCCCGCGACCCCGACGAGCGGGATCTCCATCCTCCGGCACCGGCGAAGGACGGCTGCCTTCAGGTCGTCGTTCATGGGTATCGATCTCTTGGGGGCTGCCGGAGAAAAAGATTCACCCGGACCTGGAGGACATCCAGTCCATGGACTCTCCGGGCACCCACCGTTCACCGTCCCGGTAGAACTCCTTCTTCCAGATCGGCACGGTCTGCTTGAGCCGGTCGATGATATACTCACTGGCAGCGAACGCCTCCTTCCGGTGCCCGGCTCCGACGATGACGAGAAGAATGGTCTCGCCGACCCGGAGGGACCCTACGCGGTGGACGATATCCACCGACTCGATCGGGAACTCCCGCATCGCCTCGTCGCGGATCGTCTCCAGTTCACGGACCGCGACGTCCTCGTAGGCTTCCAGCTCTATCCGCTCCACCCCGTCGTCGTCCCGAACAACGCCGCAGAAGGTGGCCAGGGCTCCCATACCCGGCCTCTTCGCTGCCTCGATCATCACACCTGCGTCGATGACGTCCCGGGTAATATCAATCATATGTCTGTATCCCCCCTCATCCGCCCGCAACCGGCGGGAAGATGGCGACCTCGTCGCCTTCGGCGAGGGTATCGAGGTTGTTTCTGTTGACCCGTCTACCGTTCCGCATCAGGATGACGTGCGCCCGGAGCGCCCCGGTCTCGTCGAAGATTGCATCGCCTTCGCCTCCGGCACGATCCCGGAGCGCGGCGAGAACCGCTGCCATCGTCGCTCCGTCGGGGACCTCGATCGAGAGGTCGCTCCCGAGGATCTCCCGGAAGCGGGCGAATGCCTTCACCCGGACCTTCATGGTCGCACCTCCCCGCCACAGGCAGGGCACCCCGGCCGCCGCTCCACGGCAAACGTCTCAAGCGTCGTCGAGAGCCCGTCCCAGAGGAGAAGCCGGTTCAACAGGAGGTCGCCGGTCCCGGTGATGTACTTGATCGCTTCGTTCGCCTGAATGAGGCCGATAACCCCCGGGGTCGTCCCGACGACCGGGAAGACCTCGCCGGGCGGGGCCTCCGGGAAGATGCACTCGAGGCAGGCCGTCCGGCCGGGGATGATGGTCGTCGCCTGACCGTCGAATCCCCGGATGGCACCGTGGATGAGCGGCACGCCGCTCCGGAGCGCCTCCCGGTTCAGGAGGTAGCGGGTCGGAAAGTTGTCCATCGCGTCCACGATCAGGTCGGCACCGGCGACCAGGTCCCGGACGTTCGTCTCGTCGATGGTCGCTGCAAGGGCCTCGACCCGGATATCCGGGTTTGCCTCCCGGAGTTTCGCTTCCGCAGATCGGGCCTTCAACTCGCCGAGGTCGCTCTCCCGGTGGAGGACCTGCCTGTTCAGGTTGGTCCGGTCCACGGTATCCCGGTCCACGAGACGGATCTCCCCGATACCCGCGACCGCAAGGTAGAGAGCGATCGGGCAGCCGAGGCCTCCTGCCCCGGCGATGAAGACCTTCGCCTTCTTCAGCCGCTCCTGCCCCTCCTCGCCGAAGAGGAGGATCTGCCGGGAATAACGCTCCCGTTCACGCTCAAGGAGCATATCGTTATTCTCCACTCTTCGCAGGCATCCCGTGCCGTGTCCGGTAGTCGTCGATCGCCTTGTGGATCCCCTCTTCGGCGAGGACCGAGCAGTGGACCTTCTGGGGGGGCAGCCCCTCCAGCGCCTCGGCAACCGCCCGGTTGGTGACCGCCCATGCCTCGTCAAGGGTCTTTCCCCTGATGAGCTCGGTGGCCATCGAGCTCGACGCGATGGCGGCGGCACACCCGAAGGTCTTGAACTTTGCGTCCACGATCCTGTTCTCTTCGATCCGGAGGGTTATCCGCATGATGTCGCCGCAGGCCGGGTTCCCGACCTCGCCGATACCGTCCGCATCCGGGATCTCCCCCATGTTCCGGGGGTTCGTGAAATGGTCCATGACTCGTTCGCTGTACATAGTGATCACTCGTGTCATCCGGGGGTGAGCGGCGACATCTTCCGCAGCCGCTCGATCACCCGGGGGAGGACGGAAAGAACGTAATCAACGTCGTCATCAGTGTTCCGGTGGCCGAGGGTGAGCCGGAGCGAGCCGTGCGCCTCCTCGTGAGGGAGGCCGCAGGCGGTCAGAACGTGCGAGGGCTCAAGCGACGCCGAGGTGCAGGCACTCCCGGTGGAGGCGGCGATGCCGAGCGCGTCGAGCATGAGCAGGATCGACTCCCCCTCGACGTAGCGGAACGCGACGTTGACGTTGTTTGCGAGCCGCTCGACCGGGTGGCCGTTCAACCGGGTGTCGGGGATCGTCTCCAGGATCCCCCGGATCAGCCGGTCCCGCATCTCGACTATCCGGCGGTTGCGTCCCTCGATATCGGCGGTCGCAAGTTCGATCGCCTTCCCGAGCCCAACGATGCCGGGGACGTTCTCGGTCCCGGCCCGGCGGCCCCGCTCCTGCGCCCCGCCGTCCATGAACGTCCCGATCCGGGTCCCCCGCCGGATGTAGAGCGCTCCGGTCCCCTTCGGGCCGTAGAACTTGTGGGCCGAGAGCGAGAGGAGATCGATCCCCATTGCATCCACGTCGATCGGCACCGCCCCGATCGCCTGGACGGCGTCGGTATGGAACGGGACACCGTGATCGTGCGCGACTTTTGCGATCGCCGCCACGGGCTGGATCGTCCCGATCTCGTTGTTAGCGGCCATCACCGAGACGAGGATGGTTTTGTCGGTGATCGCCTCCTCGACCGCCGCCGGGTCGATCAGGCCGTACCCGTCCACCGGGAGGTAGGTGACCCGGTAGCCCTGCTTCTCGAGGGCCTGGCAGGGGTGGAGGACCGCGTGGTGCTCGATCGAGGAGGTGACGATGTGGTCGCCGCGCTTCCGGTTCGCCGCCGCCACCCCTTTGATCGCCCAGTTATCGGCCTCCGTCCCGCCCGAGGTGAAGAAGATATTCTCCGGCCGGGCCCCGATCGCCTCCGCCACTCGCCCTCGCGCCTTCTCCATCGTCACCTGCGCCTCACGGGCGAGGGCGTAAATCGAAGAGGGGTTCCCGAACCGTTCCGAGAAGCAGGGGAGCATCGCTTCGACGACCTCCGGCCGAGTAGGGGTCGTCGCCGCATGGTCCATGTAGACCGACCGTGATCTCCCGTCAGCCATGATGCTCACACCGTATCCCGGCCCTGCGCAAAGGTATTTGTTCTCCGAAGTCAAAGTTAACAATTGTTAACATCAATGTTAGATTCGCTCAGGAACCATTAAATGTTGTGGTATGATGAAACTCCCCTGCCAGTTGATTGTATGGAATGTGTTGCCCGCAATCCGTGCTGCGATCGCGGAAGAACTGAATAAAATAGGCGTCTCCCAGCTGGAGGCCGCCCGCCTTCTCGATATGACGCCGTCGGCGATCTCCCAGTACCGCACCGGGAAGCGGGGGTACCGGATCGTCTTTGAGGGCGAGGTGAAAGCGTCGCTCAACCGGCTTGCACGGGACCTCAAGGCCGGCCAGGTGGATGACCTCGCCTCCCGGATATGCGAAATCTGCACGCAGATCCGCGAAGAGAACCCGCTCGGCGATCCGTGCAACACGGAAGCATAAGGAGGAAGACACCGGTGTACTCCAGGTGCAGCGAAGAAACGGTCATCGAGGCTCTCAAGGAGAAGGGCCCCCTGCTCGTCGCGTACTCCGGGGGCGTCGACAGTTCGCTCCTCGCCGCGCTGGCCGTCCGGGCGCTCGGGAGGGAGCGGGTCCGGTGCATCCTCCTGGACTCGCCGCTCGTGCCCCGGCGGGCGGTGGCGCAGGCGCGGGAGGCCGCCGCCCGGCTGGACCTTCCCCTGGAGGTCGTGGCGTTCCCGATCCTTGAAAACGAAACATTCCGGGCGAACCGGCCCGACCGGTGCTACACCTGCAAGAAGGCCTCCTCCCGCCTGCTGAAGGAACTTGCCCGGCGGGAGAGGATCGGCACGGTCGCGGACGGGACGAACGTCTCCGACTTCGGGACCTACCGCCCGGGGCTTGCCGCAAGCGACGAGGAAGGGGTCCGCCACCCCCTCGCCGAAGCCGGTGCGACAAAAGCCGACATCCGCAGGATTGCCCGTGAGTGCGGGCTCTCGTTCTGGAACAAGCCTTCGGCAGCCTGCCTTGCCACCCGCATCCCCTACGGGGACGAGGTCACGGAGGAGGCGCTTGCCCGGATCGAGGCGGCCGAGGAAGCGCTGCACGACCGGGGATTTTTCCTGGTGCGGGTCCGGGTGCACGGCGACGTCGCCCGGATCGAGGTGCCGCCCGAGGAACTGGAGCGGCTCTTCGCCCGGCGCGATGAGGTGGCAGCGGCGCTTCGCCGGATAGGATTTACCTACGTCGCCCTGGACCTCGCCGGGTACCGGAGCGGGAGCATGGACGAGGTATTATGACGACCGAGGACTGCAGGGCGGACTTCCCGATCACGCGGGACCTCGTGTACCTCGACAGTGCAGCCACATCGCTCACCCCGAAGCCGGTGGTCGAGGCGATGGTCGAATACGACCTCCGCTACCGGGCAAACGTCGGGAGAGGCGTGCACCGGCTCGCCGCCGTCGCCACCCACCGCTACCGGGACGCCCACGACGCCATAAAGTCGTTCGTCGGCGGGGATGGGGGCACCCTTGCCGTCACCCGGAACACCACCGAGGCGGTCGGGGCGGTCGCCGCCGGTCTCCCCTGGCAGCGGGGGGACCGGGTGGTGACGACACTCCTCGAACATCACTCAAACCTCCTCCCCTGGCTCCGGCTCAGGGAGCGAGGAGTCGCGGTGGATATCATCCGGCCGGACGCTGAGGGCAACCTCGACCTCGCCGACCTTGAGGCGGCCGTCCGCGACGATACCCGGCTCGTCGCCGTCACCCATGCGTCGAACGTCCTCGGCACCGTCCTCCCGGTCCGCGAGATCGCCGGGATCTGCCGTGACCGGGGTGTGCGACTCCTCGTCGACGGCGCCCAGTCGGTGCCGCACCTCCCGGTCGACGTAGCCGCCATCGGGTGCGACTACTTCTGCTTCTCCGGGCACAAGATGCTCGGGCCGACCGGGACGGGCGGGCTCTGGATGCGCCGGCCGGACCTTGAACCGCTCTTCGTCGGGGGCGGGGCGGTCGAGAGCGTGACGGCCGGGGGCTACACCCTCGCTCCCGGCGAAGAGCGCTACGAGGCGGGGACGCCGCCGATCGCCGGCACCATCGGGCTTGCACGGGCGGCAGCATACCTCCGGGAGATCGGGATGGGCGCGGTCCGGCGGCACGAGGAGCGATTGTGCGCCCGGCTGATCGACGGGCTCGCCGCGCTCGACGGCGTCACGGTCGTGGGGCAGGATGCGGAGGCTGAGCGGATCGGCGTCGTCTCGTTCACGGTGGAGGGGATGCACCCGCACGAGGTGGCGCAGGTACTGGACGAGGCCGCCGCCGTCCTGGTCCGGTCGGGGCACCACTGCTGCCAGCCGCTCATGGAGCATCTCGGCCTCCCGGACGGAACGGTGCGGGCGAGCACCTACATTTATACCACCAGGGAGGAGATCGAGATGCTGATAGCCACCGTCGAAGAGTTGTCCCGGAGAGTGATCTGATGCTCTACCGGGAACTGCCGATCGTCAAAGGCGACGGAGAGACGTTCGTCCCCGCGACCCACCCCGTCGTCGAAGAGGTGCCCCTCTCCGTGACCGTCAACGGGCGCCACGCACTCACCGCCATGACCAGCCCGTCGATGCTCCGGGAGTTCGTCATCGGGTATCTCTACACGGAGCGGATCGTCCGGGAACCCGGCGAGATCGAGTCGATCCGGATCGAGGGGAACACCGCGAGCGTCCTCACGAAGAACCCGTTCGCGATCCTGACCTCCCACAAGACCGTCCTCTCCGGGTGCGGCGGGAGCACCTCGTTTCTCGATGCCGGACAGCTCCCCGCGATCCGGTCCGACCTCACCCTCCCGGCCGAGGCGATCCGGGCGGCGACGAAAGAGACGCTCGACTCGGATCTGCACCGGATCACCGGGGGCATCCACCTTGTCGGGCTCTTCGATGATGAGGGGAAAGCGATCCGGATCGCCGAGGATATCGGCCGGCACAACGCGCTCGACCGGGTCATCGGCCATGGCCTCCTATCGGGGACCGATTTCTCCCGGACGTTTGCGGTCAGTTCCGGCCGGATATCCTCCGAGATGGTCAGGAAGTGCCTGGTGGCAAACATCCCGGTGATCGTCTCGCGGGGAGCGACGACCACCGCCGCCGTCGAGGCCGCGGAGGCGGGCGGGCTCACGATCGTCGGGTTCGTCCGGAGCAAAAAGATGAACATCTACACCGGGTGGGAGCGGGTCCGCGGCGCTTCGCCGCCGTCCGCCGGCGAGTGAAGCGGGGCTCTACCGATCAAGCAGCCTGCAGACCTGGCAGACCTCGCCGCTCGTAAGTTCGCCGCAGATGCGGCAGGTAGAGAGCGCCTTCGCCGGCTCCGCGGAGCGGGCCGATTCCCTGACCCCGTCGCGGAACTGCATAAGGCGGACCATCGTGCCCGGATGGCGGTGCTCAAGTCCTGCAAGCATCGTGCGCACCTCTGAGCGGAGCGCCGTCCCGGCGTAGGGGCACTCGGGCAGGTCGCGGAAGTAGCCGCGGAGGAGGAGGTAGGTCACAATCTCCTTCTCGGAGAGGACGGCGAGCGGCTTTATCCGCGGGACGAAGTGCCCGGGCTGCCCGGTCGAGGTATCCTGGCGAAGGCGGGGGAGGTCGCCGCGGAGGACGTTCATCAGGACCGACTGCGCCTCGTCGTCGAGGTTATGGCCGGTGGCAAGTTTCGTCGCACCGACCCGCTTCACCGCTTCGGCGAGCGCCCGCCTGCGCAGCACGCCGCAGACGGTGCAGCCCTGCGCTTCTCTCCCGACGAGTATCGTGTCGAGGTCCTCCCCGAAGAGGTCGGCGAACGTGACGATCACATGCTCGACACCGAGTTCGCCCGTCAGGTCTCGTGCGGCCCTGAGGGTCTCCTCCCGGTAGCCCGCGATGCCTTCGTCGACGGTGATCGCGACGAGACCCGCGCCGAGCGCCGGGAGGAAGCGGTGGAGCAGCAGGAGCAGGGCGGTGCTGTCTTTTCCCCCGCTCAGGCCGACGGCGACCCGGTCGCCCGGCGATATCATGCGCTCACGCTCCATGGCGGCGAGGACGCGGGCCCCGGCGTCCTCGATGAAGTGGGCGGCGCATAACCGTCGTTCCGGCTCGACGAGGCGGACGACCGCGGGTTCGTTGCAGAGGGAGCACAGGTTCTCTCCGGGGGTCATCGCCCTCACCCGCCGTGAGAGAACCGGAGGATCCGGATCTCGTCGCCCTCGTCCGCCGTCACGTCCTCGGGGACGATCGTACCGTTCTTCACGACGATCACGGTCGTCGGGTTGATCCCGAGCTCGATGAGGATCTCTTCTATCGTTGCGGAGGCGCGAGAGACCGTCCGCACACTCTTATCCGGGAGGATGATCCGCATGTGTCGTTATAGTGTTGATCCCGCCGACCCATAAATCACCTGCAGGAGCAGAATGCGGCAGATCTGTCCGCAACAACAAGCCTTATGTGGATCTTCGACGATATCCATAGGATGATTCACAATTGTTAATTCACCATTCCGGCACCAACGACAGGGAAGGGAGAGAACATGCACACTATGACACCTGAAGAGAAGGCATACCTCATCAGCATCGGCTCGGCGAGCATCGACGAGGCGCTAAGCGCAGACCTCCTGCCGGCGCCGGCGACAGCGGGCCCCGGCGCCGGAGGGTCGTCGATCTTCATACGCTCCGGCGACCGGCGCGTCCGCCTCTCGATTAACCCCGCATCGCCGCTGCGGGTCGTTCCGGACGGAGACGGGATCGCGGTAGTCCGGGACGGAGAGAAGATCGTGCGGGGCAGGCTCGAACGCCCGCTCTGCCACTGCCCGGAGCAGGCCTATATTACCGTCAGCGAACGCTGCATCTTCGACTGCAAGTTCTGTCCGGTGCCGAAACTCGGCGGGGCGGTCAAGGATACGGAGACAGTTCTCGGGATGGTCGAAGAGGCCGCTCGCCGGGGGAACCTCTCCGCGATCTCCCTCACGAGCGGCGTCGGAGAGTCGCCGGAGCAGGAGGTGGAGCGGATGGCGGCCGTAGTGAGAGCGCTCCGGGCACGGTTCGACCTCCCGATCGGGGTCTCGGTCTACCCCACCGCGGGCTCGACCGGGATCCTCCGCGCCGCCGGTGCCGACGAGATCAA
>JASGMC010000093.1 GCA_030156625.1 Methanoculleus sp.
GGAAAGAGTGCGAAGTCCCCTTCAAGCCGACCGAAGGCAGACCCGTGTATTGCCAGGACTGCCTCCCGAAGCACAGAAAACCCCGGTTCTAAACCAATACATTCTTCTTTTTCGAGAATCGTTAGAGTGAGTCTCCGGTTGAGACCGGAGAGTCACGAGACACTCTTGCCGGATCACCGGCAGCACCCAATTCTTCCGGAGCGGAGCGTCCCGGGGTACCGTGACAAACACGGGAGATCGGGCTCACCGGAGCCCGAGTTCGGAGAAGAGGTTTTCCCGGAGCTCCCGGAGAGCATCCGTCGCCGGGGACTCTTTCCGGGTCACGGGGCGGCCGTTCCGGACCGCTTCGATCACTGACGGATCGAACGGGATCTTTCCTGCCACCAGGATCTCCTCCTCCCTGCAGTAGTCCTCGATCCTTGCGCAGATATCCTCCGCGAGGTCGAACCGGTTGATCGCGACGAAGATCCGGACGCCGAACCGCCGGCAGACCGTCACAAGCCGTTCGAGGTCGTGGAGCGCCGAGACCCCCGGCTCCGTGACGATGAGGACAGCGTCCATGCCGCTGACCGTCGCGATCAGCGGGCAGCCTATCCCCGGCGGGCCGTCTGCGAGAAGCAGGTCGGCGCCGTCCGCAAGGCTCGCGGCCCGCTTCTTCACCTCGGTGACGAGCAATCCTGAGTTCCCGGAGCCCGGGAAGAGCCGGGCATGGGCGAGATTGCCCCGGTCGGTCGCCGAGGTGTAGATCTCGCCGCAGACACGGGGTTCCATCAAGACCGCTCCCATGGGGCAGACATAGGTGCAGACGCCGCAGCCTTCGCAGTGCAGGGCGTCAACTTCCCAGGCGTCGTTGCGGCGCACGATCGCTCCGAACCTGCAGTGATCCGCGCATATCCCGCAATCGCGGCACCGCTCCGGGTCGATCCGGGCCGCCGCGAGCCCCCGGAACTCTTCCGTCGTAAGCCGCCGGGGTTCGAAGAGAAGTTCCAGGTTCGCGGCGTCCACGTCGCAGTCGGCGAGGACCTGGGGCACAGCGCTGATATCCGCGAGCGCCGCCGCCACCATCGTCTTCCCGGTGCCGCCCTTGCCGCTCGTGACCGCGAGCCGTATCACGGGCTCACCCCCGCGATCTTCACGACCGCTTCAAAGAGGGCGGCGAACCGCTCCTCCCACCCGGGAAGGTCACGGCAGATGAGCCCGCCCCGATTCTGGACTGCGGCAATCTCCCGCGAGAACGGGATGGTCATGAGAACGGGGAGCCCGCGCTCCCGGCAGAAGTCGAGGGTCGCCTCGTCCTGGCCGTCGCTCCGGTTGATCACGACGCCGGCGGGAATGCCGACCCCCTCCGCCACCTCGGCCGCGAGGCGGAGATCGTGCAGCCCGAACGGCGTTGACTCCGTCACCAGGACGCAGACATCGCTCCCCTCGAGGGTCTCGATCACCGGGCAGGCTATCCCCGGGGAGGCGTCGTAGAGGGTGAGCGGGTGCCCTTGTGCGAGCAGTTTTGCCGCCCTGATGACCGCCGGGGCCTGCACCTCACCCTCGTTTAAGACCCCGCTGATCAGGGTGAGGGAGGGGAGGGGGCAGGAGCACGCAACCCGGCCGACGGTGCGCGGGACTTCCCCGACAGCCCCCTGCGGGCAGACGAGGGAGCAGCCCCCGCACGAGTGGCAGAGTTCCGGGAAGACGAGGACGCGGTCTTTGAGAACCGAAAGCGCCCCGAACCGGCAGAACTTCCCGCACTCACCGCAGAAGGTGCAACGGGCGAGATCGATCTCCGGGACCGGCGTCGTCACCGGCACGTCCACGGCAGCGGCGGGGAAGAAGAGGTGGAGGTTCGGTTCCTCGACATCGCAGTCGACGAGCGCCACCTCACGGGAGAGGGCGAGTGTGCAGGCGAGGTTCGCCGCCACCGTGCTCTTCCCGGTGCCGCCTTTGCCGCTTGCAATCGTGATCTTCATGCTGGATCCCGGTTCAGGCGAGGGAGAGCGGCTGCAGGTTCCCGGCGCTATACTCCGCAAGGGCATCGGCCACGCTGCCGCTTCCGCGGTAGGCGTACGCCTTGATCCCGCCCGCTTCAAGCGCTTTCGCGGCGTTCCCGCCGACCTGGCCGGTGATGACCACCGTCGCGCCGTGCTCCGAAAACATCTGGACCGCACGGGGTCCGACCCCGCCCGCAGCGTCGACAAGGGGATTCTCAATCGATTCCGCTTTCCCCGTCTCCGTATCGACGAAGACGAAGTAAGGTGCCCGGCCGAACCGCTGCTCGACCGGGGCGTCCGTGCCTGCTGCACGTGCTGTGATACCAACTATCATTCTGATGCACTCCTCTGGTGATTTTTGCACATATGAGCATAATGCTATGGATGGTGCTATCGTATCACTCAAGCGAGATGGCGCCCGCCGGGCACTCGTCCACGCAGGTCCCGCAATCAACACAGAGATCGGCGTCGACTTTTGCCTTCCCGTCCTCCATGGTAATTGCGGCCGCCGGGCAGGCATCCACGCACGTTTCGCACCCGGTGCATGCCCCGGGGTCAACCACCGCTGCCATGCTCAGTGCGCTCCGTCGCACTCGCCGCCGTCTTCGTGGTGGCAGGAACTCTTCCCCGGAGAAAGACGGCCGGCGATATAGTCCTGTGCGACATAATCAACGTTTCCGCCGATGCCGAGGAGCACATTGATACCATTCTCGTGGAAGATCTCGACGGCCCGCGGCCCCATCCCGCCGGCGATGATCAGGTCGACCCCGTGCTCCGCGAGGAAGACCGGGAGCCGCCCGGGTTCGTGGCCGGGGTTCGGGAGGTCGTCTCTACGGTAGATGATCGAATCTTCGACGTCGAATATGGCGTACCCCTGGCAGTGACCGAAGTGTTCGGATACCCGGTTTCCGTCCTGTGCAATTGCTATCCTCATAATATCTCCTGTTCCTTGCGGCTCCGTGCATATCACCGGCCGCATACAAACGTACTACACATATGCGCGAAAGAAAGTAAAACCACCTATCGTACCATCCGGTGCCGGAACGGGGAACCTTTTTTAGGGCGAGCGACATCCTGCGAAGTAGTTGCAGCAACTGTGGTGAGACTGATGATTCAGCCCTTGGATATCGGAGAGTACCGGAACGTTTACGAGCCGGGAAAAGTGGAGTGCGCCAGCACCGAGGATATGCGGCCGCTGGAAGAGATCATAGGTCAGGAGCGGGCACTGCGGGCGTTGCGGTTCGGTCTCGAGATCCGGGAGGCCGGGTTCAACGTCTACACCGCAGGCGCCCAGGGCACCGGGAGGAGGACCGCCGTCCGGAGTTTCCTCGACGAGCTCGCGAAGACCAAACCCCGGGCGAGCGACTGGATCTATGTCCATAACTTCGAGAACCAGTACGAGCCCAACGCCATCGCCCTCCCGGTCGGAAAGGGGGCCCGGTTCAGGGAGGATATGAAGCAATTCATCGAGGAGGCCCGGCAGGCGCTTCCCCGGGCGTTCGAGAGCGAGGAGTACGCAAAACGGCGGGACGAAACGCTTCAGGCGCTCCAGGGGAACAGGACGGATCTCATCGCCCGGATCAACCAGAAAGCCCAGGAGGCGGGGTTTACCATCCAGATGAGCCCCATCGGCCTTTTGACCATCCCGGTCATCAACGGGAGGCCGGTCCCCGAGGAGGAGTTCATCAACCTCCCCGACGAGGTGCGGGCGGAGGTCCAGCGGAGGCGGGACGCCTTGAACGCCGAACTCCGGAGCACGCTCCGGCAGGTGCAGGACATCGAGCGGCAGGGGGCCGAGGCGGTCAAGAAACTGAACCACGACATCGCCCTCTACGCGATAGGCAACCTCGTCACCGAACTCAAGGAGAAGTATGCCGACGTCGCGGAAGTCCCCGATTACATCGACGCCGTCCAGAACGACATCCTCGAGAATGTTCAGATATTCCTCGGTGTCCCCGAGCAGCAGGGCGTCCCGCCCCAGTTCCAGGCCCTCATGCGTGAGATTCCGTTTCGGAAGTATGAGGTGAACGTCGTCGTGGATAACGCCGGCGCCGAAGGCGCACCGGTGGTCTTCGAGCAGAACCCCACCTACCAGAACCTCCTCGGAAAGATCGAGAGGGAAGTCCAGTTCGGCATCTTTACGACCGACTTCACGATGATCCGGCCGGGTTCGCTCCATCGGGCCAACGGCGGCTACCTCATCCTCGACGTCGAAGACCTCCTGCGCGCCCCCCTCTCCTGGGACGGGCTCAAGACGGCCTTAAAGACCGGGGAAGCCGTCATCGAGGAGCCGGGAGAGCGGATGGGATTCATCACGGCAAAGACCGTCAAGCCCGAGGCCGTCCCACTCGACATCAAGGTGGCACTCGTCGGGACGCCCATGATCTACCAGCTCCTCTACCGGATGGACCCCGATTTCAAGGAGCTCTTCAAGGTCAAGGCCGACTTCGACATCGTGATGGAAAGGAACGACGAAAACTCCGAAAAATACGCCGACTTCATGTGCAACCTCGTCCGGGAGGAGAACCTTCGGCACCTGGACCGGGAGGCGATCGCCCGGGTGATCGAGTACGGTTCGCGCCTCGCCGAGGATAAGCAGAAACTCTCGACCCGGTTCGCCACGGTCGCGGACCTCATCCGGGAGGCGAACTTCTACGCCGCAAGCGACGGGACTGAGCAGATCGAGAGAAAACACGTCACGAAGGCGATCGAGGAGAAGATCTACCGCTCGAACCTGATTCAGCAAAAGATCGAGGAGGCAATCCGGCGGGGGATCTTCCTCATCGATACGGAGGGCGAGAAGGTCGGCCAGGTGAACGGCCTCTCGGTCATCGGACTCGGGGACTTCGCCTTCGGCCGGCCGTCGAAGGTGACCGCGAGCATCGGGGTCGGCCGCGAGGGGCTCGTGGACATCGAGCGGGAGGCTGCGCTCGGCGGGCCGATCCACACGAAGGGCGTCCTGATCATCAACGGCTACCTCAACAACAACTATGCACACGATAAGCCGCTTTCCCTCTCGGCCCGGCTCGTCTTCGAACAGAGCTACGAGGGGATCGAGGGCGACTCTGCATCGAGCACCGAGCTCTACGCCCTCCTCTCGGCGCTCTCGGGGCTTCCGCTGAAGCAATACCTCGCGGTCACGGGGTCGGTGAACCAGAAGGGCGAGGTGCAGGCGATCGGGGGCGTGAACGAGAAGCTGGAGGGGTTCTTCGAGGTCTGCAAGGCCAAAGGGCTCAACGGGAACCAGGGGGCGCTGATCCCGGCAAGCAACGTCCAGAACCTGATGCTGAAAGAGGAGATCGTCGAGGCCGCGAAGGCCGGGAAGTTCCGGATCTACCCGGTGCGGACGATCGACGAGGGGATCGAGGTTCTCACGGGTGTTCCGGCGGGTGTGCGGCGCGAGGACGGGACCTACGAAGAGGGAACGGTGAACTACCTGGTGGACCGGCGCCTGAGGGAGATGGCCGAGACGATGCGCGGGTTCCAGCCGACGATGGCGAAGTGACCCGGATGGAGCGGAGGCGGTCGGTCTACATGGACCATGCGGCGACGACGCCGGTGCGGCCCGAGGTCGTCGAGACGATGCTCCCCTACTTCTCGGAGCGGTTCGGGAACCCTTCGTCGCTTTATTCCCTCGCCCGCGAGGCGGAGGAGGCTGTGGAGGAAGCACGGGGACGCGTGGCGGCGGCGATCGGGGCAAGCCCCGAGGAGGTCTTCTTCACCTCGGGCGGGACGGAGGCCGACAACTGGGCGATCAAGGGAGCGGCGGCGGTGAGGCGGAAGAAGGGCGACCATATCGTCACCTCCGCGATCGAGCACCACGCCGTCCTCCACCCCTGCCGGGCGCTCGAAAAGCAGGGCTACCGGGTCACTTACCTCCCGGTGGACGGGTACGGCCGGGTCGATCCGGGATCGGTCGAGGAGGCGATCACCGATAAGACCATCCTCGTCTCGGTGATGGCCGCGAACAACGAGATCGGGACGATTCAACCCATCAAGGCGATCGCGGAAGTCGCGCACGACCACACAATCCCGTTCCATACCGACGCCGTCCAGGCGATCGGGGCCTTTCCGGTGGACGTGGACGAGATGGGGGCCGACCTCCTCGCCATCTCCGCCCACAAGTTCGGCGGCCCGAAGGGGACGGGAGCGCTCTACATCCGGCGGGGAACCCGCATAACGACGTTCATGCACGGCGGGGCGCAGGAGCGGGGCCGGCGGGCCGGAACCGAGAACGTTCCCGGGATCGTCGGGCTCGGGCGGGCGATCGAACTTGCAACCGCCGATATCCCCGGGAAGGCCGCCCGGATTGCCGCGATGCGCGATCGGCTGATCCGGGGAATCCTGGACGCGATCCCGGATACCCGGCTGAACGGCCACCCGACCGAACGGCTGGCAAACAACGTGAACGTTGCGTTCCGCTACGTCGAGGGCGAGTCGATCCTTCTTATGCTCGACGCCCTCGGGGTTGCCGCCTCGACGGGGAGCGCCTGCACCTCGGCGTCGCTCGACCCCTCACACGTCCTGACCGCCTGTGGCCTTCCGCCCGAGCACGCCCACGGCTCGCTCCGGCTCACCCTCGGGCACGCGAACACCGACGACGACGTCGACTACGTCCTTGAAGTGCTCCCGGGGATTATCGAGCGGCTGCGGGCGATCTCATCGCTCCGGGGGGAGGCTTGAATGGCCGGGATCTTTCGGGCCTACGACATCCGGGGGCGCTACCCGGACGAACTCGACGAAACGACTGCGCAGAGGATCGGGAACGCCTTCGTCGCGCTTCTTGCAGCGGAGCGGATCGTCGTCGGGCGGGACATGCGGCCATCCTCGGTACCGCTCGCCCGGGCGTTCATCAGGGGTGCGGTCGAAGCCGGGGCGGAGGTCGCCGACATCGGGATGGCGAGCACCCCGCTCCTCAACTACGCCGTCGTTGCCGGGGGGTTCGACGGCGGGGCGATGGTGACCGCCTCCCACCTCCCGGGGGAGATGAACGGGTTCAAACTCGCCCGCGAAAACGCCGTCCCCCTCTCCGGCGACCGCGACCTGCCGCTCCTCGAGACCCGGGTAGGGGAGGAGGAGGTCGCCCGCGCCGGGGGGTCGTCCCGCGAGATCGAGATGCTGGACGCCTACATCGGGACGGTGGCCGGGTTCGTCCGGGCACCGAAACCCCTCACGGTCGTCGTGGATGCGGGGAACGGGATGGCCGGGCCGGAAGTGCCCCGGCTCTTCGACCGGGTCCCGGCATGGCGTCTTTCGCCGCTGTATCTCGAGCCCGACGGGCGGTTCCCCCACCACCACGCAAACCCGCTCGACCCCGCGACCACCCGGGAACTGCAGGAACGGGTTGTCGCGGAAGGTGCGGACATGGGGGTGGCGTTCGACGGCGACGGCGACCGGTGCGGGCTCATCGACGAGCGGGGCGAGCGCGTCCGGGAAGACCTGGTGACCGGCCTCGTCGCGGAATTCCTGCTCGAGGAAAACCCCGGGGCAACGATCCTCTACGATCTCCGGTCGAGCCGGGCGGTCCGCGAGGCGATCGATCGGGCCGGGGGCCGGGGCGTCCGCTCAAGGGTGGGCCACGCCTTCATCAAGGCCGCGATGCGCGAGGAGGACGCCCTCTTTGCCGGTGAACTCTCCGGGCACTACTACTACCGGGATATGGGGTTTGCCGACAACGGACTCCTCACGCTGGTCATGATCGCAAACATCCTCGCCGCGAGCGGCCGGACGCTCTCCGACCTCATTAAACCCCTCGACCGCTATCCCTCGACGGGGGAGATCAATCTGACGGTGAACGATCCCGCGGCGGTGCTCGCGGTGCTTGCGGCGCGCTACCGCGACGCGGACCTCGACAGGCTCGACGGGTTGACGGTGACCTATCCCGGCTGGTGGTTCAACATCCGCCGTTCCCACACCGAGCCGGTGGTGCGGCTGAACATCGAGGCGGATACGGCGGAGGTCCTCGACGAGAGGAGAGAGGAGGTGCTCTCGGCCATCCGGGACGCCGAGGAGGGGGCGAGGGGGGCGTAAGGGCCGGAGCTCGAGCACCTGACGGTGCTCACGCTCCTGTCATTCCGGCAGTCGCGGCTCGAAGCCTGGCGGCTTCTCATGCTCCGTTTGCACCTATCGGTGCTCAAGCTCCTGCCCATAGGGCAGTCGCATTCCGTTGGAACGTCGCACCCTCCGGGCCATCGCATCCTACGGACAGTCGTTCTCCGGAACATTGCACCCTACGGCTCGTCGCAACTCGAAAACGCTTCGCGTTTTCTCGTGCACCCGCCGTTCCGCCGGGTGCATGCCCCACACAGTAGATTCGTTCAGCTCTTCGCCGCCCGGGAAGGCGCCGTTAATCCATTGCTTCGGCGGGAAGGGCACGATGGCCGGCGGCCGCAACTTATAAGTATCCGATATCCCACTGTTGCCCGGCAGGCTGCAGCTTGCAACCGAAGCGGGGCCGGGTGGAACTCCCGGAAATCGTTATCCGGGAAAAAGAGCCGGGATGCAACGGGCACCCGGGCCTCAAGAAAGGCAGAACAGGTATTGATGTGGTGATGATAATGGCGGAACAACAGCAGATGGAGTCCCGGCCCTGGCAGGAGACCATGGTCCGGAAGACCAACAACCAGGAGGAGCAGTTCAACCCTGACAAGATCAGGAGGTCGGTGCAGAACGCCGGAGCAGACCAGCAACTGGCGGACGAGATCACCCGGCAGATCCAGGGGAGCACGCACAGCGGGATGACGACCACCGAGATCGACAACAGTATCCAGGATATCCTCAAGCAGAGGGATATGAACGCCTACAACAACTGGATGCAGTGGAAAGAGCAGCACCAGAAGATGCGGTAGGTGGGTTTTTCGGAGCATTCTGCAGGCAGTCTCTCATACTACAGGTGCCGGAGACCCGCCGGGAGGTTTGCACGGCGGACTTCTGGACGTTACGCCTGTCGGGTATGCAGGCGCCCTGCAGAACGCGCACAATGTTTTTATGATCAAAGAACAATATTTATATGCAGTGAGATTCCGGGAAAATCCCGGAGATCTGAACTAAATGCGCCGTTTCCGAATTCAGGCCGGCTGCATCACAATTCTCGGGCCCGTAGCTTAGTCCGGTCAGAGCGCCCGGCTCATAACCGGGCGGTCGTGGGTTCGAATCCCTCCGGGCCCATATGTTTTACGAGTACCCCATGGGAAGATGCGGTACTTGAAGGGTCGGTTCTGTGGAGCAGTTCCGCAAGGCGGTTCTATAAATGAGCGTCCATCCAATGCCTTGCAGGGAAATCCGTTAGAAAAAGCCTATCTGCCGGGACGTGAGACTTTCCTAAGATACTATGATCGATCTGATCGAATGGGCCGTCATCCTTTTATTGTTTCTTGCTGTTTTAGTTCTATTTTACAAATACTCCAGGATCCAGGGTCAGGTCGAGCAAAAAGCACGGGAGATATTTGAATCCTGGCGCCGGAGGGAACGAGAGGATATCGAGACCTGGAAAGAGCAGGAACTCAGGCGCCTTTCGGACGAAAAAGCAAAAATTCTATTTGAAACGTGGAGGCAGGACGAAGAGGGGAATATCCGCACCGATGCGGTAAAGCGCAGCCAATCGGTGACCCGGGGGAAAGTCACGGAGTGCCTCATCCCCTACTTCCCGGACTTCCCCTACAATCCAAAGGATGCACGGTTTTTAGGGACCCCGGTCGATCTCATCGTCTTTGACGGGTTGTCCGACGCAGATGAAGTGCAGAACGTGGTATTTGTCGAGATAAAAACAGGTAAGGTCGCCAACCTGAGTAAACGAGAACGTGCAGTCAGGGAGTGCATCAAAGCCGGGCGGGTGCAATATTTCATCATCC
>JASGMC010000094.1 GCA_030156625.1 Methanoculleus sp.
GACGGCCGGCCTGTCGAGGAGCCGGGCGCGATGGGGGAAGTGGTCGCGACGGGCCTCACCAACTACGTCTGCCCCCTCATCCGCTACCGGACCATGGACGTGGCGGTTCTCGGGAAAGCCTCCTGCACCTGCGGCCGTACCTATCCAATGCTCGAGAGGGTGGAGGGAAGGCTTCAGGAGTTCATCGTGACGAGGGATCACCGGTTCATATCGATGACGGCGGTGAATATGCACTCCGGCGTCTTTGACAACGTTGCACAGTTCCAGTTTTACCAGAGGAGGGAAGGAGAGGTCCTGATGAAGATCGTGAAAAAACCGGGGTATACCGACCGCGATACGGATCGCATTCTCCGGGAACTCGACAAAAAATTTGAAGGCGACGTGGATGTGACCATCAGTTTCGTCGAGACTATCCCCCGCACCCGGCGCGGCAAATACCAGTTCCTGATACAGGACCTGCCGCTGGGCCAGTGGGGCATTTCGGTGTGAGAAACATGCAAAAACTCAGATTAACGGCAGTAGGAGATACATGGGCCCGGACCGTGAACAATGGGTACCCGTTCGGAGGGGTCCATCATCTCCTCCAGGATAAGGACGTCCTCTTCGGAAACCTGGAGACCACCCTCTCGGACACGGGAGATCCGGCGGAGAAGCACCACGTGATCTTCACATGCCCGGATGCGGCCCGACACCTGGCGGAGGCCGGGTTCGACGTCATGAGCGTTGCAAACAACCATTCCGGCGACCTCGGTGCCGAAGGGTTCAAGAACACCCTGAAGGCCCTCGAGAGCCGGGGCATCCTTGCCGTCGGCGGATCGGCGACCGAGAACCGGCAGGAGCCGGTCATCCTCGAGAAGAACGGCATCTCGATCGGGTTTGCGGGTTATACGATCGGCAAACTCGCCATATCGCGCGAGGTTTCGGTCAACCGGCTGGTCGAGGAGGATATCTTCGGGGATATCGCGTCCCTCAAGGGCCGGTGCGACCATATCGCCGTCTCGCTGCACTGGGGGACGGAGATGGCCTACTACCCGTCCCCCGAGCAGATCGACCTCGCCCACCGGCTCATCGATGCAGGGGCCACCCTGATCCTCGGGCACCACCCCCATACCATGCAGGCGATCGAGCGCTACCACGGGGGGCTGATCGCCTACTCGCTCGGCATGTTCCAGTTCGAGCCCCAGTGGCCCCACAACATCTCACGGGAGGCGATCATGCTCTCGGTCGACCTGCAGAAGAACGGTGTTGTCGGGGAGTACAAGGCGACACCGCTCATCATCGATGACAATTTCATCCCCCGCCCCGCAGAGGAGCCCCTGGGTATGGAGATCCTGGACTTCCTCGACGAGATCTCGCGGACGGTCGCCGAAGGCAGGCTCACCAGGGCCCGGTGGTTCGAGGAGATCGCGCCGGTCTACATGAAGATGAACCTCGAGAGCTACCGTTACCGGATACGCCGCAAAGGCCTCTTTCCCCTCCTGGAGATGGGGGTCTGGTTCTTTACACCTTTCTGCCTGAAGTGTTACGTCGGCCTGATCCGCCGGTTGTTTCGTCCGGCGCCGACGCGGGAGAGGCGCGCGCCCGGACAGAACGCCGGAAACTGAAAGGGGGTGAGTGGGGGGGGCGGCAGGGCTCCAGTCTAACCGGACTCCGCTCCCGCCCCGTTTTTCGGCGCATACTCCATTCCGACGTAATTTTATCGGTCATTCCGCGGGAAGGCCTCCGGGTGTCCGGGAACAGGATCGCAAAACTCTCATTACAATTGATGACGATTATAGAGGAGAGGAGTGTAAACAATTTGTCCGCGATTCCAAAGGAGGAGTATCTCTATAAGTGTACGTCCGCCTGTGCGGGGTGCAGCTCATCCCTGTGTCTGCGTTACGTGCTCAAAGCCGCCGGCCCCGACTCCGTCCTGGTCGTGCCCGCCTGTTGCACCAGTGTCATCCAGGGTATGTATCCCGGCACGGCGATGAACGTGCCCGTCTATAACATAGCGTTTGCCGCAGCCGCCGCCTGTGCCTCCGGCATGAGCGACGCTTTTGCCACGCTCGGAAGAGAGACCAACGTCATCGTTTATGCGGGTGACGGCGGGACTGTCGACATCGGGATCCAGGCGCTTTCCGGTGCTTTTGAGCGCGGCACCAATTTCCTCTACATCTGCTACGACAACGAGGCGTACGGCAACACCGGCATGCAGCGGTCGGGATCGACCCCCCTCGGAGCACGCACCACCACGACTCCAGGCGGCAAGCCCACGGCCAAGAAGGACCTCGACCGGATCGTCGAGGCGCACAACCCCCCCTACATGGCGACCGCCTGCAGCGCCTACCCTCTCGACCTCTACAAGAAGGTGAAGAAGGCGCTCTCGATCGAGGGGCCCAAGTTCATCCATATCCTGGCACCGTGCCCGCCCGGATGGCGCTACCCCACGGAGAAGACCGTCGAGATGGGGAAACTGGCGGTGAAGACCGCCCAGTGGATACTCTACGAGCGCGAGTTCGGGAAACTCACGATTAACGGCCCGTCGAAAGCGGCAATGAAGAAACCCGCGCCCCTCGAAGACTACATCAAGAGCCAGGGGCGGTTCAAGAACCTGAGCCCGGAGATCTTTGACCTGATGCGCCAGCAGGTGGAACAGAACATTCAGCGCCTTTCCCGAGAGGAGGCAGGCGTATGCTGACGATCGCGACCGGCAACAAGGCGGTGGCGGCCGCGGTGAAGGCCGCAAGGCCGGGCGTCATCGCCGCGTACCCGATCACCCCCCAGACCGAGATCGTCGAGCAGATCGCCGATTACGTCACCGACGGCGATCTTGAGAGCCGCTACATCCCGGTGGAGAGCGAGCACTCGGCCATGGCCGCCTGCATCGGGGCGAGCGCCGGGGGCGTCCGGACCTTCACGGCGACGAGTTCGCACGGCCTCCTCTACATGCACGAGATGGTCCACTGGGCGGCGGGCGCACGCCTGCCGATCGTCATGGCGAACGTCAACCGCGCCCTCGGACCCGGGTGGAACACCTGGGCGGAGCACACCGACGCCTTCTCCCAGCGCGACACGGGCTGGCTGCAGGTCTTCGTGGGCACGGTCCAGGAGGCCTACGACGCCACCCTGATGGCCTTCAAGATCGCCGAGAACGAGAGGGTCCTCCTCCCGGTTATGGTCAACCAGGACGGGTTCGCGTTGAGCCACATCATGCAGTCGCTGGAGACGGTCGAGATCGGCGACTTCCTGCCCCCCTTCCATCTCCCGCACGCCATCGACACGGAGAACCCCTGCGGCTACGGGCCCATGACCGGACCGGCCGACTACTTCCGGTTCCGCTGGGACATCGAGCGCTCGATGCGCGACGCCCGGGGCGTGATCGCGGACGTCGAACGGGAGTTTGCAGAGCGGTTCGGCCGCACCTACGGCCCCACCGAGGATTACCGGTGCGAGGACGCCGACGTCGTCGTCGTCGCCGTGGGAACGCTCGGGAAAGAGGCCGAGATGGCGATCGACCGCCTCCGCGACGAAGGGGTAAAGGCCGGTTCCATGCGCCTGCGCTGGTTCCGTCCCTTCCCGGACCTCGATCTATCCGGGCGGGATGTCGTGGTCATCGACCGCGACTACTCCTTCGGCTTCGGGGGCGTGGTGGCGCATTCCATCAGGTCGAAGACCGGCATCGAGCCCTACAGCGTGATCGCCGGCCTCGGCGGCCAGGAGGTCACCTACAACGATATCGCGGACTTTGTCCGGAACAGGCGTCCCGGCGAGGAGACCTGGTTCGGGGTGAGCGACCATGTATGAGATCAGGATCCACTCCCGGGGCGGGCAGGGCGGCGTCACCGCCGCGAAGCTCCTCGCCCTCGCAGCGTTCAGGGACGGGAAACACGCAACCGCCTGTCCGTTCTACGGGGCGGAGCGGCGCGGGGCGCCGGTCGTCTCGTTCGTCCGGATCGACGATCAGCCGATCAAGGTCTACAGCCAGATCCACGAGCCGGATCTCGTGATCGTACTTGATACGAGCATCATGGACGTGGTGGACGTCCTGCAGGGCTTAAAAGACGGTGGAACGGTCTTCCTGAACAGTGCCCACGCGCTCGAAGAGTGCAACGGGACCTGCTGCCGCCACGTCGACCTGACCGGGATCGCGCTCGCACAGGATCTGGTGGTCGCGGGAAGCCCCATCCTCAACACCCCGGTGCTCGGGGCGCTCGCGAAGATGGGCATCGTCACCCTGCCCTCGGTGGAACAGGCGATCCAGGAGATGTTTGCCGACGAGCGGAACGTGAAAGCCGCCAAAGCGGCGTATGAGGAGCTGAAGGTATGAGAGAGAGACTTGCGCTCAGCAGGCCGAAGGAGGCCTCTTCGGGGAAGACGGGGTCCTGGCGGACGTTCCGGCCCGTTGTGGACAAGGAGGCGTGCAACGCCTGCGGGCTCTGCGCCCAGTACTGCCCGGACGCGGCCATCGACGAGGAACTGAATATCGATCTCGACTACTGCAAGGGGTGCGGCATCTGCGCGAACGAGTGCCCGAAACAGGCGATCGCTATGGTGCGCGAGGAGCGCTGACGTCCTCCTCATCGACAGGGCATTTCGCCATATATTCCAGGTTGAACCGGTAGAAGTGCGCATAACCGCAGTTGCGGCACCGGGTCGTGAAGTGGCTGCACCCGATCGTGAGGTCGTGCGGGCCCGTGACCCCGCAATTTTTACAGCGCCCGGCGGCCTCGAGGCTCCATACGTCGTAACACCCGATCGGCGTGCAGGTTCCGATCGCTCCGGTGTTCTCGAACCGTGGGATGAATATCCGTGTCGCCCCGCAGGCAGAGCAGATCACCTGCGCCTGTGCGGATACCGCTTTTATGATCTGGTCGGCGTCCTCGCCGCAGTGGTAGCAGCGGGTGCGGTGCGCGAGGGTTCAGTAGAACCGGAGTGTGAGCACCGCAAGGTGCGATACCGGGTGAAGATGAACCGCTCAGTCATGCATGATACTCGACGCCCCCCAGATAAAACCTCCCTCACCTGTTCACGTGCCGCACGGCCCGGGATCCGCCGCACGGGAATGCGGATGTGGGAAGACCGGACAAAGATAAACGTTAAATAGCACTCCCGCCCCTCTGTTGCCGTCAAGGAGGTTATGAGAATGGCAGCATTGAGAGTCGCACCCTACGTCTGTGCTTACTCGGATGAAAACGGAGAGAATCTTCACATTGAGATTGAACTGCCGGGCGTTGAGAAGAAAGACATCTCCTTTAAGATGCAGGAGACCAGCTTCTCGGTCGACGCGTCCCGCGGCGACGTCCGCTACGTCGGCACCTACGCGGTCGGCTGTCCCGTCGATACCGGCAAGGCAAGGGCGATCTTCAGGAACGGCCTGCTGAGCGTGGACGTCCCCTATATGCAGCCGGTCGCGGAGGAGACGAAGGAGATCCCGATCGCGGAGTGAGCGGGGCCTGCGGGCGGGGTCTCTTCTTTTTTGACCTGACAAAAGCCCCCATCTGAGGTCACGTTAGCGACCTGAATCGATGACGGGCGACGGCTGAAGCATGAGATGATCCAGGCCCTCCGGAACACCGGCGTCTCACTCTATAAGCGCGACGGGCCGAAGGGTGCGACTGCCCCGCAGACGCGAAGCCGCGAAGGGGGGGTCCCGTCCGGGGCGCCATCTCCACCGGGAAGAGTCACCTTTATTAGCCTGCATCCGCACGTCAGGAACATGAACCCGGCACGCGGACACGACCCGGAAGCGCCAGAAGCGCCGGTGCGGGAAGAATTTCCATCGAACCGGTTGATCCACGAACAGAGCCCATATCTGCTCCAGCACGCCCATAACCCTGTCGACTGGTATCCCTGGGGCGAGGAGGCGTTCTCGCGGGCGCGGGAGGAGGGCAAACCGATCTTCCTCTCAATCGGCTACTCGGCCTGCCACTGGTGCCACGTCATGGAGGAAGAGTCGTTCGCAGACCCGCAGGTCGCGAAACTGTTAAACGAAGTCTTCGTCTGCATCAAGGTGGACCGCGAGGAACGGCCGGATATCGATCAGATCTACATGGCGGCCGCCCACGCGCTGACCGGGGCCGGAGGATGGCCGCTCACCATCTTCATGACCGCGGACAAAAAACCGTTCTTTGCGGCGAGTTACATCCCAAAGGAGAGCCGTTACGGGATGACCGGCCTCCTGGACCTCATCCCCCGGATCAACAAGGTCTGGCAGAGCCAGCGGCAGGAACTCGAGAACGCCGGCGACCAGGTGCTCCAGGCGCTGCAGAACGCGGCCCGCACCCCTCCCGGGGAGACCGAGCTCTCCGAAGCGGTCCTCGATGAGGCCTACGGCACCTTCTTCCGGATCTTCGACGGGGAGAACGGCGGGTTCGGGGATGCGCCCAAGTTCCCGACCCCGCACAACCTCATATTCCTGCTCAGGTACGGGAACCGGACCGGGAAGGAGCCGGCATACACGATGGTCGAGAAGACGCTGCACGCCATGCGGCGGGGCGGGATCTTCGACCACCTCGGCTACGGGTTCCACCGCTATTCGACGGACGCGGAGTGGTTCGTCCCGCACTTCGAGAAGATGCTTTACGATCAGGCGCTTCTCGTCGTAGCATACACGGAGGCCTACCTCGCGACGGGGAGGGAGGAGTTTGCGAGAACCGCCCGGGAGACGATCGCCTACGTCCTGCGGGAGATGACCGACCCTGCCGGCGGCTTTTACTCGGCGGAGGACGCCGACAGCGAGGGCGAGGAGGGGAAGTTCTACGTCTGGACGAAGGACGAGATCCTCCGGGTCCTCGGGGAAGATGACGGGGAGCGGTTCTCCCGGATCTTCGGTGTTACGGAACCCGGCAACTACCGGGAGCAGCCCGGTGGGAGAAGGACGGGAAAAAACATCCTCCGCCTGCGGCGGCCTCTGGCATCCTGGGTCCACGTCTTCTCGACGTCGGAAGAGGACCTGGCGTGGTTCGTGGAGAGTTGCCGGCAGAGACTCTTTGCAGCCCAAAAAGAGCGGGTCCGCCCGGGAAAGGACGACAAGATCCTGACCGACTGGAACGCCCTCATGATCGCTGCTCTCGCGAAGGCGGCCCGGGCCTTTGACGACCCGGAGTACCTGGCGGCCGCGGAGAAGGCAGCCGCGTTCGTTCTCACCAGTCTTCGCCGGCCGGACGGGCGGCTCCTCCACCGCTACCGGAACGGCGATGCCGATCTCGCCGCGACCCTCGACGATTACGCGTTCGTGCTCTGGGCGCTCATCGAGGTCTACGAGGCATCGTTTGCCCCCCGCTACCTCCAGACCGCCGTCGAACTCTCCCGGGACCTCGTCGCCCATTACTGGGACTGCAGCCATGGCGGGTTCTTCTTCGTGCCGGACGACAGTGACGTCCCCGTCCGCCAGAAACCGGTCTACGACGGGGCGATACCATCCGGCAACAGCGTGGCCATGTATGCCCTCTTCGCCCTCGGCCGGATGACGGCAAACCTCGAACTCGAGGAGACGAGCGAGCGGATGCGGCAGGCCTTTGCCGATACCGTCCGCGAGTCTCCCCCCGCCTACGCCCACTTCCTCACCGGCCTCGAGTTCATGCTGGGGCCGAACTTCGAGGTGATCCTGTCCGGGGTTCCGGACGCTGAAGACACAAAGGCGATGGTCCGCGCCATCCAGTCGCACTACGCGCCCGACGCCGTCGTCGTCTTCCGCCCCGCCGACGAAGAGAGCCCGGAGATTGTGGAGGTAGCCGGGTTTACCCGGGATATCGAGATGGTCGAAGGGAGGGCGACGGCATACGTCTGCACCAACTACGCCTGCGACATCCCGACGACCGATCCCGAAGAGATGCTGCGGCTCGTGAAATCGGCCGGACGGCCGTCGGAAGAACCGATCGCCTGAGGCCGAGGTCAGGCGAGGGGAGCCGGCATGACGATGCGAAACGGGGTCGATATGGGGCGGGTGGACGCCCTCAAGACAGTGATGCAGGAGGATCCGGCGGCGGGCAGAAAGACCCTCTCCGCCATCACCAGTTGGAACGGCGGCGCCCATTCCACCACGATCGTCCGGAACTTCGCCGTCCCGGCCGACGAACCGGCCGCCCTCGGCGGAACCGATCGTGGCCCGAGCCCGACGGAACTGGTGCTGACGGGGCTCTCCGCCTGTATCGCGACCGGTATCGCCTACAGCGCGGCGGACGTCGGGATCGAGATTGATTCGATCGAGATCGATGTCGCGGGCGATCTCGATCTCGGTGGGTTCCTCTACATTGGCAATGCCCGACCGGGATTCGCGGAGATCCGCCTGACCGTCCGGGTGGATGCCGACGCGCCGCAGGAGTTGATCGAAGAACTCGTGAACCGCGGCTACCGGCGCTCGCCGGTCGCGGCCTCGCTCGAGGGCAGGGTGCCGATCAGGGTCTGTATCGGGCGGGAGGAGACGGAGGGGGGCAGGACTCAAAGCTGACCCGCAACGAAGCGGCGGCGCTCGCCATCATCGCCCGGATGGGGTGGGAGACGTTCACCGTCCGAGTACTGCACGCGACGGGGCTATCCTACCGTCAGGTCCGGCGGATCCTGCAGGGCAGCGGTTGTGTTCGTTTGTTGCTAGTACCTGAATAACCGGTATCGCACGGTGCAAAATATTAACACCGATGCAGTTCGAATTGAATCTAAACTCAGGCTGTGGCAAAACGGCCGGAGCCCCATAACTTAAAGTGACGTTACTTTTCGTTCCCAGGAAGAGATTCAGAAGGAAACTAGAGACATAAGAATGGGAGAAGTGACAATCAATAAAATCCGAATTCTCCAGCTCATTCGGGAGCAGTTGCAATGAGGTCCGCGGGGGCGGAGGCATGAACCCCGTCCGCATCTTCATTAGCAGCGTGCAGAAGGAGTTCGCCGGGGAGCGGGCGGCCCTCCGCGACTACCTGCGGGGTGATGCACTGATGCGGCGGTTCTTTGAGGTCTTCCTCTTCGAGGACGTCCCGGCCGCCGACCGCCGCACGGACGACCTGTACCTCGACGAGGTCCGGCACTGCGACATCTATGTCGGGCTGTTCGGGAACGACTACGGCTCCGAGAATGCCGAGGGGTTCTCGCCGACCGAGCGGGAGTTTGACCTCGCCACCGCCGAAGGGAAGTACCGGCTCATCTACGTCAGGGGCACGGACGATGAGGCAAGCCACCCGAGGATGCGTGCTCTCGTTAGAAAGGCACAGGCGGGCCTGATCCGGAAGCGGTTCAACACCTCCTCTGAACTGGTCGCCGGGCTGTATGCGGCGCTGGTCGATTACCTGGAGGAGAAGCAGTTGATCCGCTCCGGCCCCTTCGACGCGGCCCCGTGCGCGAAGGCGACGCCCGATGATCTGGATCCTGAGCGTATGACATGGTTCCTCCGCACGGCCAGAACGACCCGCCGGTTCCCCATCGCCGAGGACGCCTCTCCCCACGAGCTGCTGGAACACCTGAACCTGCTCGATGACGGGCGGCTGACGAACGCGGCGGTTCTCCTCTTCGCAAAACAGCCGCAACGGTTCCTGATCTCCTCCGAGATCAAGTGCGCCCACTTCCACGGCACCGAGGTGGCCAAACCGATCCCGTCCTACCAGGTCTACAAGGGCACGGTCTTCGATCTCGTGGACGCG
>JASGMC010000095.1 GCA_030156625.1 Methanoculleus sp.
GCACGGATTTCAAGGGGACTGCGCACCTGCGGTGCTCGTGCTCCCGCCCTTCGGCCGGTCGCATATCGCCCCCGGGGGAGGGGCTGACGGGGAGTGCGATGGTTCGTAGAACCGGAGCTCGACCACCGTCAGGTGGGAAGGGGGGGAGCATCCCCCCCTCCCCTGTCTCCAATTCGCACCTTCGGTGCTCAAACTCCTGTTCTTCGGACAGTCGTTCCCCCCAAGGCGATGTTCCCACGGTCCACTGCACCGGGATATTTCCTCGCTCCACTCACTTTGTTTGTCGCACAGCGAATGCCTTCTTTCTCGAACTCCTGTCTCAAATCCCTTTGATAGTCTCAAGCTCCGGTTCTACGAACCGTCGCACGTTCCGACAGTCGCAACTTGCACCAAATGATGGTCAGGGTGAAAATCCGTGTCCCGGAGCGCAACTGACCAAGACGGCGTTCCCGGTGTAACTACGATCCTATGAAACAACTTTGAGGCCGGAGCAGACCTTCAGAGCTCGTATCGCTTCAAAAACTCCCGGATCTTCCGGGACTCCATCCATTCCCGGTCCAGCCGGTTGATCTGCACATTGATCCTCCGGACCTGCTCCCGGAGTTTCTCTGCAGTCACCTCGTCGTCGAGCAGGTCCGCAACCCCCATGACCACCTGGAGCGGGTGGCGGACATGGTCGGCAAGGACGGCGAACTGCGCGATGTTGCGCTCGGTCATATCGAACGCCTGCTCCCGGAGCCGCTCGTACAGGATCCGCTCGGAGATATCCCTGCCGATAGCCTGGAACCCCACGATCACCCCCTTCTCGACGATCGGCGACTCGTTCAGTTCCAGCATGACGGTCTCCCCGTCCTTCCGCCTGACCTCGACCTGGAGCCTCTCGACCTGCTCGCCCTGGAGCACCTTCCGGCGCCCTTTTTCCCAGGCAGGAAGGCTTGACGGGAGAATGTAATCCTCCCATTCCGTTCCTACCATCTCTTCGGGAGAGTACCCGAGTATCCGCTCCATCGCCGGCGAGACGTAGTTCAGCCCGTCGGCCAGGTACGACGTAACGATGAGATCGAAACTCCGCTGGGCGATCCCCCGGAACTTCTCCTCGCTCTCCTCAAGCGCCTCTTCCACATGCAGCCGTTCGAGGATCCGACCGAGCCGCCTTGTGACGGAGTCAAGCAGCATCTGCTCTTCCGGCAGGAACGGCCCTTCGGCCCCCTCCGGAACCTCCGCGAGATACCGGACCTCAACCTCGCCAACCTGCACGCCGCGGACGACGATCGGGCTGCTCTGCTTCCAGGGGGTCTCTCCCCGGTCGCCCCGGTAGTAGTCCCGGCCGTAGGCGGTGATTCGTACCTCGGTATCGTCGGGGTACTGCCAGCCCAGGGGAAGGGAATCGGCAACCGCCTGCAGGAGCGTTTCAAGCGTTATTCCCGGAACCTCGACGAGGTGCGAGATGGTGTACAGGCACCGGAGTTCGTCCATCCGTTTCTTCAGTTCGTGCGTCTTCTCCCGGAGCGCCTCCTCCGCACGGTTCCGTTCGGTCACGTCGAAGGCTGTCCCGGTAACGCCGGAAATTCTGCCCTCCGCGTCCCGGAGCGGCTTTAATGTCAGGTCCCGGATGCGCTGATCGCCTGCGACGGTGAACGCCACCGCCGCCCGTACGGTCTCTCCCGTCTCAAGCACCCGGCGTTTGAGCGCGGTAAGCTGTGCGGCGCTCTCGGGAAAGACCTCTTCGTCCCGCATGCCGATGATGGACGCGTCCGTAGACCCCAGCTGCTGGTTGTACGACCAGGTGTAGCGCAGGCCCTCGTCCTGCGCAAAGACGACCACCGGCGACTGGTCGAGCGCGACCCTGAAATGGTGCGCGTTCAGATCTGCGGTGGCATCCCTGATCTTGATGAGCCGCTGCCCGGCAAAGACAGGCTTGCCCGTGATCGAGAGCCAGCGCCGGGTGCCGTCGGGTGTCCGGGCACGGTAGAGGAGGGCGGGCAGATCTGCACCGTTCTCAAGAGCCTGCCGGAGCAGCCGTGCGGAGGCCTCATCCTCGAAGGTCGGCAGAAGGTACGTGCCGAAGAGAGTTCGCACGTCCATTCCTATACCGTCTTCCTGCCGGATGGCAAAGGTGCGTGCGAGAGCCGGGTTGTACCAGCTGACCTTCCGGTCGTCGGTTACCACAAGAAGGCCGTCCTCGAGAGCGTCGAACACCGCAGGATCACAGGGTGCCCGTTCGTGATGTGAGTCTGTCATTACCCCCGGCGCTGGAATGCAGTCGCTGTAGTGGTTGTGCTCCGGGGACACTAAAAAGATTACTATCCGATTCCGAGGTAAAAATCAGGTTTCCTCGATCTCCCGGGGATTCCGGCTGCACCCCGGGTTTCCTGGAAGGCCATGGCCTGCTGCAGCAGGCCGGGTAAGAAACCGGGCGGCGAGGTGGCTGCAGGTCGGAGACCGCCCCACTGGTAGCGCGGAAGCTGTCGGGGTCCGGCCATGGCCACCAAGAAGGACTCCGGGAGATTCGACGGTTTCCCGGGTAGGTGATGGAGCAAAGGCCGGATCAGGGAGGGGAGACCGGTGCGGTTTCCCCCAACGCATAAATACCATCGGCGAGATGTGAGGGGTTTATGGTGACGGATACAGAGTCCATCGGGATCTTCTCCGTGATCCGGGAACGCCGGAGCGTCAGGAACTACACCGACCGTGAGATCCCGGACGAGGCCCTGAGGGCGATCATCGCTGCGGGCATCCAGGCCCCGACCGCTCTCGGGCTTCAACCCTGGCAGTTCGTGGTCGTGAGAGACAGGGAACTGATGCGGCAGGCGTCCGACTACTGCAAACCAATCCTCTTAGAGAAGATCGGAGAAGAGTCGCGCCCCGGGACGGAAGAATTCCTCGCGGCGCTCAGGAGTCCGGAGTTCAATATCTTCTACAACGCCCCGGTGCTGGTCCTGGTCCTCGGCGCCCGGGATGTCGTATCAAGCGTCCTCGACTGCGCGCTCTGTGCGGAGAACATGATGCTTGCCGCCTGGGCGCTCGGCATCGGCAGTTGCTGGATCGGTTCCGCAGCCCTCATCGAGCAGAACCCCGGGATCCTTGCGGCGCTGAAGGTCCCCGAAGACCACCAGATTGTTGCGCCGCTGATCTTCGGCTATCCCGCCCCCCTGTCTCCGAAACCGGTACGGCGGGAGCCCCCGATAACGTGGGTTCCCTGACCGGGACCGGTAGTGACCGCAAAGGGAAGCAGTTATCACGGACTTCGCGCTCTTCGCAACTCGAAGCCCAAGGCTTCTCAAGCTCCAGACGTTATCCGTCGCACTTCGCGTGGGGTGAAACATGCCAATCCGTGGCTTGCCGTTGCACCCCGAGAACCCCGGGAAAAAGGGGCGAACCGCCCCCCGCTCACCCTGCGGCCGTGCACGCGATCGCTTCCGCCGGGATGATCGGGAGCGTGATCCGCCGCCGTTCCCGGACAAGCGTCAGGGTTGCCGGTTCCGCGATGGGCCAGGTGGCGAGGAACCGGTGCAGGTCGTCGACGCATGTCACGCCGGTCTCGTTGATCGCAACGATCAGGTCTCCCGGGCGGAGTCCTGCACGGCCGGCGGGGCTTGCCCTGTTCACCGAGACGACCTCGACCGCCTGGTTCGCGGTAAGCCCGAGCGCCGCAACAAGCGGCTGCGGGAGCGGCTGTGACTGCCCGGCAATACCCAGGTATCCGCGCCGCACCCTGCCGTCGGCGACCAGCTGCGGCAGGACCCAGGCGGCGGTGTTCGAGGGGATCGAGAAGCAGATGCCCTGCGCCATCGGGATGATGGCAGTGTTGATGCCGATGACCCGGCCGCGCGAGTCCACCAGCGGACCGCCGGAATTGCCGGGGTTTAAGGGAGCGGTGTGCTGGATGATGTTCTCGATAAGGCGGCCGTCCCGGGTCCGGAGCGCCCGCCCGAGAGCGCTCAGGACTCCCGTCGAGACGGTCGAGTTAAAGCCGAGCGGGTTGCCGATGGCTATCGCGAGCTGGCCGACCGAGAGCGCTCCGGAGTCGCCGAACGATGCGTAGGGGAGGTCCCCGGTATCGGTACGGAGCACGGCGAGATCGGTCGCCGGGTCGGCCCCGGCCAGGCGTGCGGGAAGAGCGGTCCCGTCCGCCGTCCGGACCTCGAGCCTCCCGGCTCCCTGCACCACGTGGTTGTTGGTCAGGATGTAGCCTTCCGGTGCCACGATCACGCCCGAGCCTGCTCCCATCTGCTCGCCGCGCCGGCCCTGGAGGTTCTTCCCCGCGACCACGCTCACGACCGCGGGCCCCACGGACTCGACGACCCGGACGACGGCCCGGGAGTAGGCGTCGAGGAGGTCGGCATCGGACTCCCCGGTATCAGGGGATGCATCGGTCCCGGATGGGACAGATACCGGACGGGAGTCGCCAACCTGTCGGAAGAATGTGCGCTCTGTTTTATCCATTATAATTTATAATTTTATAATCAATAGTAATGTACTTTCCGCACAGGTTTGTGGAGTAAGGCTTCCTGCGGCGCGTAAGATCGCTCCTGCGTTGGGCGCGCAGGGATGCCCGCCCCATGGACCGCACCGGGTCGCTGCCTATCCGATCCTGCTCGCGCCGCAAAGGACAAATAACCGCAATCTCTATTGCCCTCCATGCTCGAGACGGCTTCGATTGAAGTGAATGTGGATGCAACGAGGGTCGAGGTGCGCCCCACGAACGTCAGGCGAGTGCCGCAGGCCGGCGAGGCCTACGACATCGTGGAGATCGAGACCGACCGGGGGACGACCACCTGCCGCTACTACGAGGCCGAGGGGGCCAGAAACGGTGTCGTCATGGTCGGCGGGACCGGGGGCGGGTTCGACACCCCCGCACGGGATCTCTACCCCCGGCTGGCAAAAGACCTCCCGAACCACCGGATCAGTGCGCTCCGGGTACAGTACCGGCACCCGACCGATCTCGTGGAGTCGGCTATCGATACGGTCCTCGGCACGCGTTACCTTGAGAGCCAGGGCGTCTCGGCCGTCGGGCTGGTCGGGCACTCGCTCGGGGGGGCGGTGGTGGTCCAGGCGGCCGCAAACGATCCTGCGGTCAGGGTCGTCGTCGCCATCTCCACCCAGACCAACGGGACCGAACCGGTCGCCGGCCTCGCCGGCCGTGCGGCAATCCTCTTCCTGCACGGGGACGCCGATCCGGTCCTCCCCCATCGCTCGTCGGAGGAGGTTTACCGCCGTACCCACGAGCCCAAACGGCTGGTCATCTACGAAGGGGCGGGCCACACCCTCGATGAGGTGGCGGAGAGCCTCTACGTCGAGGTGAAGGCATGGCTCCTCAAACACCTCCCGGGTACGCTTGTCTGACCGAAAGAATCTGGTAACGGGAATGCCTATTCGCGAGTTCAGGCTGGAACGGTTCATGGCGGAGCACGAGTTCCGGACATCTTACGTGCTCGGGGCCTCCGACTGCGAGACGATGAGCGTACAGGAACTCCTCTCTCTTGATCCCGGGTCAGAAAACGACCTCCTGCGGTTGCGCCTCGGTTACGCCGAGCCGGCAGGAAGCCCATCGCTCCGGGAGGCAATCGCCGGGCTTTACTCAGGGGTGTCGCCCGATGAGGTCATCACCTTCAACGGGGCATCCGAAGGGATCATGGCGTTCATGTCAACCGCCCTCCAGCCCGGCGATCATGTTATCGTCCAGTTTCCCGCATACCAGTCACTCTACGAGATCGCCCGCTCGCGTGGTTGCGACATCACGCTCTGGCAGATGGACGAGGAGAAGGGCTGGAGCCCGGATCTCGAGGTGCTGCAGGAACAGGTCAGACCGACGACGAAGGCGATCGTCGTCAACTCCCCGCACAACCCCACCGGCTACCAGTTCCCGGAGAGCGACTTCCTGGCCCTGGTCGGGTTCGCGGAGGAGCGGGGCATAACCATCTTCTCCGATGAGGTCTACCGGCTTCTTGAGCACCGGGCCGACGATCGAATCCCTGCTATAGTCGATGTGCCGGGCGCTCATGTCTCGCTCGGAGACGTCTCTAAAGCATACGGGCTTGCCGGACTCCGCACCGGGTGGGTTGCAACCCATGATCGGGACCTGCTCGGACGGCTTGCGAGGTACAAGGACTACTCAACCATCTGCAATAGCGCTCCCGGCGAGTTCTTTGCCGAGATCGCGCTCCGTCATCGGGGAAAGATCGTCGCCAGGAACCTGGATATCGTGCGGCGGAACGTCGGGCTGCTGGACGATTTCTTTACTACCTGGAGCAGCCTCTTCTCGTGGGTCCGCCCCGGGGGAGGAACGACAACGTTTCCCCGGCTCAGCACAGGGGGGGGTGCTTCTGCACTCTGCACCGATCTCCTGGGTTCAGCAGGCATCCTCCTCATTCCCGGAACGGTCTTCGAGCACGATGACGCTCATATCAGGTTCGGCTACGGGAGACTGGATATGCCTGAGGGTCTGGAGCGCCTCGACGGCCATTTCAGGGCCCGGTTCGGCTGATCCCGGATTGAACCCGACGCTCCGGCCCCTCCCCCTCCAGGTATCGCCGTGCGGCGCAGGGGTCGTCGCTCGCGAAACCGTCGACGCCGATCCGGATCGCTTCGTCGATGTCGTCTGCCGTGTTCAGCAGCCAGGGGACGACGAGCAGCCCGGCGTTGTGCGCCCGCTCCACCACCTCGCGTGATACCCGGTCCCGCCGCGGGAGGATCAGGTCAGCCTGTACCGAGCGGGCGAGTGCGATAGGATCGGCGGTCTCCCCCGAGTAGATGAGGCCCGCCTGCGCCCCGGGGAGGAGATTCTTTGCCATCGCAACGCTTCCGGGGTTGAAGGAGACCAGAAAGAGCCGGTCCGGCATCCGGCCCATGATCACCGAGGCGACGATCGCTTCGGTCCCGGGCTCCTTGATCTCCACAACAAGCCCCTTCTCTCCCTGAACCAGGTCGAGGGCCTCCCGGAGCGTCGGGATCGTCTCGCCCTCACCCGCGTCAAGTTTTCTTATATCCTCGATGGTATACTCTTTGACCGGCCCGGTCCCGTCGGTTGTCCGGTCGACGGTCGCGTCGTGGATTACAACCGGGATACCGTCTCTCGTGAGGCGCACGTCGACCTCGACGAGATCGGCGCACGCCATACCTCTTCGCAGGGCCAGCAGGGTGTTCTCCGGCCCGAGAGCCCTCGCCCCCCGGTGTCCGATGATGAGCATGCCACGCCATGCACCCGGGACCTGATATAAGTGGCGGAACCCGGGCCTTCCTGCAACCGAAAACGGAACTTCCGGCACAGGACATGGGCCGGGCCCCCCACGGCAGGACCGCAGGCTTTATCCCCGGACACGATGCCGTCACCGCTCCTCCGGCTGAACCGCCCCTCCGGCAGAGCCAAATCAAAAGGTTAATTTTACTAATCTAACAAATTTCTCGTTCATGCGAACGCATGGTATTCTTACGTTGCTCGCCTGTCTTGTCGCAGTGCTGGCCGTCGTCGGTGCGGGGTGCACCGGCACGACCGAGCAGACCGGCGGAGCGGAATTGAAAGACTCCTATATCGTCGGTATCGACGGAGCGTATCCTCCCTTTAGCTACATCGACAAGGACGGGAACGCCCAGGGATTCGATGTCGATTCCATGAGGTGGATCGCCGAAAAGAAAGGCATCGAGGTGACGTTCATGGCGGTCGACTGGGACGCGATCATCCCGACCCTCCAGGCAGGGAAGATCGATATGGTCTATGCCGGAATGTCGATCACCCCCGAACGGCAGGAAGCGGTCAACTTCACCAACCCCTACTGGTCAATCAACCAGGACGTCGCGGCCCGCGAGGACTCGAACGTGACGCTTGAGGACGTCCTTGCCGGAAAGGTGGTCCTCGGAGCGCAGCGGGGATGCACCGCCGCGGACTGGATCGAGGAGAACCTGATCGAGACCGGAAAGATGCCTGATGAGAACCTGAAACGCTACGCAGACACACCGGCTGCCGTCAGCGACCTCGAGATAGGCAGGATCGATGCGGTCATGTACGACGACGTCTCCCTGCAGGACATCATCGAAGGCAAGCCGCTGAAGATCATCGGGTCCGTCGAGACGCAGGAGCAGGAGCAGTTCGGCATTGCCATCCGCAAGGAGGACACCGCGCTCCTCGAGCTCATGAACGAGGGGATCGCGGAACTGCAGGCCGACCCCTACTGGGAAGAGCTCAAAGAGAAGCACAACCTGAAGTAACCGGGGACGATTCGCCCCCCATTTTTCACGACATTTAACCCACCCGGAGGCAACTCTCCTGTATCCGCGTAAACCCGCCGCCATAGAGAACGGATCCACCCTGGCGCATTACCGGGCACCCGTCCTCTGTGCGCTGGCGACGGCGGTTCTCATCGGGGGGAGCGCCCCGTTCACGAAACTTCTCCTTGACGGCACCGGGCCGCTCGTTCTCGCCGCACTGGTCTCGCTCGGGAGCGGCTCCGGCGCACTCCTCTTCTCCCTCACCGGAACGGCGGTGGGTAACACACGGAGCCACATGGAGGCGCCGCCCGGGAGGAGCGAGGTCCCGTGGCTCATCGGCGTGACGCTTTTCGGAGGCCTCCTCGCGCCGGTAACCCTGGTATTCAGCCTCCCGGAGACGCCGGCGGCGACGGCGGCCCTCCTCCTGAACTTCGAGGCCGTAGCGACGACGCTGATTGCCGCGGCGGTCTTTCGTGAGTGGGTGAGCCGCCGCGTCTGGGCTGCGCTCGGGTGCATCTCCGCGTCGTGCCTCCTCCTCACCTGGAACCCGGCCGCCGGACTCGGGTTATCCCTCCCGGCGCTCGGCATCCTGCTCACCTGCCTCTTCTGGGCGGTCGACAACAACCTGGGGCAGCGGCTCTCGGCAAAGGATCCCCTCCTCGTTATCTCCGTAAAGGGGATCGGGGCCGGCACCGTCACGCTCCTCGTCGCGCTCGCCGCAGGCGAACATCTCCCGGGCCCGGGCACAGCCGCTGCCGCCATGGTGGTCGGGTTCCTCTGTTACGGGGGTTTGACGAGCATCCTCTTCCTCCTCGCCCTCAGGGGGATCGGCGCCGCCCGGGCGGGTTCGCTCCTTGCCGTCTCCCCGTTCTTCGGCGTCCTCTTCTCGCTCCTGCTCTTCGCCGAATTTCCGGCGGGTGCGTTCTACGTCGCGCTGCCCGTCATGGCGCTCGGGGCCTGGCTGATGGTCTCCGAGGAGCATTCGCACCCTCACCGGCACCCGGCGACCGTCCACGAGCACCGCCACCGCCACGACGACCTCCACCACGACCACACCCACGAGGCCGGCGACCCGCCGCTCTCGGCGGCCGGCGAGCATTCCCATGTGCACGCGCACGCGGAACTCGCCCACGAGCACCCGCACCAGCCCGATATTCATCACCGGCATTTGCATAGGCAGTAGGGTGGGGATGGAGGGGCTGGGCTGCTGCACGTTTTACGAGCGGCATTGTAGACCAGACCTACTTTTCCCCTCCTGTCCTGGTACAGTGGACCGTGGGAACATCGCGCCTGGGGGAAGGGCTGACGGGGAGGACGACGCTCCGAAGCGCGACTGGCCGGAGGGCAGGAGCGTGAGCACCGAAGGTGCGAAGGAACGGAGTTCGACCACCTGAAGGG
>JASGMC010000096.1 GCA_030156625.1 Methanoculleus sp.
GCAGGGATCGTCGCTTGCAAACCCGTCGATGCCGAGCCGGAGCGCTTCGCGGATATCGTCCTCCGCCTTCAAGATCCAGGGAACGACGAGCAGCCCGGCCGCATGCGCCCGCTCCACCAGTTCGCGAGAGACCCGATCCCACCTCGGGAGGATGAGGTCGGCCTGCACCGAGCGGGCGAGTGCTATGAGATCGGCGGTCTCCTGCGAGTAGATGAGGCCCGCCTGTACCCCGGGCAGGAGGCGCTTTGCCGTCGCAACGCTCTCGGGGTGGAACGAGACCAGAAAGAGCCGTTCCGGCATGCGATCCATGAGCGCCGAGACGATGACCGCCTCCGTTCCGGGCTCCTTGATCTCCACGACAAGCCCCGCCTTGTTCTGGACGAGGTCAAGAATCTCCCCGAGCGTCGGGATCCTCTCGCCCTCGCCGGCGTCAAGTCCTGCCAGGGCTTCGACAGTATACCCCTTGACCGGCCCGGTCCCGTTCGTCGTCCGGTCGACGGTTGCATCGTGGATCGCGACGGGAATGCCGTCCCGCGTGAGGCGCAGGTCGACCTCGACGAGATCGGCGCACGCCATACCCTTCCGGAGAGCGCTTGGGGTGTTTTCCGGCCCGAGCGCCCTCGCCCCCCGGTGTCCGATGATCAGCATGCCACGGCATACACCCGAGGGATGTGATATAGGTTGGCGATCCAATCCCCGGGTTGCCGGGCGGCGGAACCGGGCCGCCGGGCACGATGTGAGGAAAAAATGGGTTATCTCCGCCGGATCCTCCTGAGTTCGGATCGGATCTCGTCCATGCTGTTGTATCGCCGTTCGGCAAAGAGGTTCACCGTCTCAAGGATGCCCTGCGACGCTCCGCTATCCTGCGCCCGGGCGATCAGCTCCCTCTTCGATGCAGGGAAGTTAATCCGGGACATGATCATCTCGATCTCCCGCGGATCGATCTCCTGCAGGGGTCCGGCGACCTTTGACATCCCGCTCATGGCAGACTCTTTCTTCATAACGCTCACCTGATCTCCGCTCCTCGCAGGGTGGGGTACTATAAACACCTATCGTCATCGCAGCAGGGAGCAGGCGGTGTTCCGGTCGAGCGGATCGGCATGGCTCTTGAGGCTATACCAGATGGGCCACGCGGGATGAGGGTACACCCGGGATGATGCGGAATAAACGGCATCAGAGTACATAGGATCTTCCACCAGGTGAGGTTCCGGGCAGGCTGTCAGCTAAACAGGCCCCCGGCAGGACCGGATCAAAAGGTTCATTTTACTTATCTAACTAATTTCTTTTCATGAGAACGCATGGCATTCTTACGTTGCTCGCCTGTATCGTCGCAGTGCTGGCAGTCGCAGGTGCAGGGTGCACCGGCACGACCGAACAGACCGGTGGAGCGGAACTGAAAGACTCCTACGTCGTCGGTATCGACGGCGCGTATCCCCCCTTCAGCTACGTCGACAAGGACGGAAACGCCCAGGGATTCGATGTCGATTCCATGAAGTGGATCGCCGAGAAGAAGGGCATCAAGGTGACGTTCATGGCAGTCGACTGGGACGCCATCATCCCGACCCTCCAGGCAGGAAAGATCGATATGGTCTATGCCGGAATGTCGATCACCCCCGAGCGGCAGGAGAAGGTCAACTTCAGCAACCCCTACTGGTCGATCAACCAGGACGTCGTAGCCCGCGAGGACTCGAACGTGACGCTTGATGACGTCCTTGCCGGAAAGGCGATCATCGGAGTGCAGCGGGGATGCACCGCCGCCATCTGGATCGAGGATAACCTGGTCGAGACCGGGAAGATGCCCAAAGACAACCTGAAATACTACCCCGACACACCGGCCGCCGTCAGCGACCTTGAGATCGGCAGGATCGACGCAGTCATGTATGACGACGTCTCCATCCAGGACATCATCAAGGGCAAGCCTCTGAAGACCATCGGTTCCGTCGAGACGCAGGACCAGGAGCAGTTCGGCGTCGCCATCAGAAAGGAGGACACTGCGCTCCTCGAACTCATGAACGAGGGGATCGCGGAACTGCAGGCCGATCCCTACTGGGAAGAGCTCAAAGAGAAGCACAACCTGAAGTAACCGGGGACGATTCGTCCCCCCCTTTTTCATGGCATTCAATTCACCCGGAGGCAACTCTCCTGTACCCGCGTAAACCCGTCGTAGAGAACGGATCCACTCTGGCGCACTACCGGACACCCGTCCTCTGCGCGCTGGCGACGGCGATCCTGATCGGCGGGAGCGCCCCGTTCACGAAGTTGCTCCTTGCCGATATCGGGCCGCTCGTTCTCGCCGCACTCGTCTCGCTCGGGAGCGGCTCCGGCGCTCTCCTCTTCTCCCTCGCCGGAACGGCCGCGGGAACCCGGCGGAGCCATATCGAGGCGCCTCCCGGGAGGAGGGATATATTCTGGCTCATCGGCGTGACGCTCTTTGGCGGGCTTCTTGCACCGGTCACCCTGGTATACAGCCTCCCGGGAACACCTGCGGCGACGGCGGCCCTCCTCCTGAACTTCGAGGCCGTTGCGACGACCCTGATTGCCGCGACGATATTCGGTGAGTGGGTGAGCCGCCGCGTCTGGGTTGCGCTCGGGTGCATCACCGCATCGTGCCTCCTCCTCACCTGGAACCCGGCCGCCGGACTCGCTCTCTCCCTTCCGGCGCTCGGCATCCTGCTCACCTGCCTCTTCTGGGCGGTCGACAACAACCTGGGGCAGCGGCTCTCGGCAAAGGACCCGCTCCTCGTCATCTCCATCAAAGGGATCGGGGCCGGCACCGTCACGCTTCTTGTCGCACTCGCCGCCGGGGAACACCTCCCGGACCCGGCCGTTGCCGCCGCCGCCATGGCGGTCGGGTTCCTCTGCTACGGGGGGCTGACGAGCATCCTCTTCCTCCTCGCCCTCCGGGGCATCGGCGCAGCCCGGGCAGGTTCGCTCCTTGCCGTCTCCCCGTTCTTCGGCGTCCTCTTCTCGCTCCTGCTCTTCGCCGAACTTCCGGCAGGCGCCTTCTACGTTGCGCTGCCCGTCATGGCCCTCGGAGCCTGGCTGATGGTCTCCGAGGAGCACTCCCATCCCCACCGGCACCCGGCAACCATCCACGAGCACCGCCACCGCCACGACGACCTCCATCACGACCATGACCACGAGGCCGGCGACCCGCCGCTCTCGGCGGCCGGGGAGCACTCCCACGTGCACGCTCATGCCGAACTCGCCCACGAGCACCCGCACCAGCCCGATATTCATCATCGGCATCTGCACAAGCGATAGGGCAGGATGGAGGGCAGGCTGCTACATCTTTTTAGGGACGCATTGTAGACCAGACTACTTTTCCCCTCCGGTCTTGGTACAGTGGGCTGTGGGAATATTGGCCCCCGGGGGGGGCGGGGGCAGTGCGTGGCGACACTCACGAGAAGGCCGTGGATGGGGCTGCAACGTTTCAACTAAAACTCTAAAATGCGATGTCGGGCATCAGTTGTTTGAGCGCCACCGGATAAAATTCGCACCAGCCCCACAAGCCCTGGAAACCCAAAAGGGACATTTTTCAAAAAAAATCACAACTGAGCCGCTGTGGCGGCCCGGGTCGTTCCGGGGACGGCCACCCGCGACTCGAGGAGATTGACTGCGACGGTCGTGATCGAGACCAGCACCAGGTAGACGATGCCGACGACCGCACACGACTCCGTGTAGGTGAAGTACTTCGTCGCAACCAGTTTCCCCGCCCCGGAGAGTTCAATCACGGTGATCATGTACGCGAGTGACGAGTACTTGATCAGGTAGATGAACTCGTTCGAAAGCCCCGGTATCGCCCGGCGGAGCGCCTGCGGCAGGATGACACTCCTGATCGCCTGCCACCGGGTCATCCCGAGCGCCTGGGCGGCGATCATCTGGCCGTCCTTGATCGATATCAGCGCGCCACGGACGTACTCGGCGTTGTACGCCCCGTTGCAGAGGATGAACCCGAGCACGGATGCCGCGAACGCCGTGAGGGTTATCCCCACCGACGGGAGGCCGAAGTAGAGGATGAAGAGGAGGAGGAGGAGCGGCGTACCCTTGATGAGGAAGACGAACGTCTTGCAGAGCCAGGATATGGCGGGGTGGCCGTACTGCCTTCCCACCGCAACGGCGATCCCGAGCGCGAGGCCGAACGGGGCGGAGCACGCAATCAACTGCAGGGTTATGACCAGCCCCTGCATCAGCGCCGGGAGAAGGATATCGAAGAGAAAGACCGCCTGATCCATACCGCCCCTCAGTCATGCATCCTGGAATCGATCCGGCCGATGAAGTCCTTCATCCGGGTGAACCGCGGGTCGTTCAGGAGCAGGTCGGGCGACCCCTGCTCGGCAACCACGCCGTTCTCCATGAAGAGGATCTCGTTTGCAACCGAGCAGGCAAACCCCATCTCGTGGGTGACGACGAGCATCGTCATCCCTTCCCGGGCCAGTTTCTTCATGACCTCGAGCACCTCTCTCGTCAACTCGGGGTCGAGCGCGGAGGTCGGTTCATCGAAGAGGATGACGTCCGGGTCCATGGCAAGCGCCCTGGCGATGGATACCCGCTGGGCCTGGCCACCGGAGAGTTCCGCCGGATAATGGTCGGCCCATTCCTCCATCCCCACCTGCCGGAGTTCGGTGAGGGCCTTCTCCCGCGCCTCCGCTCTGCCCATGCCCTTGACCTTCAGGAGCGCCAGTTCGACGTTTTTGAGTGCGGTGAGGTGGTCGAAGAGGAAGAAGTTCTGGAAGACCATCCCGATCTTCTGCCGGAAGTAGTTGATCCGGGCTCCCGAGTTCGTGACCTCCTCCCCGTCGAGCCAGACCCTCCCGCGATCGGGTATGGTCAACTGGTTGATGCACCGGAGAAGCGTGCTCTTCCCGGTCCCCGAGGGGCCGATGAAGACCTTCGTCTCGCCGCGACGGACATCGAACGATACCCCGCGCAGCACCTCGACGCCCCCGAAGGACTTGTGTATATCCTCGACTTTCAGCACAATGTCGTTGTCGTTCATGCTCTACATCGCTCCTGTTCCGAATCCCGGGATTGCTATCTTCGCCTCAAGCCTGTGCAGGAGTTTGAGGCCGCCGTAGTTCAAGATGATGAAGATCCCCGCCGTGGCGAGGTAGATGGGCATGGTTATGTGGGTCTGCGTGACCATCCTTGAGGTGATGGTGAGCAACTCCACGACCCCGATCGCGTAGCAGACCGCCGAGTCCGTCAGGATATTGGGATACTCGTTCGACCAGCCCGGGAGCGCTATCCGCATCGCCTGAGGGAGGATGACGGTACGGATGGCCGTAGACCTGCTCATCCCGAGAGATCGCGCCGCGATCATCTGCCCTTCGCCGACCGACTGGATGGCCCCCCGGAAGATCTGGGACTGGTATGCCGCCCCCCGGAGGCCAAGAACGACCGCCCCGACGACGAACGCCGAGAGATCCCCGAGCCCGATCGCCGGAAATATGCCGAACCAGAAGAGGAAGAGCAGGACGAGGATGGGGAGGCCCCTGAAGAACCAGACATAGATCCCGATGGCCCACCGGACCGGCCGCGCCCCGTATACCTGGCCAAGCGCCATGGGCAGTCCGAGAAGGACTCCAAGGCCAAGGGCGGCGAGGACAAGACCGAGGGTGGAGGCGATACCTGAAAGGAGATACGGCAACCACTCGATAAGAACTGGCAAAACATCCATTTGGCTATCCCTGAATCACTGCAGTCTCTCCGGCAAGAACGGTGCCGGTATTCTATGCATGAATCTGACGGAGAGCAAAATAAACGTTCTGAAATGATTGTTAGCTGGAAGATGACCGACCTACCTGGGGTTCCGGGGAGAGCGGAGAGACGCTTTTAACCATCTGTATTTTTGCATATGGATACACATACACTTACAGTAGAAATGCCCCTTGTTCTTCTGCAATCGCTGGATTGCTTTCCCTGTCATTTCCTCTGAATTCTGGTTGACAATCTGGTTACTGTTGTAGCGTGTGCGCTACCACATAAATGAGTATAAAAAAGAGGGCAGGGATCTTGACAGGTTGTGATGAAACTACCCCTCTCATTCATGCATACCTTCGTGGAAACATTCTGTTTTAAGGAGGGATAGAGCACCATGCGCAACGGCGGTAGATCCCATAGAATAAGCGTTGCAAAAAAGATCGTCAGGTTTTGACTGAGGCCATCCCAAAATGCCTCTGCCGGGAGGGGGACACCCCCTCCCGGTCCCTCCCCCGCGTGGCGATATCCGGTGGGAAGCCGTGTCAGGAATCTGACACAGGATGTTGCTTAATTCTCCTAGAACGCACGTAAGAGCTCTCTAAACGATATGGATCTTCAACCACGAAGTACTTTTGGGACGACTTCACTGGCACCGGCGTGAGTATATAACTTTGGTATTTGACTATGGACCTGTAGTTACTGAAACAAATGCTATAGAGGGAGTGATTACTATTCATGAATACAAAAATTAATATTCCTAAAGTCCGGGTAATCTTCTAACTCAGCAAATCCATGGTCAAATGTATGCAGTTCTTTGGCAAAGAATTCTTTAGCCGTAAGTGCATGCTGGATATCATTGTGCCCAACACCCTTGTAATGGCATTTAGGAGAATTTTTCTTCCCTCCACTAGAGATATAGTTCGGAGTGGAAACATCTCCAAATGAGACCTTGAATATCGAGTATGTCACCTTAAGCCACTTATCTAAGGGTTCTTGAGAGTTTACGAATGCAACTTTACGGTCCTTTGCAAGTTGGGAGATACTTTCAAGAAATATATCTGCCTTTTCTTGAACTTTATCCTTGATTTCCTTCTTTTTATCATCATCAAAATTGGTGTACGACTCTCTCTCAGCTATCCGCTTTCGCATTACTTCGAGCACTTCCAACAGGACTAGATAGGAAACAAGGATTACTTCACCATCGTTTTCGATTTGATCGATCAGCTGCTGAACAGTTTGTGCTCTCTCATTTAGATTCTCTTGAAGAAAGTGAGAAATCCACATGCAACTATCAAAGTACACTAACTGTGCTTCCATCACTTTCCTCGTACAGAATTGACTAATTCAACAGAGTCGACTGTATCGTCAGAATATTCTTTTAGCAGACCCTTAAGTCTATCAAAAGGATTTTGCTCTGTTGATTTGCCCTGAGCCTGAGTCAAACCTGACATCTCTTCGAGCACTTTTAGGTTTCTATCACTGATCTCCCACAAGTTATCAAGAGTCGTATTTTTGAGTAACCGTTCCTCTAAAGCTGACAGTCTTGACTGCAATGCAGAATTGGATTCGCTAAGTTCCTGAACCCTCTCACTCAGTGCAGAATTTGATTCACTAAGCTCCTGAACTATCTCACGCAACGCTTGTATTTCTTGGCTTAACTCGATGATTGGGGCGGCACTACCAGTAGAACGGTTGATTAGCCATGAGTTATAGTTGCGGCAACTCAGCCATTCCTGGTCCATTTCAGTAATTATCTCATTGTGATAGGGTTGAGGCACTGACGCGCCCCTGAGTTCTTCAGTTCTCTTTTGGGGTTGTGGTCTCTCAACAACGGAGGCAGTATTCACTCTGCCACGCCTTTCCCGCTCATCCCATTCTTTTCCTGGTTGGACTATTTGTCTTGGAAAGGATGCCATGGTTGACCTCACTAATATAGTTTATTCTGGATTCTCAGTTGCGATTGTCGTGCTGTTTTTGTTGGCTCATGTTTTGCATGCTGAATTTGGAACTTTGTAGCAATGGAACGAAGATCTCGCAGGGCCAGATAAAGAGCATTCTTATCCTCAGCACGATATGATTCTATGACGATCCTCATTTGTGCAGTTAACTGTTCATTCAGAATTTTGACTTCCTCTGGCTCTGATTCTTCTACGGCAGGACCTACTTGTGAAAACACCCCTTCTAGTACTTCACTTATCAGTATTCCATCGGTGTAGTCTAACGTGGTTGAAACTAAAGTAAGGTATGTAGATGTTACAAAGGAACCTTTATAGTTCCCTTGCTGAACCATCTGAATGATCTCTTCAAAACTGTCTTGGTATGCATCAAATACGTCCTTCATGCCCTTTTCCCTCTTAAAGAATTATTATACCATAATCTCAAAATTTGATATCAGGTACCGTATTCTGTTAGCCAGATATATATGAATTGGCAAATGCGATTTTTATATAACTCTTTGAGTAAATCTAGGGGAATCTCCTAGGCTAAATAGTATTGTGTTCTGAGAGGGGGAGCCTCCAGTGAAACAGAAATGTGGGTTTGTTCACGTTTCTTTCCTCCGCTAAGGGCAGTTGAAACGCTACAGGGTGTCAGCTTGCAAAAAAGATCGTCAGGCTTTGACCGGCAGGGGCAGCGGTTTGTTCAATGGGGACGTTCATGCTCAGGAGGTGGTTTTCAGAACCATATTGATCGTATTGTGCCATTCGAGGCCGCATAATTTCATTACGAGAAGGATCTCGTTTCCAATCTGGATCGGTGTCATGATGCGGTTTTTCTTCCCCACCCTGAGAGTGTGAAAGATTATGAGGCTAGACAGAGACATTTTCCCGCGGAAGATTCTTGGTGGCCGTGGGATATCGATACCGCCGGTTTTCAATGCTGGAGACGTCCCCGGTGCTGTAACAGGGGCAGCACAGGCCCCTAAATCAGGTATCGTCGCACGCTGTGTTTATTCGAGGTTGTCAAACGCCTCTCAGCTCTGGATGATGACCCGGAGGTGAGATGCTTTCCGGTCCAACCAGAACAGTTAACTCGCTCCCCTCTGCCGGAGAGGAGGCCATCACACCCTCACCCAGCGGGTTACGCTGGACATCTGGATACCTCGTATTCGACCTACCGCGGCCCATTGCACTCTAATTTGCAGGACTCCAGCAACACTTAAGTATGTGGGGGAGGGGGAAGAAGGGGTATGCCATCTGCACCCGATATCAGGATACCTCTCGATGTGCCCTCTGAGGAGCAGGAGAGGTACCGGGAGAACTATGGTGCGATCACGCACGGCACCGGGAGGCTGATGCTCTTTGCCGGGGACCAGAAGGTCGAGCACCTCAACGACGACTTCTACGGCGAAGGCATCCATCCCGACGACGCCGACCCCGAACACCTCTTCCGGATCGCGAGCAGGGCGCGGATCGGGGTCTTTGCGACGCAACTCGGGATGATCGCCCGCTACGGCAGAGATTACCGGGACGTGCCCTACCTCGTCAAACTCAACTCCAAGACCCATCTGGTCGGGACCGCACAGCGAGATCCGCTCAGTTCAGAACTCCATCTCGTCCGGCAGGCCGTCGACCTCCGCGACCGGACGGGGCTTTCAATCCTCGGCGTCGGCTACACGGTCTACCTCGGGAGCGAGTACGAGCCGATGATGCTCTTCCAGGCGGCGCAGATCATCAACAACGCGCACGCGAACGGGCTCATCACTGTGCTCTGGATGTACCCCCGGGGCAAAGCGGTCAAGGACGAGCGCGACCCGCACCTGATCGCGGGCGCGGCGGGGGTCGCGGCGGCCCTCGGGAGCGACTTCGTGAAGGTGAACCCGCCGAAGGTGGGCGGCACGATGGACGCAGCGCTGCTCCGGGAGGC
>JASGMC010000097.1 GCA_030156625.1 Methanoculleus sp.
GTGACCTAACCGGTTGCGTCTGCGCCCCTATCCGCCCGGAATACGATATCCCGCCTGGGGAAATAGCGCACCATCCTCCCGTCCCTCTCGCTCCGTATGGCACCGTCCCGGATGAGCAGCCCCGTATGCCAGGTCACTGATGCGCCGGAGATCCCGAGTGCGGATGCGACCTCTTTTCGCGCTATCCCCGGGTTCCGTGCGAGGAGATCGAGGATCTGCTTTCGTGTCCCGTTGATGGGGTAGCCCTCTCCCTCATGGCCCCTCTTGCCGTTCGCATAGTACCGCACCTGCCCGTGGTCGTGCTCAGCTACTATCTGTCCGGTCTCGCAGAGGGTTGCAAGGTGGTACCGGAGCGTTCCAATGTTAACCCCCAGCCTGCGTGAGAGGGAAGCGTGGTTGATCCCGGGGTTCTCCCGGATGCAGAGGTATGCCGCACGGCGGGTGTCGTGTTCGAGAACATTCTTTCTGGAGTTCCTCCTCTGACCGAGAACGAGCCATACGGTTACTGATATGAGGAACTGCACCGGGAGGAAGAGCAGGGGTGCGGTCATGAAGACGAAGTCGAGCAGGATCAGCTTGAGCGGCACGTTCCAGATATATAGCGGGGCCGGATCGTCCGGTATCGTCTCCGGAAACTCCCCCTCGCTTGATATGGTGCCGGTAGCGCTCCCCGGGGCGATTATATGCAGGAGGACGAGGAGGAGCAGAGCAGTCCTCGCGAGAGGGAGTTGATGCCGCATTAAAAAGATCAGGTGACCGGGAATATAAAAAGGGGTTGGTTTATCCCGCCGTGGCTTCAAAGGAATAATCCTGCGTGCCCCGTACAATTTCTCCGTAAACCTGGAACTGCCACGTTCCGGCCTTTGGCGAGGGGATCCACGTGCGGATCTGTGCGTCTTTGTCACCATCCAGATCGGTGTCGTGATAGTAGGCGTAGGTACTTCCACTCGGTGAGATGATCTTCAGCGTCAGCGATTGCTGGGGAATGAACCAGTCCAGGTCCACAAACAGCGTTGAGCTCCCGGAAGGCACGTATGCGCTGTGGTAGTTTGTCTCTCCCTGATGTATGGAGTAAAGGGCACGTATCCCTACGTCATTTTCCGGGATGTCCTCTTCTGGGGCGATGTTCACAGCACATTCGTTGCCTCCGGCAAAAACCGGCGGCACAATCAGGACCAGCGCAAGCACCAGTGCAAAGATGCGGTTGTATGTCATCATACCACGGGAGAACTTCTCTAACAACCTCTCTTAAGTTTTCTGTCGATCCTCTCTACACGTTCTCCGGTCTGAGGCAGACCGGCTGCCCAAGAGTCGGAGTCGGGCGATGGCGAAGAGAGCCTGTCGCGCAGGGTGAGCGTTGGTGCCGGGCCCTCCCGCAAAATGGTATCTGTGACAGAGACATGATATCCAGTATCGATTTTTCCTTTGCCGCGTGGGTTTATTGTCGGTCGACGCAGTGTGAGTTACCGGTCGACTGTGGGATGTTTTCGGAAGCAAAATGGATCGAACAGCCTCAACGTGTAGAGAGGATCGACAGAAATCGTTTATAGCAGAACGTTGATTTCTCACATGTGGGTACCGGAACCCCGAAGCGCAGGGAGGTCCACCCGGCCAAGAGCGAATCGGATGGGTGAACATCCCGCATGCCCGGAGGCAAAGGGATGTACGCATTCTCCGTACTTGAAGATATGCCTCTCCTGCCTCCGGGGAAAAACTGGAGGAAAAAACACATGAACAAAAAAATTAGACCACGGATATTCTCTGTGCTCCTGGCCGTGATGTTGGTGAGCATGGTTGCGGTATCTGCGGTGAGCGCTCAGGGTATAACAGGAACCCCTACCGCAGGCAGCGGCGAGCCGGCCCTAGTCATTGGTGATTCTATGGATGTGCTGGTTGCGGGTGCTACATCGGTGTCCGATATGCAGGCATCCGGAATCACGGAGCCGGAAGAACTGAATATACCGAAGGGCATTATCCGGTACGATCTCGTGACGTTCGATCACGCTGCACTGAGCAAGCAGGTGCAGAGTGTACTTCCGCTCCGGATCCACGGCAAGGAGTATCAGGCCGAACTGCACAGGATGGATTTTGAGCAGATCGACGACGGCATCGATTCGTACGAAGGAACGATCGCCGGTGTCGATGGGAGCGATGTCCTCCTGACGACCGGGAAAAACGTCCTCGTCGGGAGCGTGACACTCGGGAATGAGACGTTCTGGATCACCCCGGTTGAGTCGCGAGCGCGCGCAGAAAAAGAAACGTCGCCTCTGCATGTGATCTACAGTTCCCAGGACATTGAAAATCTTGATAGATCGGTTGTTATCGACTACGGGACGCTCACACCCCCGGAAGGGTACACTTCGACCGACGGATCTGAAGGTCTGGAATCATCCACGATAGGGCTCCGGGATCAGTATGCCACGGTCACGCTCCTGGTTGTTACCGATAACCAGTTTTACCAGGATCAGAGCAACTGGAAAGCAGTCGCTCAGGATATCGTAGCCGAAGCGAACCGGCAGTTTGATCGGGATGATATTATGGTAGCGCTCAGTGTAATGGCATATACCGATTCCAGGCGGACTCAACTCTCAAGTCAGTCTGATATCCTGAGCAACCCTGTTGCCGCGTTTGAAAGGGTCTATCCGAATAGTGACCTTGATCTCTGGGCTTCGGATCTCGCACTGTATGTTGGCGGTTACGATGCAGATGGTTCCGCACAGGGACTTTCTTACGGCTACTACCCAGCTAATCATCGGCATGCCTGGGCCCAGATGGTCCCTGACGACCTCTGGTACCAAGGTACCACACATGGCCGCAGGTGCGTGAGCATCCATGAACTGGGGCATCTCTTTGATACAGGCCATCAGGATCTGGATCAAAACCGGACGACGCCGTCTTACCGTAGAGCCTGCCAATGGTTTGACCCGCTTCCCAAAATTTCGGTGACGTACAGCTTCTTCAACGAGGCAATGAGCACCACTGAGTTTTCGTCGGACAACTACCACGGAGATGCCGATCATGACAACGCAAGGAGAATCCGGGAGACAAAATGGACGGTTGCAAACTACCACTCCTGATTGAGAGTAGATGCAAATTCCACCCCAACCACTTTTTTAAATTGTTACCGAAGGACATGAGGTTACAGAAATTAGAGACAAGACGCGTCGGAAAAGAAAGAACAAATCCTTCGGAAGGATATAGAACGCTCTCCTTCCGGCAGGATCTGATGAAGGTAATAACGGAGGTCACATGAAATCAAAACCGGAAAAACGTTTGGTTATCGTGGGGGTTCTGGCGTTCATCGGCGTCATCATCCTCACCATGATGGTTGTGCTCGGGTATACCGCCTTCTTCGCCTGGCTCGAAGCAAGCGGCGGGTCTCCGATATTGACCGTCTGGGAGGTCCGGGGAGAACTGCCGGAAAATGTATCCGTCATTCACCTGACCGAGAAAGACTTCGAGCAGCACCCGGCGCTCGACTCCGCGATCCGGGGCGACAACCGGTATCCCGGGCCCTGGTATCCAGATGGTGTCCTCGACAAGCGAACGATTGGGAATGTTCCGGTGACATACCTGGAACGGGAAGTACTTATCGAGTCGTTCGGTCCCGATGTCGAGGCGCAGAACCGGCCGTACGTCGAATATGACGGTGCGTACTATTACTCCCTCACCCTGATTCCCTAAGATCGGGTCAAAAACAGGTGCTATTGGAATGGAAGAAGATACGAATCCTAAATCAAGGAACCGGTTCAAAACGGCAGGGCTCATCGTAGCCTGCGGCCTCGCCGGCATCGTCGCGGTCGTCCTCGGCTTCATGCTCGCCGATGCCGTCATCGTCTACGCTCACGAGAATTCTGGCAGGCAGCCGATGCTCTACGTCATGGAGAGAGCGGAACCGGGAGAGAGCATGATTGTCCCCCTGACCGAGAAGGACTTCGAGCAGCACCCCGCGCTCGCCGCGGTCATCCGGGGCGAGGAACGGAACCCCTCGGCGTGGGAGTGGGGCTACCGGGACCGGCGCGTCGTCGGGGGGACGAACGTCTCATACGCGGAAAGCAAAGCGCTCCACGATACCTACGGTCCCGGAGGGGAGCATGGGCTGTACCCGCTCCTGGAGTACGGGGGTGCGTACTACGAGGTGCTGACGACATGGCCGTAGGGAGGTTCCCGGGGAGAGGCGTTGTCCGGAATCGGCCAAACACCGGCAGGCGTGACCCTCAGACCGCCTGCGGCGTGCTTCAGAAGGCAAAGTGGATCGAAATCTCTCGACACGTAGCTGATCGGGACAGAAAAGGGGTATGGAAGAGCGTTGAACTCTCAATCGTGAGTACCGCAGGAGGCGCCTGCAAGATTGAGGATGCACGAATATGAGTAGATTCCTGGTCCCAACGTTACTATTCGCTGTTGTTTTTAGCCTCTCTGCAGGACTGTACCTCTCCGAAAACCTCTGTGTTCAGGGGTCGGCAACGTCCGCCGCGAGACTCCAGTCATCCCAGCCGGTATTCGCCTGGCAGGAGATCGAACACCTCAAAGCCAGCCTGAACAAGAAGGAGCCCATCACCGTCACGTTCGGAGGGCTTCCCTTCTCGAAAGGCGGGATGGGCTTAAATCTGGCGAACTTCACCGCCGCCACGAAAAATCTGATATGGGAGCACTACCTCTATCCCAACGGCTCTCTCATCGATTTCGGCTACGACGGTGACGGGTATCTCCGGGTGAGTATCTGGAACGGCCCGCCTCCGCCAAAGAATGTTTCTTCGATAGAGGCAGTGTATATGATGCTTGACGAGCGGGCAAGGGAGATGGGAATTGTGAATATCCCGGTGAAGTTCACGATATTCATCTCTCCGCCGGAGCTGGTCTTTGGTCCTCAAACGGATCTCTCAAGGTGGATGCGTCTATGCGGTGCAACTTGAGGAGGTCACAATCCCCAGGGCCGCAGCCTGTTTTTTCCTATAGAGGTAGGCTTCAAAATTGTGTTTGTCCCATAAACGGTTTATCATGAAACGTCCAGGTGGACAATCGTGGGTACCGCGGGCGTCGCCTGCACCAATGCGGAAGTTCACCCCGCCGGTTTGCCAAACGTCCGGGTGAACATCCCGCATGCCCGGAGGCAATGGGAACGTGTGCTCTTCCCATGTTTGAAGGAATGCCTCTCCTGCCTCCGAAGAAAGAGACTGAAGGAAGTACTATGTTACCCGTCCCTGAATCGACCCATGGAGCACAGACACGATGGCATCCTTAACTAAACTCAAAATTCTATTTTTGGCGGCTGCAGTTACCGTCATTCTTATGTTCTTCCTTACCCTGTTCGGAGTTGCCTGGATTAACTCAAACCCGGGCTATTACAGATATACGGTCACAATAGGCGGCCTTTCCAACTATATCGACGAACCGGTCACCGATATTATCGTGCCGATGCCTATGAGGGACGGGGAGCTGGTTTTTTCGGAAGAAGAACTCCAGTACAGGCAATTCGGCAACTGGAAATCGGTGATTGTCGTAACCCCCTATGGCAAAATGCTTGCTTTTCAATCGGTCGGTACGAATCTTACTGATGTCCACGCAGAATTTTTCAAAAATTTTGATCCCGGTGAGCTAAGGCTGACAGACCCTCAGAATGAGTCTCTCTCCCCGCTCATGCGTGACGGTCTCAACTCCTCTGCAGGATGGAATTCCAGCACGCAGGATGGGTCCGGATACACATCGGTCCTCTTCCTCCCGAAGGATCTTGTGCCTCTGAATGCGAATGCAACAGATGTTGCCGTTAGCCTGGAGTTAACCGTATCTGAGGGAATCCATCATTCTATATCGGGAGATACGTTCCGGGTGAGTATTCTGGAGCATGTTCCTCCTGACATTCGCGGAGCGATCCCGGTAAACGTTCATGCTGCGAGGTACGAGGGTGGTGGAAATTGGGTTCCGATAAGCGAGTTCTAATGCATGCGAAGTGAAAAGCAAATTTGCGTTCAGGGACCGCCGGTGGGCTTTCAAATCCCTTTTCCGGATGCCCAGGTCCCGCAACCGGAAATCTTCTTGAGCCCTTGAAGAGGCATGAGCGTGCGTGAATCCGGAGAATGCCAGAATCGTTTATTTCTGGTAGCCTTTGCCCCTGATGCCGGCTGTTCGCTTGACAGCGCAAGTTTTCCATCGGCCGGGACAGCGAGTCTCCCGGATCGGCGGAGGCGCATTTCCGGGGGCAAAATGATCAGAATGCCTCAACGTGTAGAGGATCGTGACAGAAATCGTTTATAGGGGGACGTTGACTTCTCATGCATAGATCCCGGAAGGCGGGGCCCCTCCGGTGGGTGATGGTGGGGAGATGGGCGAACAGCGTACCAATACCAAAAAAACCTTACTGAACCTGCTGATAGCGGTCACCATCCTCGCCGCGGTGATCTTCCTGCTCCTTCTTCTTCCCGCGTTCGTCGAGACGACCATGCCGAACGACTCCTACATGATCAAGATCACCGGTCTGTCCGATCTCGCCGTGAACGGCACCGCCACGGTCATGATCCCGGTTCCGGCGAATGCGGAGGGCGATCTGGTGATCTTCGAGTCGTCCAGCGTTCTCCAGCCCGCCGGGTGGCGGACGGCGATCCGGGAGACGCCGTACGGGAAGATGATCGCGTTCACGACGACGGAAGACTACGCGCAGGATATCTTCAGACCGACCGGCGAGTTCGAGACGAAAGAAGAGCCGCGGCTGCTCGTGCCGGTCCTCGGGACCCCCGAGAACGCGAGCGTCGCCGAGTTCACCCGGGGATCGGGCGGCACCTACACCACCGTCGTCTTCCTCGACGGCTTTGTCCCGCCGGAGAACGCCACATCGATCTCGTTTGACCTCGAGTACCGGGGCGGCGGGGGCATGAAATACCTGATAGAGGAGGATACCTGGACGGCGACGGTGAATACGGCCGTTTCGAGCACAGAGTCCGGCTTCGTCCCGGTCCCGGCCGAATACCACGTCATTCCCGGGGGTATCCACCTTTGATGGACGGTCCCGTGCGGAGAATCTCATGGTGGATCGTGAGCGCCGCAGTCCTGCGGATCAGGAAGTGAATGGAAGATGGCTCCCTCGATAATTTCCTTTCTCGCCAAAGTCGTTGTTGTCTCGCTTCTCGCCATCGCGATTGTCGCCATCGGCGGAAACATTCTCGTCCACTATCATCAGACCCGGATGATGTCGGAGCATTCCTGGGATTACTCATACGCCGTCTCCGTTACCGGGCTGTCCGGCTACCGGGGAGATCCGATCACGGAGTTTGTCGTTCCCCTCCCTGCAGTCGGCGGTTCACCGGTCTTTTCCGGAGAGGACCTCCGGTGGATGACCTCTGACAACTGTACGACTCTCCCGGTTAGGACAGAGAATGGGGAGATGCTTGGACTGCGTCTCCCCGGTGCGGATCTCACGGATGTCTCCGCCGCTCACTCAGGGGGTTTCTTAAGAGAGGTCTCGCGTGAGGAGATAGCGGCGAGCGGGTTTGTGCCGGGACTCTCACGCCTCTCGAAAGCGGGGAATGCCTCTCCATACATCATCGTCCCGGATTCGCTCCGCCCCGTATCGGACGATCCTGAGCCCATCCTGGTCAGCATCAACTTCACCATATCCGGCGAGGGGAGGCCCGACTACCACATCTCGATCATGGAGCGGATCCCGCCGGGAAAGACCGGGATCATCCCCGTAGAACCAAGGATCTATCACCGAGACAGTTCTCGCGAACCCTTCCGCCCCCTGGAGGAGAAGAACTCCATCAACTGAGACGTATACTCTGGAGTGCCCCCGCCCATCACAACCTTTATCGTTAGGTCAAGCCAAACTAATCTGCATCAACTATGACGGCGAGAGTTGAGCATCTGTTCGAGGTCATTGATCGCCTGGTTGCCATCAAAAACGAATGCTCCCGCGAGATCGCCGCCGAATGCGGGCTCAACAATCTGACGGCAAAACAGATCGCCTACCTGAAAGTCATCGACGAGCACCACGACCTGACGTTCAGCAGACTCGCCGAGATCACCAGCAACTCGAAACCTACCGTCACGGAGATGATCGACAGGTTCGTCCGGATGGAGTGCGCCTACCGGCAGAAGTGCCCCGGTGACGGGAGGATGGCCTACATCCGCCTGACCGAGAAGGGGCGGATGATGGCAAACGCCGAACGAGACGCGCTCTACCGGATGATCGAGAGGATGGTGCGGACGCTCGATGAGAGAGACGTGGATCTCCTGATTGAGATCCTCAGGAAGGTCAGGTAATTTTTTGGCCGGCCATAAAGTTAGGTAAATGCGAACTAAATGATTGGAGTCACCATGCACTCACCACTCGCTGACAGCAACGAGACGATTGTCATACCGCTCTTCGAGACCGTGGTCTACCCGGAGACGCGGACGAAGTTCCAGGTCGATACGGCCCTGGGCGAGCTGCTGATCGCCGCCATGAAGAGCGACGGATCGGCCTCCGCCGTCGGCCTGACCGTCAAGGGCGGCACCCCGCCTGCAGAGATCCCGGCCGAGGGGCTGTACACGACCGGCAACCTCCTCATGGTCACGCACGCCCAGCCTGCGGACGACGGCTACCTGGTCTTTGCCCGGGCGGTCCGCCGGGTGAAGGCCGTGGCCGTCTCGGAGAGGGACGGGCAGTTCTACGCCGCCTTCGAACCCCTCCCGGACATCATGGATATCGACGAGGAGACCCGAGAAAAGATGCTCGCAGAGATCAAAGCAGCCGTCCACGACATCAGCGCCAACTTCCAGGGCTCCGAGCAGTTCACCCGGCCCGTCGACAGGATGGGGTCCGTCGACCAGATCATGGCGTTCGTCGTGCCCTTCATGCCGGTGGAGGTTGCCGCGAAGCAGTCGCTCCTTGAGACCGTCTCCGTCCGGGAGCGCTACGCCGCGTTCCTCGCCCTCCTCGTGAACCTCAACGAGAGCATCAGCCTTCGGATCGAGGTGGCGAGAAAGGCCTCCGAAAAGATCGGAAAAGCGAACCGCGAAGCGATGCTCCGCGAGCAGCTCCGGGTGATCCAGGAGGAGCTCAACGGCTGCGACGGTTCGTCCGGCGAGGAGAACTACCGGGAGCGGATCGAGCGCTCGACGATGCCCGAGGAGGTCCGCAAGAAGGCCCTCGCCGAACTGAAGAAACTCGAGACGGGCGGGAGCCAGCACCACGAGAGCCAGGGGATCCGGAACTACCTCGACCTCCTGCTCGATCTCCCCTGGACGATCGAGGAGAAGAAGAGCATCGATATCGAGGAGGCCCGCCGGGTGCTGGAGAGCAACCACAACGGCCTCGAGAAGGTCAAGGAGCGGATCATCCAGCACCTCGCGGTCATGAAGCTCAAGGAGGAGAAGCAGGGCTCGATCCTCCTCCTCGCGGGCCCGCCCGGCACGGGGAAGACGAGCCTCGGGCGGAGCATCGCGGACGCTCTCGGACGGAAATATGTCCGGATCAGCCTCGGCGGGGTCAAGGACGAGGCGGAGATCCGCGGACACCGGCGGACCTACGTCGGGTCGCTCCCCGGCCGGATCATCCAGGGGATGAAGCGGGCCGG